>CAYMYK010000226.1:0-4698 GCA_964394625.1 uncultured Pirellulales bacterium
AGGCGAGGGCGTCCGACGCGGGGCCGACGGTCAATTTGGTCTGCATCCCGATTACACTTTTGAGAATTTCGTCGTCGGCCCGAGTAATCGGCTTGCTAACGCAAGCTGCGTGGCGGTGAGCCAGTCGCCGGGCACTACCTACAATCCCCTTTTTATTTACGGTAACAGCGGCCTCGGCAAGACGCATCTGCTCCATGCGGTCTGCTGCGAGACAAAACGCAGGTTCAGTGGAGCGGTCATACAGTTTCTTAGCTGCGAGGGTTTTGTCAACAGGTTCATTCGTGCCATTGAAGTGGGCGATGTGCTCGGGTTTCAGAGTCAGTTTCGCTCCGTCGATACACTTGTGATTGACGACATTCAGTTTCTGCGTGAGCGAGAGCAGAGCCAGGAGGAATTTTTCCACACGTTCAACGCTCTTTACAGCAACGGCAGGCAGATAATTTTGAGTGCGGACAGCCCGCCCGGTGAGATACCGTCTCTTGAGGAGCGTCTTATCAGCCGGTTCAACTGGGGCCTGGTGGTGAGAATCGACCCTCCGAGCTATGAGACGCGGGCGGCAATCGTGCAAAAAAAAGCCCATCTGCGCGGGCTGAGCATCAGCGACGAGATTGCCGAATACGTCGCTCGCAGGGTTTATGCCAATATCCGCGAGCTGGAGGGTGCTCTTACCACGATTTACGCAGTGGCGATGACCAGTGGTGAGGATATCACGATTGAGCTTGCGCGGGTGGCGCTTGAGGATAAGCTCGAGCAACTGAGCAGGCATATAAGTATCACCGATATAATTGAGGTGGTCACGAGGCATTACAACGTCCGCCTGGCAGACATGCAGAGCAAGAGACGAAGCAAGAGCATTGCCGAGCCGCGTCAGATTTGCATGTATTTGGCGAGAAACCTGACGAAGCACAGCTTAGAGGAGATTGGGGGACATCTCGGCGGACGCGACCATACCACGGTTATGCACGCCTGCAGTAAGATTGATAAGCTGCGCAAGACCGACCCGGCTATGCATGCCTCGCTGGAGCTTCTGGCCAGGCAGATTACGCAGGGGGCAACGGTCTAAGTACACAGCGAGATTTGACAAACACACGCAATAAACGGTTCTCAGCGGTGGCGCTGCGCCGCCGGATGACGGCTGTGCGGGCAAAAAGTATTGACTCAGCCGACTCGGGATGGTAAAATAGGGCATAATGGGTGTTGTAGGTTTTTGACCTGCAAGCTGTGCCTCGGCAGGACCCTTCATACGGTAGCTGGCCTGAGGTCGGGAAAGGGTGGTGTATTTGTACGGGTTCACATTCTGTAATCATTCCTGCCTGTTGCCGAGGTTGCGCCGGTAAAGTTAATTTAGGAGCTTATGAATGAGAATCGGCAAATCCAGGAGTTTGAACGTTCTGATTGTGCTGTCATTGGCATTTCTTGGTTCGGGGGTCGCCGGCGCTGCTATTGAGCTTGACGGCGTCAGTTCTGCGAACGATGTGGGCGCCGAAGCGACTCTGAGCTTCTCGCACACTGTGGGGGCTGGAGATAACAGGATTCTCGTGGTGGGGCTGGCGGCTGAAGACCCGAGTCCGGCTGATATGACGGTGAGTTCTGTAACGTACGGAGGGGCGAGTATGACGCTCGTTGGCGGGTCAACGGTCACGGTGGGGAGCGTTACTATTATGCGAACCGGCTTGTACTTTCTGGTGGCACCTCCTGTGGGCAGCGATACGGTCACGGTAACGTATGCGGGCAATGTGAGCAACAGGAACGCCGGTGCGATTTCTCTGAGAGGAGCGGCCCAACAGGGGCCGGAGTCGGTTGCGACGAATTGGAACACCGGTCTGAGCAATATCACCACCAACATTCCGACTTTGAGTGATGGTGCATGGGTTGTTGACGTAGTGGGCTGCGGGGACAGCGGGCACTTGTTCGATACGGCCGGGGATATGAGCAAGCGCTGGGATGTTGGCTATGGTGGTCCTTCCAGCTCTACAGGGGCCGGCAGCACAAAGCCGGTGGCAACGGTGAGGTTGACAACGGTGGGCTGGCAATTCAGTTATTTTTCAGCAGTTCGGTTGGCGCACTCGGTTGCGACTTTTGCGCCGGCGGCGCAAGAGGAGCCGAACTGCGGGACGGGTGATTTGAACGGGGACACGATAGTGGACTGGCAGGACGCCAATATGTTCTTCGAGCAGTGGCTGGATTCGGGCTGCTCGGGGCCGAATTGCGCAGACCTTGACGGAATAAACGGGGTGAACTGGGCGGACTTTGCTATCCTGGCGGCGAACTGGACGTGGCTTGGCGGCCAGACGGGATTAGTGATAAACGAGCTTATGGCGTCGAACAGCGATGTGATAGCGGATGAGCAGGGCGATTACGACGACTGGATTGAAATCTATAACGGCACAGACTCGGCGGTAGATATCGGCGGGATGTATGTCACCGACGATTTGAATGAGCCGAACAAATGGCAGATACCCGGCGATGCACCAGCGGAGACGATGATAGCGGCTGGGGAATATCTGCTGCTTTGGGCGGACGACGATGAGGCTGACGGGCCACTGCATCTTCCGTTCCAACTCTCGAAATCTGGCGAGGACGCGGGGTTGTTCGAGCAAGACGGCAATATGATAAACGGCCTTAGCTACGGCGAACAGGTCGGTAATATCTCGTTTGGCCGGGACCCCAATAATAACGATGATTGGATTTATATGGGCATCCCGACGCCCGGAGCAGAGAATTCAGCCGGCTATGCGGGCCTTGTCGATGAGCCGGAGATAAGCCACGTACATGGCTTTTACAACAGCCCGTTCGAGGTGGAACTTTTCTGTGACGACGGTGAGGCCGAGATATTCTACACCACCGATGGAAATGAGCCGAACGAGACGGCGGGCACCGAGTATAACCCGGCTGTGCGGATTCAGATTAGTACGACGACGTGTCTGCGTGCTGCGGCGTTCAAGCCGGGCTACAAAGGCAGCGTTGTCAATACCGCTACTTATATCTTCCTCGATGACGTAAAGACGCAGAGCGACGGCAGTGCGTATTCGAGGGGTTTTCCTTTGAATTGGGAGGACAGGTACGGCGGCTGGGTGGTCGGTGATTACGGGATGGATCCGGAGGTTGTTATTGACGACCCGACGTATAGCAGCGCATTTGAGGGAGCGATGAAGGCGATACCGACGATTTCATTAGTGACGGATATGAAGCATTTGTTCAGCCCGCAGACGGGAATTTACTCAAATCCGTGGGAGTACCACGTTCCTGAAGAGGGCAGATACTGGGAGCGACCGGTTTCGGTGGAGTACTTTGACCCGTGCACGGGCGAGGGTTTCCAGATAAACGCAGGGTTGCGGATTGTGGGCAATCAGAGTCGAACCCCCGACTTAAACTACAAGCACTCGCTGCGAGTGTTTTTCAAGGGCGAATTTGGTCCTTCGACACTTGAATTTGGGCTTTATGAAAACACGGGTTCGGACAGACAGAATAATCTTTCTCTGAGGGCGAACTATCACTGGAGCTGGCTTGACACGGGTCGTGCGTATGAGGGCCAGTACCTGAGAGACACTTTTGCACAGGACAGTTTTCGGGATATGGGTTATCTTTCGCCGGATTCGAGATTCGTTCATGTCTATATCAACGGGCTTTACTGGGGAGTGTATCAGGCAAGTGAGCGATCTGACGATGCGTTCCTGGCTGAACACTTGGGCGGCGAGCGCGAGGAGTACGACATTATAGAGGGTGTCATTAGAGGCAGAATGGAAGATGGGGACGCCTTTGGCGGCGTAGAGCTGAAGGCGGGCGAGCAGGACACCTGGGATTATATGTGGAGCATGCTTGACGGGTACGACTTTGAGCGTCCGATTTCGGCGGAGGATTACGACCAGCTTCAATACTATCTTGATGTTGCTGCGTTCTGTGATTACATCGTGTACAATGCGTTTGTCTCGAACTGGGACTGGGGTGCGAAGAACTGGTATGCCGGCAGCACGAGAGGAGATGTTAACGAGTCGCCGGCAACACTCTGGACATTCTACACCTGGGATGCAGAGATATCGATGCTGTCGCCTCAGAACCATCACAGCGTTCCGTTTGGCACTTATACAGGTTGGGGACCGGGATACATACACAACCGGCTGCACGGCAACGCCGAGTACAATCGCCTGCTTGGCGACCATATCCATAAGCTGTTGTTCAACGACGGGCGGCTGACTGAGCAGAAGAACATTGACCGCTACGAGGTACGGGCAGAGCGGATAGAGGAGGCGATTCTGGGCGAATCGGGCCGCTGGGGCGACTTTATCCAGGATTTCAAGGATGCAAACTTTCCGGTGGTGTTTACGCCTGCTTACTGGGACAACGAGCGGGACCGGATGGTGAACCCCGAACACCCAACGTCAGGGTGGTATGGGCCTTACTTTCCGAATCGAACGAGCGATGCGATAGACAAGTTCAGGGCGGACGGTTCGTATCCGAGCGCCAGTTACCCTGCGCCGGAGTTCAGCCAGCAGGGCGGTGAGATAAATGCGGGTGGTTCTGTGACGATAAGCGGCGGTGGGACGATTTATTATACGACCGATGGTTCGGAGCCCATAGACTACGGTACGACCGGTTCGAGTGTGACTATCAACAATTCGCTTACGCTGAAGGCGCGAGCGGATTACGGCGGGGGCAACTGGAGCGCACTGAACGAGGCGACGTTCGCCGCTGGTGACT
>CAYMYK010000227.1:0-4649 GCA_964394625.1 uncultured Pirellulales bacterium
GAGAGCTGCAAGCTGTTTCATCGGCGTGCTGCTGCCGTAATAATCGACCCTGATATTCTCGACCAGGCCGGTCGAAGCCCTGCCGCTGCGAATGCCTTTCATCTCGTCATACAGAACTTCCACCGCCTTTTTCATCCTGCTGTCAATCTCATCGACAATCTGTTTTACAGGCATAACAACCTCTGCTGTTAACAGATTAATGTCCCGACCTGCTCGCCGCAAATGGCCCTGGTTATGTTGCCGGCCTTGAATATGTTCAAAACTATAATCGGAATGTTATTCTCACGGCAAAGACTTATTGCCGAATGGTCCATTATCCGCAGATTTTTCTTCAGCACATCGTCGTACGACAGCTTCTGATATAGTTTTGCGCCGGGGTTTTTCTCCGGGTCGTCGCTGTAAACGCCGTCAACCTTTGTTGCCTTTATGAGCAGGTCCGCATCCAGCTCCGAGGCCCGCAGCGCCGCACAGGTATCCGTGGTAAAGAAAGGATTTCCGGTTCCGCCGGCCAATATTACAGTTCTTCCGCGTTCCAGGTGCCGCAGTGCGCGCCTGCGTATAAAGCGTTCGCATAAGGCCGGCACCTCAATCGCACTGAGAACCCTTGTCTCCCGGCCCTGCTTCTCCAGCGTCTCCTGGAGAGCACAGGCGTTGATTATCGTGGCAAGCATCCCCATATAATCGGCGGTGTTTCTCGGTATGCCGCTTACCTGAGAAAAGCTTTGGCCTCGAAGGAAATTGCCCGCTCCGACAACGACGGCCACCTGTGGGCCGGCCCGGCTTGTTTCAGATACGCGCTGGGCCAACGATTCCAGGGGCTCGGCCTCTATCCCGAATCCGTCTGTCCTGCAAAAACTCTCCCCGGAAAGTTTCAACAGCACCCGCTTGTACCTGCTCTCTGGCATCTAATCCGTTCTTTGATTTTAAAGACACAGGTTCCTATCCAACCTCGAAGCGAACGAACCTTTTGATATTCGCCTCGCCGCCGGCTGACTTGGCCGCCTCCGAGAGGACATCCGCAACCGTTTTGCTGTCGTCTTTGACAAAGGGCTGCTCCAGGAGGCAGTTCTCGGAGTAAAACTTCTTCATCTTGCCTTCTATGATTTTTTCGATTATCTGCGGCGGTTTATTTTTAATTTGCGCCGCGAAGATGCTCTTCTCCCGCTCAACCGTCTCGGCATCCACGCCGTTTCTGTCCAGCGTCAGCGGTTTAATGGCGGTAATGTGCATTGCTATATCAGCCGCCGCCTGCCCAAGCTGACCGGCGGCGGCTACGTTTTCGTCACTGGTGGCGATATGAACCATAGCACCGACTTTTCCGTTGAAGTGGATGTACGTGCCTATCAGTCCCGGCTCGTCGAGCACATATTTTTCGTAGTCGCCTATCTGCACTTTCTCGCCTGTTTTACTGACTGTTTCGGCGATGACTTCCGATAATTTTTTACCGTCAATTTCCGTTTCCCGGAGGTTATCTGCGCCGCTATCGGCCTTGCATTTGGCCACATAATCTCCAAAAAGGTCAACAGCGGCTGTGAAATCCTCGCTCCTGGCGACAAAATCAGTTTCACAGCACAGCGTGGCAAGTGAAGCCCATTTGCTGCCTTTTGCAGCGATAACGAGACCCTCTGAGGTTTCGCGTTCGGCGCGTTTAGACAGGGTCGCAAGGCCCTTCTTGCGCAATACGGCCATTGCCTCGTCGATGTCTCCGTTTGCCTGCTGCAGCGCCTTCTTGCAGTCCATCATCCCCTGGCCGCTCATCCTGCGAAGTTTCATTACCGTCGCAGCCGAAATTTCCGCCATATCGAAAGCTCCTGTCTGTTAAATTTTGCCGTCAATTGTGTATCCGCCGTCAGTTCGACTCAGAAGCGATTATCTTTAACCCGGTGTGCCCAACCTGTTCAGCCGTAACCTTTCAGGCATCCGGTTCGCCCTGTTCACCGCTTTGCTCGGCGGAAACGCTTTCGTGGAGCTCAACGCCATTCTCGCCGGAGACGCCCTGCGTACTCTCAGCGTCCTTGTTCTCAACGGCGACAACCGGCTCTGACTCATCTTCATGCTTCTCGGCGCGGGCCAGAACAGTCCTTCGCGAGCGAGTTCGTTTCGGTCTCGGCCTGCTCTGCTGCTGTACCGGCGCCATCGTCCTGCCGATTGCCACCGCATCCGCCAATTCGTTGAGTATCAAATCAATCGCCCGTATCGAATCGTCGTTTGCCGGTATCGCCACATCCACAGAATCGGGGTCCGAATCCGTATCGATAATGCCGACCGTGGCAATACCGAGCTTCTTCGCTTCGCGCAAGGCAAGGTATTCCTTTCTCGCATCGACTACAACCACCACACCCGGCAAACGCGACATTTTCCGGATGCCCTCGAGGTTGCCCTTAATCTTGCGCATCTCGCGTTTGAGCCGCGATGCCTGTTTCTTGCTCTCGCTCTGCAGAGTCCCGCTCTGCTGCATTGCTTCGAGCTGCTCTAATCTTTGAAGGCGGGAGCGAATTGTCCGAAAGTTGGTCAGTGTTCCACCGAGCCAGCGCTGCACAACATAGTGCATCCCGCACTTTTTCGCCGATGCTTCAACCGCCTTCTGCGCCTGGCGTTTTGTACCCACAAAAACAACGTCCCTGCCCGAGCTGACGACCTCTCCAATCAGCTTTCTGGCAATCAGAAGACCCTTCAGCGTTTTTTTGACGTCGATGATATGAATCTTGCCGCGCTTGGCGAAAATAAAAGGGGCCATCCTGGGATTCCAGCGGTTAGCGCTGTGGCCGAAATGGACCCCTGCATTGATTAGCTCACGTGCCAAATCTTTAGCCACAAAAACCTCCAACAAAGCTTAACACATCTTCCACCGCCGTCACACGTGGACGACTGAACTTGGCACACTAATCCGAACCCAAAAGGATGTCAAGAATTTTTATCTCGAGAATTTTCCCTAAATATAGTCATACTTAGTGTTTGTATAAACAACCGGGGCCTCCCCTGAGGGGAGGCCCCGGACTGCTGAATCACAAAACAGCTAAATCGTCATACCGCTAAGGTATAACCGGCCAGAGGGCCGACTCAAGCCACTCCTGAGCCATTTTTGCCATATCCTTGAAGTTGATTATCTTCTGGCCCTTCGGCTCGGGACTGTAGGTGTCCGCATAGGATGCAGGCGGCAAAATCGCGTAGTAGTTCTTCGAAGGTGCTCTCTTGCCGGCCAACCACATAATCTCTTCCTCGCTCAACCGCCGGTCATATATACGAACGTCGTCAAGGTAGCCGTAGTACACACGGTCGATGCGACGACGGAAGGGAGTAGGCACATCGCTCTCGCTGCCCTCGTAGTCCTGAGCGCCGATGCACCAGTTCGGGGCGTAAGTCGGGTCTACCGAATGCACGTACGCTATCTCGTTGCCGTCTACTTCCTCTGTTGCCAAACGCCCGTCGATGTACAGGCGGGCGATACCGCCGTTGACATCCGGCAGCTTCTCGTAGGTCGCGGCAACGTGATACCACGTATCGAAGTCCAGCAGCGCATCTGAAACCGCGACTACGCCGCTGCTCACAGAGTGTACCTGCCTCTGGAGCCAAATCATACCCATCTCCAGCTTCATGGCGGACTCGCCCATGCTGAGCATATCCGACCAGCCGTCCCCCAGGGCTGACTGCTGCGTCTGATTCCGCCAGACCATAAGGGTGTACGACTTGCCGGCGAAGTTGGCGTCGCCGTCGCGACCACCCCACGTGCCGCACATCACATAGTCGTTGCCGTCAACAGTGTCCAAATCCTGGTCGAAATACACAACTTGGTTGCCCGGCAGCGACTCAGGCCGGGTTTCGTCAACCACGATGTTCGGCTCGCCATAAGGCGTGCCGTCTGCTGCAGTGCCCATTCTGCCGCACGGGTCGTTCAGGTAATCGCCCTCGAACTCCCACCGGGCCATCATATTCGGGTCGTCGTCTGCAACAGCTACGGGAACACCCGTGAGCCGATCTACCTTAAGCCAGTGGTTCGACAGCATCTTCATGTCCTTGATATCGACCGTACAGTCGCCGTTCAAATCACCAAGCTGCCCGTAGTACGGCACACCGCCCGGGTGACCAACGCATCTCGGCGGATACACCCGAATGTTGTCGAACTTCACAACACCCTCGCCGCCGGGCGTGCCCGGTTGCGGGTTGCACTGGATTCCAAAGCCAAGGTACAGATAAACCACGTTCTGCACGTTCACACCTGCATCGCTGAAATCACGAAGGTCGATATTGAACTGCCCCGATGATTTCTTCTGGGCGCTCACGTCCGGATTCGACACAACCGCCATATTGCCGTCCGCTGACTCTAAACCTGCGTACATCCTGTCGTAATTCGGGTCTGCCGCGTTGCCCGCAGTTCCCGTGTGGTCAAGCGCCAGCGCTCGCAGTGTCTCACCATCGGTGAGGTCAACAGGGGCTGGGAACTCGTAGCGGACCTCCGAGAAGTAATCCAGACCCCAAAAACCCTGGTCGTAAATGTCGTTGTTGTCGTAAGAATAGCTCATCTTGCCGTGGTCGAGCTCTATCCAGGCGCCGCCGCCCATTGTGGAGCAGGGCAGGGTATAGTCCAGGTAGATATCATTGATTTTCCAGAAGTCGTTCATATCGTCGAAGGTATCGTAGTCGAAGTCGTC
>CAYMYK010000228.1:0-4646 GCA_964394625.1 uncultured Pirellulales bacterium
CTTTTCGAGATTAGCGGCGTAGGAGCCGTCCTCGGTATAGACGATGACGTCTTCACCCGAGGGGCAGGGGACGGTGAACTGGTGTGAGCCGGAGCCGCCCATCTCGCCGGACTCGGCCTCGACGATGAGGTAAGGCAGGCCACAGCGAGCGAAGATGCGTTTGTAGGTTTCGTACATATTCCGGTATTCGTCGTCGAGGGATTTTGGGTCGGCGTGGAAGCTGTAGGCGTCTTTCATAATGAACTCGCGGCTGCGGAGGACGCCGAAGCGAGGTCGGAACTCGTCGCGGAACTTGAAGCTAATCTGATAAATGTTGAATGGAAGCTGCTTGTACGAGCTGATTTCGTTGGCTGCCAGCGAGGTAACGACCTCTTCGGCGGTCGGGGCGAGGACGTTTTCCCGGCCGTGCCGGTCGGTGAAGTGCGCCATAGTGGGGCCGTAATCGATGTCGCGGCCGGTCTGCTGCCAAAGCTCCATCGGCTGGACGGAGGGCATTAGTATTTCCTGTGCGCCGGCTTTGTTCATTTGGTCGCGGACGATGTTGATTACCTTTTGAAGGCAGCGAAATCCCAGCGGCAGGTAAGTGTATGTGCCGGAGGCGAGCTTTCGCATAAGGCCTGCACGAATCATCAGTCGATGGCTCGGTATTTCGGCCTCGGCTGGTACCTGCCTGGCCGTCGGGAGCAACATTCGGGAATATCTCATATTCTATCCTTATTTGTGAAACGTATCCTCTGGTAAGGTATCCTTATAGCCGAAAAATGATGCCGTTGCAAGGGTTGCCGGCACAAATCGATACTCGATACTCGATGCTCGATGCTCGAGCGACGAGCTTTCAGGGTTTGGACAGCAGCTTCAGCCGGGCTGGGGCCTTGCCGGCTAAGTAACCGCCTGCGATGAGCACGCCGGAGGTCTTGAAGAAAAGTAACGAGGAGCCGGAATCACTGAAAAGGACGATTGAGGCCGGTAAAAGGAACACAGCGAACATAACGGCTAAGCGGAAGAGGCGGTCGGATTTGGAAGATTCATTGGAAAAGTACCGCTTGGCGAGCTGCCGTGCCAGCAAACCGCAGAAGATGCCCACCGCCGCCCCGGAGAGCACGTCGGACGGATAATGAGCCAGGTCAATCACCCTCATAAGGGCGACGCCGACGCCGGCTGCAAAAAACGCAGTCACCCAGCCCCAGGCGAGGAAAGGCGCCAGAGCCGTGGCTATTGCAAATGCCCCGGCCGTGTCGCCGGATGGAAATGACCACCTGGGCTTGTCCACTGCTTCAGGAACGCGGCTGTTCATCGCCTGGATTGCAGTGTTATCCTCCGGTCGCTGCCTCTGCGTCAGGACCTTCAGCGGCACCACCATTACAAGAACCATTAATGTCGCCAGCAGGGCGACCATAACCGGCCTGTAGCGTTTGCTCACAATCGCCCATATAAGCAGCAGCCAAATCGGCAATATGTTCTTTCCCAGCAGCTTCAACCCTTCCAGCCAAAAATCTGAACTCCACCCGGGCCGATGCCGACTGAGCCAGGAGAAAAAACGTTCGTCTATGAAAAACCAGGCGAGCACGGCGGCAAAAAGCAATACTATAATAGCCGCCATTAAAATCAATTTGGCCCTGCGGGCTCGGGTTTCACACTTTTCTTCAATCATTGTTTTTTGGTCTTGCGAATCAGGGCCAGTACCTCGAGCGGATTTCCTTTCGACAGATTAAGCCCTTTTTTCGACGCGATTTGCTCTAAGGGCAGCGACTCGTAACGCTGCTCGATATTATCGAGTACGTCTTTCGGTATTATCAAAACACCCGGTTTTGCCTGCTCGGCCCATTGCACGACCGCCAGTTCGCTGCGCAGGGACTCGATTTTCCGTCCAACGTAGAAATTCAGCGACGGCTCGCCATATTCGTATGTTGCAACGGGGGTTTGTTCGGGGGTTTTTTCATTGACGGCGTCGGCGATAGGGGGCGATATTTTGAGCTGCTCGACGGCGGGCAGCACCCCAAAGACAAACGGAATGTTGAAGCAGAGCATCCCGGCTATGAGCACTTTGGCAGCCGGGACGGGCCTGTCGGCGAGCTGATAGCGTATGGCGAGCACGGCCATCACGGCGAGAATAAGCCCGGCGGCAAGGCAGGGCCATTGCAGGTGGCCCGCCGGCAAAAACCACGGTCCCGCCATCAGTGCCAGTGAGCCGCCGGCGGCGACCGGGCCAAAGAACCAGAGGCCGCCTCGAAGCCATCTTCTGTCGCGGTCGCTAAGCCGGTTGTCCTCGGCGGCGACGATTGTGCCGGCGGTCGCCAGGGCCAGCCCCGGCCAGATGAATAGTATGTAGTGCGGAAGCTTGGTGGCGGCTAAGGTCATAAGGATGACGGCCGGCACCGTCCAGCCAATTAGCAGCGACCTGCAGTTTGGCCCGCCCAATCGGCCGGCGAGTAACGCCGAAAAGGCCCCGGGCAGATGAAGGACCCAGGGGAAGAAACCGCAGATGATGATGGGCAAATAATATGGCAGGTAGAGCAGGAAGCGGCCGCCGTGATGTTCCATCGGCTTCAGCGCCCTGCCGAGGACGTGACGGCCAAAGAATATGCGCAGGAATTCGCCGTTGGTTGCCCTGTCGGCGGGAATCGCCCACGCACCGAAAATCACTGCACCGAGCAGCAGGGCAATTGCGAGCTGCCACAGCCATCGCCCTGGCCGGGGCAGGGTCTTTCGACCGAGCCAGCCAGTGGTGACCATTGCGAAAATGGGCAGTACCGCCACCGGGCCTTTGGCTAACATCGCTAGGCCGAGCGCGATGCCCATAACGATTACGTGGTAAAGTCGGCATCGGCCCCCCGTCATCACGAGCGTGAAAATGAGCATTATTGACGTGAGCAGCGGCAGCAGGACGGCGTCGATGGTTGCAATGGTGCCTGTTGCGAACATCATCAAAGTAGTTGCGAGTATGACCATTGCCCACAGCCCCGCCCGGGAGTCCCAGAGCCGCCTTGCGATGAAAAAGGTCAGCAGGCAGGTCGATGCGGTGCCGATAGCGGCGAAAAGGCGCAGGGCCAGCTCGGTCGGGCCGAACAGCCGTACCGGCAGAGACAACAGCCAGTAAAAGAGGATGGGCTTGTCGGCCCAGAGCCGGCCGTTGAGCGTAGGGACGAGGTAGCTGCCGGACTCGACCATCTCGACCACCGCCCTTGCAAAACGCGGCTCGTCACGGTCCCAGAGCGTCGTCCGGGTGCTGATGAGCAGGTATAGCCCCACAATCGCCAGCGCGATGAGCAGCGCCTTCTTGAAAGCGGTGATATCAGATTGGTGCGTTTGTGCGAAGTTCACTATTTGTTTCCTGCGGTGAGTTTCATATCGGCGGGTATTATATGGGCAAAAGGCCGCAAAGCGCAGTAAATTTTTGTGTTTGTGTCTGCAGGGCGGCGGCAGCTCCTCGGGGATAAATGCGAGAGAGTTGGCTTTGAATTAACTGCTTTAAACGCGGATACCCGCCTTCGCGGGCACAAGTTTATGCTGATTTTTGTTAGTGAGAATTAAATGTTGTGGTTTTTGACCAAAAGGGTATAATTACAAATCACGCCAGCGGAGGTGTATCGCTGCTTAGCCAGAACGCGCAGATTTGTCGGCTTGAAATTAGCAGGGCCGGATATGTTAAAATCTTATTCTTAAAAAAGAGGTGAAATTATGAGTACGAAAAGAACAATCGTTTGGACGACGGCGTTAGTTTCTGTTTTTTTCACAGGATGCGAAACAATGCAGCATGCCCTGAGCCTTAACAAACCTACTGCACGGATGACCGGCCTGAAGTTTGAGAACGTCAAGCTGGATTCAGCCACTCTGCTGTTCGATGTCGAGGTGGATAATCCGTATCCAGTGGCTTTACCGCTGATGAATCTGGATTATGGTCTCTCAAGCGGCGCTGAGCCATTCCTCACCGGCAGTGCTGAGTTACAAACCACAGTGCCAGCGAAAAGTAAAAAAACAGTCTCGCTGCCAGCCAACATTAACTATTTGGATATGTTAAGAGCTTTGAAGGGTATAAGGCCTGGCTCAAAGATTCCTTATAAGGCGGACTTGGGTCTCTCTGTGGATACACCAGCTTTAGGGCTGATAAAGCTGCCCTTAAAAAAAGAGGGCGAAGTAGTTCTGCCGATGCTTTCGGGCACTAACATCAAGGGCCTTTTGGATGTTATAAAACAAGAGTAACTCAACTAAAAATAATGACAAAAAGCGATGTATCTTATTATACTATATACACAGGATTATGAGAGATTTTATTAGTAATGGCATTGTCCAAAGTGTTCTCGCAACACTCGTTGTAGCATTATTGCTCTGGGTAATAAGCACCATACGAAGGCGAATGGACGAAAATAAAATTATACTTTTTCTGAGGAAATCAGCGGCTGAGACAGAACATAATTTCCGCTCGACCCACGCCATCTCTTCTGCCGTAAATCTTACAAAAGACAGGGTCAATAAGGTTTGTAGTAAAAGCAGGAGAATAAGAAGAAATCAGAAAGAAAAAGAGTCTTGGATTTTAGATGAAATAAAGGTGACATAGTTATTCTCGTTAATAAATAAAATAAGGAGAAGAACGATGACTGAAAAAAAACTAACTACCGCAGCAGGTATTCCGGTATCCGACAATCAAA
>CAYMYK010000229.1:0-4646 GCA_964394625.1 uncultured Pirellulales bacterium
AGCATCAAATTCGCTAAAGATTTCTTCCCCTTGCGTAGAAGTGAAAAATACAGTTACAGGAAACCACGTTAGGTCACTATCTATTTTTGTATTGTCTATCGTTAGTTTTATTCTTTTGTCATATGTTCCGAATAAGTCAGCCATATTACTCCTTTATGAGAAATCAAGAGATGCCACAGCATAGTATTTTGTCCCATCCCAGTATGCAGAAATTACATCAACTGCATCAGCATCTGTAGTTAAAGTTGGTGCAGAACCACCTGCCCACAGAATATCTGCATCCCAACCAGTGACTACCCTTGAGCCAGTCCCATCTTGGATTATCTTTAATAATACATTGCAAGGATTGGTTGGATTAGTAAAAGCAAATGTTGTAATATTCCCTGCTCCAAAAGTCATTGTTGCTTTATTTCCTAATTTCCAATCCACTGTTGTCGTTGCTGAATTATAAGATACTGTTTGTTGTGTAAACCCAACAGAATTATTGCCCATATCAAGTTCACCAGTAGAACCAAATCTTGCTGCTTCCGCACCACTTGTTTGAAATATAATTACATTATCGGTTGCAAAATCTATGGTATTATCTGCATCTCTACCAACATATAAGGCAGCGTTTAATATAGATGTAAAGTTTACCATAGCACCCGTAGATACACCTGTACCACCATGTGCTAATCCAATATCAGTAGCTTCCCAAGTTCCAGTACCTATTGTACCGATAGAAGTTAATGAGGATAAAGTTGCAACATCTGTAGCCACTAAAGTCTTTGTACCTAATGGTAATGTAGAGTTTGTTTCACCAGTAGTTGTTATAGTTACCGCATCTGCACCAGCTAAAGTTAAACTTCCACTTGCAGGGTCAAAGCCTGTCACCGTATCAGCATTACCTGTTAATGCACCTGTTACAGAAGTACAGGCAATATTAACAACATTTAAAGTATCTGTTCCTTTAACGTAGGTAAAGCCTGCTTCGCCTGCTGGTGAATTTGCACCATCAAAAAACATAACATGAGTATCTGTTCCTGTAAAAATTGGCATATAAGTTGAAGCTAAAGCAGTCCCGTTTACCGTTAAATCTCCTGTAGTTTCTAAATTAGCAAACCAACCTTTTGTTATTCGTGTTCCAGTAGAACCTATATCCCCTGTTAATTGCAAATTAGACCCATCATAAGTTAAACTTGCAGCACCTTCGATAGTTGACGCATCTGTCCATACTGCAACTTGACTATCTTCAGGTGTTCCAGATACAGAAACATCACCAGCAGGAGTTTCAAAGGTTGGTGCAACTTCTGCACCATTAGACATTAGATATGTTCCATCTGCACCTAAAGCAAGTTCTGTTACATCACCAGCGGTATCGGAGTAAAATACTCTCCAAGCTGTTTGGTCTACAAAGGAAGTAAGATTAGTATAACCACCAGCAGCATTTTCAACCCACTCTGGATATGAGGCTCCCATTGACAGAACATAATTTTCTGTTCCCTTAGCAAGTCTTGTAAGTTTATTACTACTTCTATAATATATATCACCGTCAGCATCGGAACCCAGTGTCATCGTCACATCAGCTAAAACTGCACCAGTAGATAAAGTTCCACTGGTCACTGTTCCTATTGTTACTATACTACCACTTCCAGCTATAGGTGAGTATATCGTAGCCAAAGCTGTTCCATTTATAGTAATGTCGTTAGTACTTTCTAAATTAGTGAACCAGCCCTTCTTAACTCTTGTTCCAGTTACTCCTAAGTCACCAACAGCTAAAGTTAAATCACCTAAAGCTGATACTCGCATTGTTTCCCTTAAAGCAGCTCCACCACCAGGCATATTTTCCCACACAAATGCCATACCAATATCACCACTAGCAGGAGAGTCGTCATCAACTTCGGCAGCAAACAATGCAGCTAAAGTATCATAGTCTGTGCCATCTGCGGGATACCACTCGATTTCTCCGATATGTGCGTTATCTAAAACAATCGTATTAACTCCCAATGTAGCATTAGCACTTTTCATAAATCGTATATCGGGTGAAGATAAAAGCGTGGTTGTCCACTTCCCTATAATCATGCTGGCATCTGCGGCAGCCGTTCCAAGTATCTGAAGTTCTGATTTATTACCAACTTGAATCTGTGCAGTATGCCCTATAACCAATCCGTTACCATCGGCTATATGGGTATCACCGCCATCTATAGTTAGCTTATTAGCAGCGTGAGTTAGTGTTACATTACCATTATTGAAATTGATTACAGCTTCGGAAGCCAGAAATAAGTCAGACCACATTTTAGTAGCCGAACCCAATGCACCGCCATCTGAACTACCGAGTAATAATGAGGTATTGATTGCACAACTTGCTATATTATCTAACGCCCTTGAAGCAGCACCTAAAGATGTTCTTGCAGTCGCCCCGCTTTCGGCTACCCAATTAGAACCATCACCAACTATGATATTGCCGTCAGTAACAGCAAGTGTAGCTATGTCAGTAAGCTGTGCGTCATATGCCTGAACATTCGTACCAATGGCAAGACCTAATGCAGTCCTTGCATTAGCTGCTGTAGATGAACCAGTCCCACCATCTGCAACTGCCAAATCAGTGATGCCTGTAATGCTTCCACCAGTGATAGTTACACTTGATTTATCTTGAACAGCAAGGTAGGTTGCAGAAAATCTTCCGTCTATAATATCAGAATTATTGTTGAAGTCCTCACGAATAAGATTTGTACTTGTAGCGGTAGGTTTTTCAAGACCGAGATTGGTAGTTGTAGTCATTAAACTGTCACCCCTTTATAGGTTGCTGCTGGAGTTGTTACTGAAGAATATGTTCTGTCACTTTTTGTCACGCTTGAATAAGTCTTAGATGGTGTAGTTAATGAAGTATAATCATCTATAAATGCAATACCATACCACCAGTCAACCCAATGTATTTTACCACCATTAATAGAAAGTTCCAACCAAGTATCTTGATTTGGAACGATATTAGCCCAAGTAAATTTTTCTTCTACTGTTCCAGAAGGTGTAACATCTGAAACAGGAGTATAAGTATTATCTGCTACTGTGATAGATTGATATGTATGGGTCATAATTATTACCCCTGACTCATTACAAATGGGTCATCGATTGTATCACTATTAGCACGAGCATATGTTCCCATATTAGGTTTAAGCACTAAATCAGGTTTTAACTTTTCAAGTTTACCACATTTAGCCAATGCCACTTCAACCGCTTGTTCCATTATGGCTGCCTGTTCAGGTTCACCTAATATTTTCCATACATACATAGCAGCAGCATTAATTATAATATCATCAATATTTTCAATTTCTGCTGTAGAATCAGCCGTAGCAAAGGCAGTTTGCCATTTATAATATCTAATTTTAATCACATAAGTTGCATTAGGTATTTTCGAAAGCTGTAAATAATCTTTCCATTCTGTATAGTGAGTAGGTCTACCTGCACTATTTTGTGCACCAAATGGAGTATATAAGTCCGTAGCCCTTGCTGGCATTGATATAAGTTTTCTACTCATAGAACCATCAATTAATCTTACATCATATATATATCTACACTCGTCAGGTTTTGCTAATCTTTCACGATAAGCAGTTATTGTAGAAGTGCCTGTGCCAGTAGCAGTAAGCGATATTGCAGTTCCCTGCCAAGCCAATAGATAAGTAGAAGCTACTGTAATAGTGGTAGAACTACCTCTTATAGCCCAATAATCAGTACCAGCAGTAAGTCCAGTAGGAACAGCATCACCTGTATCATCACCAGCAGTAAACACAATTTTAGTACCCGTAGGTATGTCTATAGAGACAGTTATGATATTAGTATCTGTTGCTACATCAGTAGTTTCAAAAGTGCAGGAAATCGTAGTTGTAGTTATTTCTTCGGCGTTCAAATCAGAAAATGCAAATCCATGAGCTGCTGCCGTTCTATCTAAATATGATAAAGCCCAATCAAGAGAATATCCCACAAGTGTCGATTTATCTGTTCTATCGATTATATCTGACTCGATTACAGCAATCATTTGGGTTTTTGTTAAACCTGTTAGTGCCATCTATTTCACCTTCTTAAAGTGAGGGGGGCACGAAGCCCCCCATATTTATTATTTATTATTCGTCTGAATCTTCTTTTTCATCACCATGAAATCTTTCATATGTCTCCAAATGCCCTTCGGTTAATTTCTTTTCTTTATTTAATTTTTCAAAAGCAGCCTCAATAATAGAAAATGCTTTAGGACCAATCTTCTTTTCTTGTGGTCCTCGTTTCTTTTCCATTACGTCATCCCAAGTCACTTGCCCTTCAAGTTGTTTAATATTGTAATCTTTATATTCCTTCTCCGTAGGTGCTAATTCCATTCTTAATCTATGTACTATTTTTATCGTAGCAATGTCTCCCTCTGGTGGAAGGATGTTTAGCAAAACAAATCTATCACGCATAGATAATCGCATTTCAAATTCCTCCTTTAAAAGCAACGATTAAGGTTCGTCGCAACCTTATTTTATATGCGGGGAATTTCACCCCGCAAAGTATCTTTAATTTTATGGTAATCCAACTAAGCCTCTCCAAGTTGTTCCATCACAAACTACAACAGCAGTATTTGCAGTTTCGCAGGCTAACACTTCACCAGCAGCATCATTTGAAATAGTAATACTTTCTCC
>CAYMYK010000230.1:0-4583 GCA_964394625.1 uncultured Pirellulales bacterium
TCGAACCTGCGACCGGCTGATTAAGAGTCAGCTGCTCTACCGGCTGAGCTAATCACCCCAACTGTAAACCATCTAACAAACACAGTATCCTTGAAACTTCACATTTTTCAACCAAAATTTTGGCGAAACCTTCGCAAATGGCGCAAATATCCAGTGACGGTTTCACTATAGAAGAAAACCGGCCTGTGGGAAACCCCCGACAGGCCGGTTAATCCTCGCTCAGTAGTTGTTCTCGTATCCTTTAGCGAAGCTGCCAGACAGCACCAAATTCAGCAAAATCGTCCAGGGCCACAGTCCCATCATTGTCGAAATCGCCCGGGCCGCTGCCGAGCCAGTTCCCGCACATCACTTTAAGGTCACTGAGGTCAACAGAGCCGTCACAGTCGAGGTCATAAATATTGTTTGCTTCATAATCCTGACCCATCTTGTCTTCGAGAACATCGGTGTATGCTCTGTTGCTTGGGTCGAAAGTGTAATGAGCTTTACTGGGCGTTACAGTACCGGACCAGTTGGAGTCGATCCAGACCTCGTAGTAGCCGTTGGCATCGGTTATGTTTGAGGTGCCGCCATTGTTCGCATCTACCAGTACCCCTTCTATTGGCACCTCACAAGAATTTTTAATGTAGCCTGCAATTGTATATGTCAACAGCGTGCCGACATAATCCTCCTCTGCCTCGTCTTCAGTAACATTAGCATAGGTTATACTGTCCGGCTCAAAAGCGTAAGTGTATTTGGAAGGCATAGTATTGCCAGACCAGTTGTAGTCGATCAGCACCTCGTAATATCCGTTAACATCAGTTGTATCATGGCCACCGCCGTAATATTTACTTGTATACGAACCTCCATCATTATCCGGTGATACTAATACATCCTCGAGCGGTGCCAACATTTCAGAATCAACAGCGTAGCCGGAGATGATGAAAGTATCCAGTATCGCGGTGTAGTTATCGTTCTGGTCGGTGGTAACATTATTGTACTCTATACCGTTCGGCTCGAACGTATAACCTGTCTTATTTGGGTCAACCGTACCTGACCACCCGTAATCTACCGTTAATTGGTAGTAACCATTGGCGTCGGTTGTGTCTGAACCGCCACCATTGTTCGCGTCTATAAACACACCTTCGACAGGTACGTTGGCATCAGGTTCGGTAATGCAGCCGAAGATGGCGCTCTGGTTGATGGCAAAGTTAGCTACCACGGTGTAATCAGCATCCATTGTTACCACCGTCGTAGTTGAGTTAGGACCGGCCACCCTGCCCGCATCTGCGGCTGTACCCGTCCAGTTGACGAAGTAGTAGACCAAATCAGCAGTCGCTACCAGATTCACATCGGTGTTGTGGTCGTAATCGAATGACCCTTCACCTGGATCCGTTACGTCGCCGCCGGATGTTGATGAGACCGTCAGTCTTCTTTGGGCCACCAAGCAATCGACCAAAGCGCTATACCAAACCTCTGCCATCTTTGCGTAGCCGTCATCGTTAGGATGCATGCGATCGGCCATATCAACATCAATGTTGTAGTCCAATGCACTCTCCATATCCACGATAATAATATCATCCCCGTTGGCAATACGATTCAGAGCCATATCATTAACATCCATGTTAAACTGTGTTGTCTGGGACCGTGTTATCGGAGGGCTATCGATTCTTCTGTTGATTATAAGAGCCAAAATAACAGTGGCACTTTCACTATAGTCGTCGATAGTAGCCAAAATATCATTAACTTCATTAACATCTTGATTTCCATACGTGATGTCGTTAGTTCCAATATGAAGTAGAATGATATCAGGCGTATGCGCACTCAGGTAAGTCGATAAATTCGCAAGAATCTGGTCGGCGCCCCATCCGTCATGTCCCTCATGGTCCGGGTCTGGGAAACTACCAAGAGCCTGACTTCCGACAAAATCAAAGTCATAACCGCCGTTTGTGAGATTAACGTATAAAGGTTCTCGATAACCCCAGTAGTATATAGAACCGTACCAGCCCCTCGTTATAGAATCGCCTAAAGGCATTATTTTTATAGCATCCGCGGCCGGGAGCGGGGCCGAAAAAACCAGGACCACCACAACTGACAGGATTAACTTCGGTACCCGCTTTCGCTTGGAAACCGCCGCTATCATCACATCTCCTCAAACTCACAGCCCGAAAAACACACCTTAAATGCCCACCACAACCTTAGAAACCCAAGATTTTACTGCAAACAGGTTCCGGAAGCAACTTTCGGGTAGTACTAATCAGAGCAAGACAGATCGATATTGTAACCACAACAAGCATAAGTTGGTACAACGGCTGAAATGAATGGATTACATTGAATTTTTGAAAGATATTAACAACCTGGCCGAGAATAATTACATGTATAAGGTATATCCCGAAGGAATAACAGCCGATTGTGCTTAATAGTCTTGGTAAATGTCTAAAACACTCTCTTCCGAAAAGAAACCCAAAAATCACACAGACAGAATATAAAAAGCAAGAGTATTTTGCGGCGGAAGTTGCAAAATTCGGGTTGTCGTATTTTAACAGTATAATTGCCGCTTCCAGCACTGAAATCAGCCAGGAAACTAATATAGCAGACAAAATACAAAGACGCATTCTTTTGGTGGTAAGTACCTCCTTATAGCGGTCTCCCACAAATAAACCGATTTCGTAGTAAATAATCCAAGAATAAAAGGGTAATGCGATTGGAAGGTGCCAGATAACGTTGAACAATCTCGAAAGGTACAAAACTAATAAACTTGCTATATTGAATATGAGAACTAATATCAATCCATATCCATACAACTTGCGATTAATATACTGTAAAAGGGGAGTCATAATATAAAGTTGAGCAAGCGGTATGACAAAGTAATAGCCCATGCATGCCCCCCCTGTTAAGAGTCTGAATATTATTTTATATCCGTTAATATCGCCTGTTTTGATAACCGAATATCCAAGCAAAATAGACGACCAAAATAAATATGGGACAAGAATTCGCGAGAGTCTTCTCATCAGAAAAGTTTTATAGTCCCCTAATGATTTAATTGGGTTCTTTGAAGACCAGTATCCCGACATGAAAAAAAATGCTGGAATGGCAAAATTTAATAATTGACGATAATGAAGAAATCCAAGCTTGTGAGGAGAGCCGCCAAGGTAGATTGCATGAATTGCGACGACAGCGATTATTGCAAGTCCCCTGAATGCATCGAATGATAAATCTCTGCTTTTTTGCATAACCGTTAGTGAAAAATGCCATGAGAACAAAATGGCCTGCACACGAGTATCTCCGCACAGGCCGTTTTGCTGTTCAATCCTTCTGTTAAAAACCTACCAGGCCAGGCCAAACTCGGCGAAATCGATGAAGTCCACATCCCCAT
The DNA here is from genome assembly GCA_964394625.1 of uncultured Pirellulales bacterium. Lineage (GTDB taxonomy): Bacteria > Planctomycetota > Phycisphaerae > Sedimentisphaerales > Anaerobacaceae > JAUVYV01. The sequence continues at coordinate 3,353 of CAYMYK010000230.1, forward strand.
CATTATCGATATCGCCAGCGCCGGTATCAAGCCAATTTTCACACATTATCACAAGGTCGTACAACTCAATGAAACCATTACCATCAATGTCCGTTGCCGGCGGCCAGCCAAGAAGTGTTGCTTTGGCCATCTCAAAGTTGTCGAGATAGGCTTCGCCTGGGCTGAGAGCGGCACCGGAAGAACCACCGCCGATAGACACATCAACCGGCAATGCCCATTGACCTTGCAACGGGTTGGATGTCTGCCAGACGTAGGCATTTTCGCTGCCGAAGCCTGTGTGACTCAGGTAAAACTCTCTCGAGGTGGCATCGTACGATATATACAGCGTCCCGTCATCAACAATTCTGGCCTCCAGCTCGGATACCAGATTGCCGTCAACAACCGCCTCGTAGTAGAAGTACGAACCATTGCTGTCGGCTCCGGCTGATATCGAAACATAATTGACATCGTCTCCGACACTCATTCCGACCCAGCCATCTGCCATACTGACATCGCTGTGATGAAAGTCAACCTTGGCTTCAAGGTCTTCGGCAACATCAAAACTCCAGCCATTGGCTACATAGTGCGCCTGATGAGAGTCGCTGGAAAGGGTTTCTGTTCCATTTCCCTCGTTATACAAGGCTTCTATTTCTTCAGCAGTCAGTGCTCTGTTGAATATCATCACGTTGTCAATCGCACCATTCATCTCATAGCCGGAAACAAATCTTCCAATGTAAGTGCTTGTGCTGGCAATCTGAGTCGGGATATTGGCGTCATCCACCTGAGCACCATCCTTGTACAAAACCATCCTGCCCGAACTAACATTGGGGTCGAAGGTAACTGCAACCTGATACCAAACATCTACCTCCAGCGGCTCGGAATCCTGAACTGCAGTGAAAGGATTTTCATGACCTGCTGAAAGCCTGAAAGACTGAGTGTACGGAGCATAAATAGCGTGAGACCAGGCGTCTCCGGAGGAAACTATATTATTGTAGGAGTCCCCCGCAGCTCTTTTGACCCAGGCAACTTTCGTATATGCCCCCGTGCCTACAACATCGCCTACATCTACATAATCGGAAGTCCCGTTGAAGGTCAACGCTCCATCTATCTTGCCTGTAGTATGCAGTATATCCGTGTTCTGCTGTGCGGTTCCGTCATTGCCGTTACCCGAATCATCTACAACCATCGGACTGGCCACGTTGTCATTCATCCTCCAATGGCCCGTGCAGGAAGAAAGCAGCTCAATCCAGCC
>CAYMYK010000231.1:0-4564 GCA_964394625.1 uncultured Pirellulales bacterium
GATGAGTGCGAGAGATGTGTGGACGGCGTGTGCGAGGATAGATGTACATATTACTATGCCGATTGGTGTATGATATGTGACGGTGCGGGCTATTGCATAGACAGATGTAACCCCGACTTGTGCCAGGTGTGCGACGGCAATGGCAACTGCGAAGTTTGCGGCGGCGACCCAACCAAAACCTGCTGTAACGGTACCTGCTGCGAGCGTTCGTGTTGTAATGACTGGGAGTGCGAACGCTGTGTTGATGGAAGTTGTGAGCCATGTCTTCGTAAAGCTGCCAACTATGATGAATTGCAGGCATGTTCAAGAGTACCCGATCCGGATTGGGTGCCATCAGAGCACGTGAACGGATGTGGTCCGGAAGGTGGGCCAGCGGTTCCAGATAATCCAACTGGTTGTGAAGATACGAGTTTTCTTGACGCTTGTAATGCACATGATGAATGTTACGGGACGTGTGGTAGGAATAAGGGGACATGTGATGATGATTTGTTGGATATGATGTTAGATGTATGTATAGAAAGCAGTTGTGCATATCCATGCTCTGAAGCTGCTTATGCATATTATGGCACTATTGACTCATGGGGACAAGGAGCTTACGAAGCTGCCCAGGTAGCGGCATGTGCGTGTTGCGATTGTTAATAATCTTTGATGCTTATTTTAGGGATAGGAGATTTGTTGTGGGGCATTTCCGAAAGTCGGCGGCAATACTAACCGTACTGTTTTGTGCATTGGCTCCAGGCAGAGTGAATGCCGGAATCTTATGGGAGACAGACCTGATTTATGATGCGAATACGAATTCTTCGCCCCTTGCCTGCTGCGCGAACAAAGATGGCAACGGCATATTCGTGATAACAAAGACAGGGCCGAAAGGTTCGTTCCTTAATAAATGGGGCGATAGTGTATTGTGGGAGATAGGGACCACCGGCGATGTAACACAGAAGGCACTATTGAAAGATGCTGACGGGAACGCAATTCAGACGAATGCGCTGGCTGTCGGACCGGGCTGTGCCATGGCCAGTGACCGTCTTGGTAATCTCTTAACGGTGGGGGTATTGGGTGAGCGAAGTGGAGGACGGTCTATTGCTGTGATTTCTACAGAGAATGTGGAGGAGCCGAACGTAGTGACCTATAAACGAATGGATGCTTTTAGCATAAAGGAGGTAATACCAATTCAGGACGAGTTTATTTTGATTGGCGGCAAAAGAGGTGATGGATTGTATTTGCGGCTCGACTGTGAAGGAAAAACAGTTCAAGAAGATATACTGGATTACGGGAAATCAGCAATGCTGACGGGGGGTGATCAAATAGGGTCTGGTGAAAAAAGTGACTTAGCCGTAGTCGGATTATCGGTCAAGATGTCCACTGAAGAACCTAATGAATCCTCTGTGGAAAATCTCATGTTGATATACGATGCCAACGGCCAAATGGTCTACGAGGATCGTTTTCTGGGAAAATTGCCATCGCTTGGATTGTTGTTTCCGAAGGTATGCAGTCTCAGGAAGGGCAGTATAGCGATGGTATTTTACAATCAAGAAGAGAAGGGCAGTGTTACAAAATTGTGGGCAAGATGTTACAGTCCGGAACTGGCTCTTTTATGGGAGAAAGAGATACTTGCCAAGAATAAACCGCTGTCGCGCTTTGATGTGGTATCGAGCGGTACCGGAGGCTTTGTCGTTGTGGCGGTAACACCATTAGAAAGTCTGGAGTTTTATTCTTTCAATGAAAAAGGTCGCAGAACTGGTTATGCTGAATACAAAGGCATGGTTGGTACTCCAGGCTTTAGTGTCCTGCGAGTAAACAACAAAATAATCAGTGTATTTGAAGAGGGCAGCGAGGGCAGTATTAAAGAACTTACTATTAAGGCCAAGGTTGTCGCTTTTGATTAAAAACTGAAAACTATGGACAGCCATGCTCTGTATAGATGATGGATTACTCAAACTGACCAAAAATACATGTAGAAAGGCCATAATACCGTAAGGCATCCTGCGGACTAAGCTAATATGAGAAATATTTAAACAGTAATCCGCACGCCAGCCCGTGTCTTTGCAGAATCGCCAAGGAGTATTACATGACGGCGATGCGGCTGCGGCAGGCCCGTGATGTGGGGCGGGCGGATGAAAACTTTCGGGGGGCGAAGAGGGTATATGGGCGGATAATACAGTTTTTTGATGAGGATTCGCCGGATATGCCTGTGGCGTATTATTTTTCCGGCAGGATGTGTCATCTTCTTCGTGATTATGCGTGTGCGGCGGCTAATTTCCAAACGGCAGTTGAGGGCTGGCCGGACTGTAAGCTCGCGTTCGAGGCAATTCCATTCAAAAAGACGGGCGTACATTGCTTGAAGTAATCCGGCCAGGCAATCACGTACGCAAGGGGCCGAACGTTATACCGGCCGGAGCCGGATTTTAAACGGAAACCACCCAACCAATCGCTGAACCTGGGGGGGGGCAATTCCACGCCAGCCGTCTCCCGGACAGCCCTGCGAAATAATACAAAAATGGTTGTTGATTGTTTTGGCGCTATGGGATAGGATTGGCGGCTTATTCCAGCAGAAACGCTAAATAACTTTAAGGAAAAAGAGAAATGGAAAATATCTGGATATTGGCGCAGGCGCAGACGACAGGGCCGGCGGAAATTAGCTCGGAACCGGTATCGACCGAGAGCCAGGCCGTTACGACGGTGCCCGCGGAACCGAACGCCGGCGCAGCCAAAGCCCCTCCTGGGGGGCCGTTTGGAAGCTACGGAACGCTGATGTTTCTCGTTCTGATGTTCGTTCTGTTCTATTTTATGCTGTTTCGCGGGCCGAGAAAGCAGAAACAGCAGCATCAGAAGATGGTTCAGTCGCTGAACAAGAACGACCGTGTACGAACAATCGGCGGGATTATAGGGACGGTAGTGGATATCAAAGGCGACGAGATTACTCTGAAGATAGACGAGTCGAACAACACGAAAATGAAGGTGGCTTCCTCGGCGATAGGCAAGAACCTGTCATCCGAGGGTTAGCAGAAAGCAGGCGGGAGGGCTTTTTAAGGATAACTTAACAGGGAACAAATATGGACAAGAATCTGATTTGGAAAATCATCCTGATTGTCGTCGTTGTGGCGCTTGCGGGCTTGACTCTTTATCCGCCGAACAAGAAGCTCAAGCCGGGGATGGATCTCGGCGGCGGCACGAGCTTAATATACGAGATAAACGCACAGGGTCTGACCTCGCAGGAGAAGCACGGCCTATCGCAGAAGATGATAACCGTGCTTCGCAGACGTATAGACCCGGCCAATATCCAGAACCTTATATGGCGTCCGCAGGGTAATACTCGATTCGAGATACAGATGCCTCTGGCAAGCGCCGAGGCACGCGCAAAGCGGGCACAGTACGAAGAGGTCCTTAATGCGCTTCTGGCCGAGAACGTGAACCCGGCCGTCATAATGCGGGAGCTGTCGAGGCCGGCGGATGAACGCGCCGACTATTTCAAGACAATCGCACGCGACTCAAACGACAGGGCCCAAATCCTGAACAACCTCGCAAACGCCTACGACGCCAGGCAGCAGCTTCAGAAAACCAGAGACGAGCTGAAGTCGAAGCTTCAAACACCCGAGAACCTAATCAAGTTGGCGGGGCTCGACCTTGAACAAATCAAAACTCATCTCGGCGAATGGATGAAGCTCAACGACGAGCAGCTCAAGGCGAAACTCGTCGAGTTTCTCGGCTCGGAGAACAACCTCGACCTTTTGACGAGATATACGAAGATGTACGCCGAATGGGCGAAGGTGGTTGACGAGCTGACGGACCCGGAGACGGGAAAAAATATCGAGTACAAGCAGGCAAGGGCGGCACTTAACCGGCTGAATCTGTCGGAAGACCAAATAAAAATGGTTATGGAGACGGACTCGTCCGGCTCCTCGAAGCGCAACCGAGCAATCGAAGATTTGACCGAGCAGTTTCCTGAGGCGGCTGAGAAAATCAAGGCAGTGGTTGCGGCCTACGACGAGTATTACCCGTTCAGAGGCCGATTAGACGACCCTGGAGACATCCAGCGGATGCTAAAGGGAGCAGGGATACTCGAATTTCGGATTCTGCCGACACTGGGTCATCCGGAAGTGGATTCGGACCAGATGGGGGTATATGTCGAGACGCTAAGGGAGAAGGGGCCGAGGTACGCTTCGGACAACAAGTACGTGTGGTGCGAGGTGGAAAAGCTCGACGAATGGGTCGGCAAGGGCGTCGACGGAACGGTACACAGCAGGATGTCGGACAAAGAGGGCCGGCCTGCAATAGTGGCGCCGTTCGGGGACAAGTACTATGTTCTGGCGAGCAACAGGCAGGACGAGAGCGTTCTTCACGGCGGCGAGAAGGAATGGAAGCTCGAGCGGTCATCTCCGGGTCAGGACCAGTACGGTCGTCGAGCGATTAACTTTACTCTTGACGAGCGGGGCGGGGTGCTTTTTGCGAACGTGACGGGCAAGAATATCGACAGGCCCCTGTGTATAATTCTCGACGGGATTGCGATATCGGCACCGACGATAAATTCGCGGATATACACTCGCGGGCAGATAACGGGCAGTTT
>CAYMYK010000232.1:0-4502 GCA_964394625.1 uncultured Pirellulales bacterium
GCCAGTAGTACGTAGTGCTGTATGCGAGCGTGCCGGGGTCGAAGGTTGTCCCTGCCTGGTTGCCCTGGAATGCACCTGGGCTGGTCGTACCAAGATAGACATCGTGACTGGTTGCGCCCGTTCCCGGAGTCCAGCTAATATCGGCATTTACACTCTGATTCGTGGCACCATTAGCAGGTGAAGGATTGCTCGCCTGACCAGGCGGCGGTGGTGCAGTTGGCTCATAGAGCTGGGTCTGCGGAATTATCTCTTTGGTCTGGTTTGCACTTGACCAGCGCAGTTCGGCAACCGCGCCGCCGCCGTTCTCGTAGAAGTCCATCTGGATGTCATACTGAATGCCGGCGGTAAGGGCGATGGTTCCGCTGTTCTCGGTCGGTGCATGGTCGGTCCAGTTGTCGATGACGGCCTGGCTGTTGACCCAGAGGCGTACCCCGTCGTCGCTGTTGGTGTAGAAGGTGTAGGTCTCTGAGTAGAGTGGCTCGACAAATCCTGTCCATCTTACGGAGAACTGATCGACTCCGATGGATGGGTCAGGTGAGCCGCTGCCCCAGTTAAAGTTGACAGTAGGGTCAACTCGACTCAACACAAACGCTGTGAAATCGATGTTGTCATAGTAGTCGCCCTGCAGGCCGGTCCCTGTGCCCGTTCCGGGCATCGTAGTGAAGCTCCAGACGGTTCCGGTGGTGGTACCACCAGGGCCTACTTCGTCGATTCTCCAGTAATAGGTTGTGCTGTAGGCGAGAGTACCCGGGTCGAATGTAGTTCCGGCCTGGTTGCCCTGGAGCTCGCCTGAATCGGGAGTGGAATCGGTGCCGAAATAGACATCATGTGATGTTGCTCCGGAGCCGGCTGTCCAGCCGAGGTCGGCATTGATGCTTATAGAGGTCGCGCCGTTGGACGGGTTCGGATTGCTCGCCTGTCCGGGCGGCGGTACCGCTTCGGTAGTGAAGCTCCAGACTGTGCCTGTGGTAGTGCCTCCGGCATTCAACTCATCGATACGCCAGTAATAGGTGGTGCTGTTGGCCAAGGTGCCGGGGTCATAAGTGGTTCCGGTCTGGTTGCCCTGGAATTCGCCGGAGTCGGGGGTCGAATCCTGGCCGAAATAGACGTCGTGGCTGGTCGCGCCGGAGCCGGCGGAGAAGCTCAGGTCGGCATTGACGCTCTGGCCGGTTGCACCATCGGCGGGACTCGGATTTGTGGCCGGGTCGGGAGGTACAGGCGGCCCGGCAGCAGCAAACTCGATACCGTTGACAAGAGCGTTGTTGACGCTTGCCGAGAAGGTGATGTCGAGCACACCGTCAGACACGGTGACATCGAAGGTTTTGACGAGCGCGGCGTTTTGGCCGCCGGCCTCGACCCAGATATCCAGGTCGTTATACTGCGTGCCTTCGACGTTAATGCTAAATATCCGGGAGCCGGCACTGTCAAAGTAAGTTTCGGCAAAGTGCAGTTTCACCGTATAATCGTTGTTTGCGACATTGAATTGATATGCGGACATACCGTAACGTTCGGTTTGATAGATTCTGTCATCGGTTGTCCCTGTGATTTCGATACTTCCCCGGTCAACGGTATCGCCACCGACGTATCCTTCATCGGCGACCCAGGTATTTCCCTGGCCGTCAATATAGTCTTCGGTGCCGCCGGTTTCGACACGATACTCGGTAAGCAGCGGCTGGGTAGTGAAGCTCCAGGTGGTTCCGGTGGTAGTGCCGACGGCGTTTTTCTCGTCGATTTGCCAGTAGTAGGTGGTATCGTTGCTCAGGGCGGCGGGGTTGTAAGTGGTGCCCGCCTGGTTCTGGATAAACGGCGGTGAACTCGGCGTGCCGAAATAGACGTCGTGGCTGGTTGCACCGGAGCCGGCAGACCAGCTAAGGTCGGCATTTATGCCGACACCGGTTGCAGCATCAGCGGGATTAGGATTAGAAGCCTGTCCCGGCGGCTGCGGCGCAGCTTCGGTCGTAAAGCTCCAGACATTGCCGGTGGTTGTACCCTGGGCGTTGACTTCGTCGATGCGCCAGTAGTAAGTAGTGCTGGCAGTTAGCGTGCCCGGGTCGAATGTGGTTCCGGTCTGGTTGCCCTGGAACTCGCCGGAGTCGGGCGTTGAATCCTGGCCGAAATAGACGTCGTGACTGGTTGCACCACTGCCTGCCGACCAGCTTATATCGGCTTCGACGCTCACACTTGTAGCGCCATTGCTCGGCGTCGGATTAGAAGCCTGTCCGGGCGGCTGCGGCACTCCACCGACCCCGTAGAGGGTGGTAATGCTGCTGTTAGGCACCGTAACCGGCCCCGAGTTGGAGATGGTGCCGGCATCTACGCAGTTCTCTCCCGAGGTGGTCCTGTACACGTCGAAGTTGTCCGGAACGAGAGAACCGCTGATGCTGATGTCCAGCGTCCTCTGCGAGCCCGAATCGTTGATAAGCACAATTGTCAGTGTCTGATTTGCAGAATGTGTGAATGCCGCGGCATAGACACCAGATTGGTCTGTGTCGGCCTCGACCATAACGGCATCGGGCCGAATGTACCTGTAGAACTGTTTGGACACATAGTACTTTTTGTTTGGTGTACCATAGTCCATAAGGGCATAGCTGCCGCCGCCCGGCTCGCTGAGCTGCCACCAGACCCAGGCGGAGAGATGCCCGTACTTCAGGCCGCTGAATATCTGTGTGCCCAGGGTGTAAGGGCCGCTGCTGTCGCTCCAGTTATCGTTGAAGCCGCTGGTTTCGGTCATCCAGAAGTGCCTGCCGGTATTGTCGATGTCGAGTCGCTGCCTTGCGAGGACCCACTCATCCTGTGAAGCGGGGTCCGGGCTAACACCGTCGGAGTATCCGTGCATTGCCCAGATACCCATATGGGAATTGGCGAGCGAATCGTCCTTAATTTTGCGGTCCGGCTCAAGGTTATCCCAGTCCCAGTCCTTGGTAATGCCCCAGAGCATATGCTCGGAGCCAAAGAGTTTGAGATTTGGATAGGCATTGTGAATGATTGGCGCGGCTATCTTGAACATATCCCTGTATTGCTCTGCGGTGTAAACACAGGAATTGTATGGCTCGGCAAAGAGAGGCTCGTTCTGGAGACTCCAGGCATAGACGTCCACGCCGATACCTGCGAAGTCGTCGCGGGCATCAACCGTATAGTTGCCGAAGTCGTCGTAATACTCCGGCAGCAAGTATCCGCCATCGGGGCCGCCGTTGGATTTCATATACGACGGGGGCGTCCAGTATGTGATGATGATCTTGAGCGGCTCACCGAGCTGGGCGGCCTTGTCTCTCAGTAACTGGAAGTAAGGCGCCTGCTCGGAAAACTGAGTGTCCTGGTCGCCCTCCGGCGGGTAGTATTCGTTTCGGTGTATCGTCAGGCCGAGGTCGCCTATGATCATATCACCAAACGAGTCGCTCCACCAGTCGCTCGGGTTGGCCCAGTTAACATTCCTGAATCCGAAGGCACCGAAACCGTCTATGGTTTGGTACTCTGTTGATTCATTGACGGTAATAGTTGCTGCAAAGACGATGCTCGAGACTATGAAGGTCAGCGAGAGCGCAGCAGCGAACTTCATACCGCCTTTTTTGTATTTAGTGCACATAAATAATCCTTTCGATAATTTGCGTTATTAAACTTTACACGAGACACAGGTTAAATGATTGGTACTACGAATAAGTAAGCAGAGATGCTGTTGTCATTTTCACCTCCTTTCACAAATGTTTTCAAAAAGCCGGCTCAAGCCCGCGGGCGAAAAACCCGCGGGCTTGATTTCGGCAATACCGGTTTTTCAGAGTTGCTCGGTCAGTAGTCGGTTAGTTAGCGGCGAGGTCCGAAACTTCAGATGGTGACAGTGTGCGCTCATAGAGACGGACGTCACTGAGGTATCCTCGCCATCGTTCGCCGGCGGAGTCGCCGCCGAAGAAGAACGGGTTGGCATCGTTGCCGGCGGTGATGGTACTTGACCCGGAGTCTGAGCCGCCGCGATAGTAGGTTAGTGTCGAGCCATTCTTGACAATCGCGTGGTGGATCCATGAGCCGTCCGGGATGTCGGTGTAATCGACGCCCTGCAGTCCGCCGTTGTAATATTCAAACTTCGTCGGCGTGAACTTGATGAACTGCAGAGGGGAGCCGGTTCCGCCAAAACGGTTTCCGACGATGACGTCGTTTCCGCCGCTTCCGCCGGAGTCCTGCTTGGCCCAGAACGCCCATGTAAAGTCGTTGCCGGTTGTCATAGCAGGCAAGGTGCCGGCGCTGACATAAGCGCCTGCGCTGTCGTCACCGTCGAAGCTGAGGACCATACCTCTGTCGATGTCGTTTACCCAGACGTTGCCGCCCGAGCCGAGTCCGCCGTTAGTGTTGGTGATGGCCCCATCGGTACCAGCGCCACTGGAGTCGGCTGCGGTAGAGCCGGAGCCCTCATCACATTTCCACCAGCCAATGAGAGTCGGGTCCGGACCCGGTCCGGCGGTGGTGAAGGACCAGGTTGAACCGGTGGTTGTTCCGCCTGCGCCGAGTTCGTC
>CAYMYK010000233.1:0-4502 GCA_964394625.1 uncultured Pirellulales bacterium
TTTTTTCTATCCCGAGCCGAAGACGGACTCGGCTGAGCTGGAACATACCCGTCTCGGCCCCCGACAATAAACCTCCAAGCATCACAAAAACTAAAAACAATAAAATATACAATATACTACCGTCCATCCCCGCCTATCGCCTCGAGCGTCAATATCATGCTCTTGATTCGGTTCCTTTTCACCCTCTCGACCGTGAACCTGACGTTATTGATTACCGCCGTGTCTCCGGCTCTGGGTATCTTGTCCAGAACCGCCGTCACAAATCCCGCCAATGTCGAGACCTTCATCTGCAGAGTGTCTGTCCCGAAAACGTCCGCCCAGTCGTGAATAGCAATGTCTCCCGACAATCGATATTTCAGAGGCCCTATCGATTCAATTCGTGCGCCCGCCTCGCCCGCCTCTATCGGCCCGACAAGCTCCTCCGCTATATCCTCTAAACGAACCGAGCCCGCTATGCCGCCGTACTCGTCCACAACCACCGCCATATCCGTGTGTGACTCCCGGAAAAACTCTAAAAGCGACTCGACCGTCTTCTGCTCCGGCACGTAATCCACCCTGCGAACAAGCTTATCCAGCCCCGCTCCCGCCCGCAGCAGCAGCTCCCGAAAATATACAATCCCGATTATATTGTCTATCGAACCGCGATACACACACAGCTTCGTTCGGCTGTTCTTCAGCATCAGCTCCCGCGCCTTCTCCGCCGGCTCGGTCACGTCGCACCCAGCCATATCCACACGCGGACACATCACATGGCGAACTCTCAGATGTGATAATTCAATAGTCCCGCTTAACAGCCGGTTCTCGTCCGGCGTAATCTGCCCGCGTTTGCTTATATGTTCGATAAGCGACTTGAACTCCCTTATGCTGATGGGCCTCGGCTGCTTCACCGGCCCAAGTATCAACCGCAGCGCTGGCTCTTCTATCAGAAATCGAAATATCGCCACCACCGGCCCGAACACCCGGACACAAACGTACACCGGAAGCGCAGCTAACACACTCAGCAACCTCGCTCTCGAATACGCAGCCGATTTCGGCAGAATCTCTCCGAAAAGTACAAGGCACGCAAAACTCACCACCGCCACAGCCGCCGCAGCCGTTACGCCCAGCTCACGTCCTATCCGCACGGAAAAAACGCTCGAAGCTGCAAAATACAGCACATTAACGTTCATATTCCCGAACAGAAGACAGCGCAGCAGCCGGCTCGGATTCTCCAGAAGCTCTCCCGCTATTCTCTGCAGCCGCTGCTCGGACCCTTTCAACAGCTTGATTTGCCTTCGTGACAAGCTGAAAAACGCCGTCTCGCTGCCTGAGAAAAATGCCGAGCACACGAGCAGGATGAGCATCAGAACAATATGACCGAGTATTCCCGTCATTACCTTATTATAACAAACTCAAACTGAACATTTTCAGGATAAGTACAGATATAAGTATTGTACTGATAAAAACATTGCATAATTTATCATTCCCGCACCCCTTGTCATTCCCGTGCAATTTATCCCCAAGGGAGCGGGAATCCAAAATTTGAACGAACAGTGTTAATCTGCGTTAATTTATCCGTAACCGTTCACAGGCTAATTGTGCCATTGTACGTCATTGCGAGGCCCTGAAAGGGCCGTGGCAATCTCAACCGCTCAATAATTCGAGATTGATTCGTCGTAAACTCCTCGCAATGACACAAAAAGAAGGTTTGCACCCCGTGAACGGTTACATTTATCCCAACCGAAGGGGGAACAGTCTCTAAAAAACCAAATCACTGCTCTTTCGCAAGTGTAATCAGAAATGTCGTCCCCTCGTTCAGACGTGATTCGACCGATATCGTCCCCTTGTGGGCCTCTATCACCTTCCTGCAAAAAGAAAGCCCTATCCCCCGGCTGCGTCCGGCGGATGACGAGCTGCCGTCCTTCTTCGTGCTGAAAAATGGCTCGAAAATGTCCTTAAGCTCCGCCGGTGAAATGCCGCGCCCGGTGTCACTGACCCGTATATGCACTGCATCGGAACTTTCCTCGGCCTTTATCGTCAGATGACCGCCGCTGCCCAGCATCGCATCCCGCGAGTTCAATATCAGATTCATCAGCACCTGCTGAATCTGGACACCCACACCGTATATGCTCAGCTCCTGCGGCACCTCTGTCTGCACCGTGATTGCGTCCTTCCTGAAATCCCGGCACAGACACGCGAATAGCTCGTCCAGCAGGTGCACAAGATTTATCTGCTCCCTGCCCTGATGCTCGCAGTTCGCCAGCGCAAGTATGCTTTCGGCTACCTTCGATGCCCGCCGGCAGTTCTGTACCGTCTTGCTGAGCGCCTTCTCCCTCAGCACCTCGTCCCGCGGGTTCTCCAGCGCAAGCTCCGCGTAGTTGGCCGGCGGCGTCAGAAGATTATTCATCTCGTGTGCTATCATCGCCGTTGCCGAACCCAGATTTGCAAGCCCCTCAAGCTCGCTGATTTGCCGCTCAAGCTCCTCCGCCCTCTGCCGCTGCTCATTCAATTGCCCGTGCAGTGACCGCCGTTTTTCGATTATGCTTGTCAACCATCTTCTCCGGCTATAAAATAATATCGTTGACCCTCAGCCGCCGGTGCTGCGGGTTTGCCCTTTGTAAAATGTAAGTTTTGCCCTGTAAATATGTTATCGACTTGCTGCGGACTTTTTCTTGAACTTTGTCGCCACCGGATACACCCGGATTATACTGATACGCAATACGCAATACGCAATACGACAAATGAACGACCAGAGAATACTCGATGACATCCTGGCCCTGCTCGAGGCAAACGGCGTCACCGTCCGCCCGGAACCACTGGGCGGCTCGGCAGGGGGGCTTTGCTGCGTAAAAGGACAAAACATCTTCTTCCTCGATACCCAGTCAACCGCCGCCCAAAACGCCGTCCTCTGCGCCGAAGCCGTTGCAAAAATCCTCGATATTGAGAACATATACCTCAGGCCTGAAATCAGGGACTTTATCGAAGCTCACGCAAATCTCAAAAAAGGATAGCGGATATGACAGCTAAAAAAGTGGCGATTATGCTGGCTGAGCAATACAATGTCCTCGAAGTCTGGTATCCGTACTACCGCCTCAAAGAGGCCCGCCTCGACCCGGACTTCGTTGCAGCAGAGCCGAAAAAGGAGTATCTTTCAAAAAATGGATACCCGTGCGTTTCCGACGTCGCGGCAAAGGACGCACGAGCCGGCGACTACGACGCAATGATTGTGCCGGGCGGCTTCGCACCCGACTTTATGAGAAGAAGCGAAGATGTGATAAAATTTGCAAACGATATGGTCAACGCCGGAAAAATCATCGCCGCTATATGTCACGGCGGCTGGCTGCTCTGCAGCACTAATATCTATAAAGGAAAAAAAGCGACCTGCTTTATGGCAATAAAAGACGATATAATAAACGCCGGCGCAAAATACCTCGATGCCGAATGCGTCGTTGACGGCAATCTCATCACCTCTCGAAAACCCGATGACCTGCCCGCATTCTGCGCCGCCATACTCGAAGCCCTGAAATTATGAAACAAAAACCCGTAAGGAGTAATCTGTATATGAGTAAAGAGAAAATCCGAAAAGACGAGCGAAAAACACCCGTCATCCTCGTCGTTGACGACAACAGGGAAAATCTTGAGCTGCTCGAAGCATATCTCGAGGACATCCCCTGTGAAACTATACCCGCCTACGACGGACCCGAAGCACTCGATATCGTCAAAAAACAAAAACCAGACCTCATCCTGCTCGATATAATGATGCCCAAAATGAGCGGCTTCGAGGTCTGCAGAAAAATCAAAAGCGACCCAAACACAACCGACATACCCATCATTATGGTCACCGCCCTCAGCGAGTTCGGCGACATCGAACGCAGCATCGGCTCGGGTACCGACGACTTCATCTCGAAGCCCGTCAACAAGCTCGAGCTGCTCACACGAGTCAAAACAATGCTCAAACTAAAGCACCTCACCGACAAACTCGAACGCACCCTCGCCTACTTAGCCGAAATCGAAAAACAAACCCACACCCCCAAATCCGGCTGACACCAGCTCGGCAGGGGGGTCCAAATTTTGCCTGCCCCGGCACGCCTCCGGCCCCTTTTGCCTCTTTTTTTCCTTTTTCACTTGCTTTTCCCCTCGCAATTATTGTATAATCATTCTCGAACAGAAACGTAACCGGGGGGATAAGAAGGAGAAGGTGTATGTATAAACAGCTACCGCTAAAAGCCAGACCAAAGCCCTGCCAACAACATATTAAATATTCAATCTTAAATATTAAGTTCCTGCCCCTGCTCCTGTTCCTTGCACTATTCTCCGCACCAGCCCAGGCCAAATACTCCGGCGGCGCCGGCACACCCGAAGCCCCATACAAAATAGCAGACTACAACGACCTATACACCCTCGCCGACGACACAGAAGACTACAACAAACACTTCTGTCTAACTGCCGACATAGACCTCAACCCAATCCTGCCCGGGCGAAATGTGAGATTGTGAAGAAATGTGAAAATATTTTTATTTTTT
>CAYMYK010000234.1:0-4480 GCA_964394625.1 uncultured Pirellulales bacterium
CATACGGGCACTGGCGCTGGCTGTACGGCGGTATCCTCTAATGGCCGGGGTACTCAACGGCGAGACCGTAACAATAGCCGGCTCTGTTAACGTCGGCTTTGCCGTCAACGCACCGCAGGGACTTGTTGTCCCGGTCATAAAAAAAGCAGACACAAAGACGCTCACTGAAATCGCGGCCTTAGAGAAAGTGCTGACCGAGAAGGCACGCAGCAATAAACTGACCCTGAGCGATATGGAATGCGAGACCGTCGCGCTTAGCAACCTCGGCGCTTACGGCATCGACTCATTTTTTGGAATTGTTCCCCCGCCCGCAAGTACCATCCTCGCCGTCGGCAACCCAACAAGAACACCCGTCCCTGATAAAACCGGGATAACCGAACGAAAAATCACAACGCTGACACTCGCTGTCGATAATAGAATCGCCGACGAGTTCTACGCGGCACGGTTCCTCGCTCTTATCAGGGATTTGCTGCAAAACCCACAAAAAATAATCTAAAAGCAAACTCAAACGGTCGGGAGCAAATATGAAAACCACCATAATCGCAGCAGTCATATCGCTGTTACCTGTTTTTGCGGGATGCACACCAACACAACAGGCAGCTAAGCCGGATGAGAAACCCGCCGAGCCCGCTTCAGACCTCGCAGAACGACTTAATGACCCCGCCCTTGTCGAACGCGGCAAGACCCATATCTACCATGGCGAATACCTGACCGATATCAGCATGCCGCTCGGCGGCATCGGCGCCGGCTGCATTCAAATCAACGGCAGGGCCGAACGCCATTACTGGCGGATTTTCAACAGCTTCTATCAACTGCACCTGCCGAACAGCTTCTTTGCAGTCAGGGCAAAAACCGAAAGCGCCGAACCCGTTGTCCGCGTGCTGCAGACATCCGCCGTCGGGCCGTTCGAGGCGATGAAAGACCTTGCCTTCACAGGTGAATACCCCTTCGGCCGGTTCGATTTCGAGGACGACAAACTGCCCGTAAAGGTTGCTATGGAAGTATTCAATCCGATGATACCGATGGACGAGAAGGCCTCGGCCATTCCCTGCTGTCTATTCAACCTTACCGCCACAAACGTTACCGCCGAGACCGTCGAAGTCGCCTTTCTCGCCGCGCAGCAAAACGCCGTCGGCTTTATTACCGGAGCCGGAAAAATCAAAGGCCGCCGTTACGAAACCTACGGTAAAAACCGCAACGGTATCATCGAGCAGCAGGGTGCAACTGTACTATACATGTTTTCCGATAAAACAAATGACAATGCCGGTTACGGGGATATGGCCCTGGCGACCCCGGCGAAAAACGCCGATGGGACAGCTTCCTGGGAAAGTTTAGAAGAGCTTAAAGAGAACTGGTCGCGCGGCGGCCGGCTCGGCGCCTGCGAAAGTGCCGGCCCGACACCGGCGGGACAAACCCTCGACGGCGCCCTGGCCGTCACTTCAAAAATCGAACCGGGTAAAAGCCGAACAGTAACATTTATCCTGACCTGGTATTTTCCGAACGCCGTACACGGCATCGAAGAAACCGGAAGGTACGAAGAAACCGGGTGGATACATTACGGCAATATGTACACAAACTTCTGGACCGACGCCCTCGACGTCGCCCGCTACGTCACCGACCATCTCGACGAGCTGACTCGAAAGACCCGGCTTTTCCACGACACCCTCTACGCATCGAATCTGCCGCACTATCTGCTCGACCGCCTCAGCTCGCAGTTTTCCATACTGCACAGCAAGACCTGCTTTTGGGCGGCCGACGGCTATTTCGGACTGTGGGAAGGCACGAACCGGGATTCCGGCTGCTGCTACGGCAACTGCAGCCACGTATATCACTATGCCCAGCTTCACGCTCGGCTGTACCCTTCCATCGCCCGAAAAATGCGCCTCCAGGCACTCATCTACCAGAAGGACGACGGCAACATCCCGAACCGCCAGCCGGACGGCTCCGACGCCATCGACGGCCAGCTCGGCGAGCTCCTCGGCTTCTACCGCGAATACCTCACCTGCACCGACAGAACCTGGCTGCACAACCACTGGCCCAAAATCAAAAAAGCAACCGAGCACGCGATTGCCGAATGGGATGCCGATGCCGATGGTGTGCTTTCAGGCAGACAGGGAAATACCCTCGACGGCAATCTGGGCGGCAGCACCTCCTGGCTCGGAACAATGTACTTGGCCGCACTCGAGGCCTGCGAGAAAATGGCGCTGCTCGAAGACGACACAGCCGCCGCCGAACGCTGCCGCAAAATCAGAATAAGCGGCGCCGAAAAACAGAACGAAACGCTCTTTAATGGCGAGTATTACATCCAGCTCCCCGACCCCCAGCCGCGACGGGACTACGGCAACGGCTGCCACATCGACCAGCTACTCGGACAATGGTGGGCAAATCAACTCGGGTTAAGTACCTACTACCCAGCCGACAGAATACACTCGGCACTTCAATCAATTGTTAAATACAACTTCAAACCAGACTTCCGCAACTTCAAGTTCACCGAACGCAAATTCGTGGACCGAGACGACGCCGGTACGCTGATGATAACCTGGCCCAAAGGCGATATGCCGCAACGACCTATAATGTACGGAAATGAGGTCTGGACAGGGACCGAATACTCGGCAGCGGCGACTATGATTCAAAACGGTATGCTCAAAGAAGGCCTGATGGTGGTAAAGGCCGTCGCCGACCGCCATGACGGCAGGCAGCGCAGAAACATCCAGTACGAGGGACATTCCGGCAACCCGTTCAGCGACGACGAGAGCGGCAAGTTCTACGGCCGGGCAATGAGCGTCTGGTCGGTCCTGCTCGCCTGCCAGGGCTTCATCTACGACGGCCCCGCACAACTGCTCGGCTTCAAACCCGTCTGGCAGCCGGATAATCACATCTCCTTCTTCACCACCGCCGCCGGCTGGGGACTGTTCACACAAAAACGAACCGAGACCGAACAGACAGACCTGATAGAGCTAAAGTTCGGCAGCTTGACATTGAAAGAGCTTGTCTTTGAAATTGATGAAGAAGCAGAACCTGCTGGAGTTAGTTTGCTGCTGGACGGCACAGAGATACCCGCCAACGTCAGGCGTCAGGGCCGGCAAATACATATCATCACTGAGCAGACAATCATACTCAAGGAAGGTGCAGCACTAACCGCCAAAATCACATATTAGCCGCACGCCGCAGCAACATGAGCGGCCTTTACCGACCCGGCCCTAAAATGCCTCTATCCCGGCTCTGATACAAATTTGAAAAGAATCTCGCGCCTTGTCATTCCACACTTTTTCATACCATTCAAAGAGTATTATGACTTCCGAAGTTTGTCGTTTTCGTATATCTCATATAACTTGTGTTTAAATTGTTTGGTATTATTCCCATAGATATTCTTAAAGGCTTCACGACTTCTGCTTATCATTCCCTTCGTATAGTAAAACATAAGAGACAACTTCAAAGCTCTTAATAATTTATTATCCCATTTGTTAGAGACATACTGTCCATTGGCACTGTTAAGGGCGCGAAAGCGCATCGGATATGCTAACGCTCCTAATTTGTTTATTTCTTTGATCCGGTAGTAAAAGTATTCTGGTGTATCATTATCATTCTCAAAGTTATACAAGACATAAACTCTTATATCTTTAAATCCATATCTTTGAGCCAATTGTATTGCTTTCTGTATATGGCCATCCTCCGAGCAATTATCAAATGCAAGTCTTAGTGGTCTTATTCTTATTTGACTGAGCAGCTTTACCTTATCCTCATCAAGCAATCTGCAGTCTAACCCTTGATTAAAATCAATTTGTGTTATTCCTACCTTCCGAAATTTCGTCAGTTTCTGAATATCTTTTTCAAAGTTCGGTGATGCAAGCCAGTTGTTATCCCAAAAAATTATCTGTCTTTTAGTAATATCGATATCTTTCGGCCAATTCTTTTTTACCTTAAATTTAGGTTCGTGCTTTTTAACGGCGCAAAAAGGACAATTTCTTGGGCAACCTCTGGTCGTAAAACTAATTGAGTAAGGCAGGCCTGGGTACCAAGAATAATCGGGAGGGCAATTCTCGGCACCACGAAGGAGGCCGATATGAGGTTTAATACCTGTTTTTTCCTTGATATACTCCGGCAATAGAGTAGCCATAATTCCGCCCACTCTCAGGCGGGCATTCGAGAATTTGTTTTTGTAGTATCTTATTGACTCAATCACATAGTGAGCCTGATATGTAAATAAGCTGGTTATATATATAACGTCATAGTGGTCTTTAAGGTTCTTATAACATCTTTCCTTTTCTTGAAACTCATCAATTGCTTTATTGTGTTGTGTGTCCTTGATAAGTTGGACAATATCACCTTTTCGTTTGTGCCATGTCGAAATTTTCAATAGGCCTAAAGGCGGATAGGGATTATTGTATGACGGCTCGACAAGAAGAACATTTTTCCCCATGATTAATATTCCTTCAACTTATTCTATCTTTTTGCGTTTTCCTTATTGTCTTACCCAATC
>CAYMYK010000235.1:0-2383 GCA_964394625.1 uncultured Pirellulales bacterium
CGAGGAATAATTATGTGGCGTACTTGACAAACGACACGCTTTCAGAGATGACAGTTCATCGAATTACAAGTAACAGAGCAGTAGTGTGTTATGCGTATAATCTGGAATTGGGTGTGAAAACTAACCGGAGGCGGGGATGTAGGTGAACAGGTAGAGCAGGTAGAACACGTAGCCGGCGAGCAGGGCGGCACCGGCGGTTCTGGTGATAAGGCGTTTGCCGATTATAACGAGGGCGGCAAAGGCGGCACTTACGGCAATCATTATCCAGTAATCGAGTCCGACAAGGCGTTCGGCGACGGCAAACGGCCTGACGGTTCCGGCGACGCCGACGACGAGCAGGGTATTGAAGATATTCGAGCCGACCAGGTTGCCGACCGACAAATCGTAGTGGCCTTTTGCAGAGGCGACGATGCAGGTGGCAAGCTCGGGCAGGGAAGTGCCGATGGCTATTATGGTCAGGCCGATTACCGCTTCACTTAGGCCGATTTGACGGCCGAGGAAGACGGCGCCGCGTACGGTGATATCGGCCCCCACGGCCAGGCCGGTCAAACCGGTGAGTATAAGGACGATACTTTTAGCTGAGCCGGGCCGAACTTTGGGGATTTTTTCGGTAATTCGCAGAGGCAGATTGTCTTTATTTGGTCCCTGTCGTTTTGCAAGCCAAATGGTCGCGGACAGCAGGGCTGCAAAGACGAGCAGAAGTCCCGCGCTTTCGGCCCGTGACAGATACCGATTAGCCAGGACAGGCCACAGCAGCAGGGCCGCCGCTATGAGCACGGGTATTTCCCGGCGGATAGTGGTTGGCTGCACTCGTGTGGGCCTGATAAGTGCCGCGAGTCCTCCGACCAGAGCGAGGTTCGCTATGTTCGAGCCGTAAACGTTGCCGATTGCCACGTCGCCGATGCGTCGAATCGCCGCTGCGATGCTGGCCGCCACCTCCGGAGCGCTTGTACCCATCGCTACCACCGTCAATCCGATGACGAGCGGGCTTACGCCAAGCCGTTCGGCGAGGCCGACCGCTCCGGCCACTAACAAATCCGCGCACTTGGCGAGCAGCGCCAGTCCCAGAACAAGAAATACAACCGCCCAGAAAAGGTTCATACGTTCTAAATCGGCAAAAGTGTGCCCTGGTGTTGAATAAGTCTTTCAACGTTCTTTATCAAGCTCTATCATTCCGATTGCCGGATAGACCGAGCAGTTCAGCCAGTTCAGCTCTGGCAGGATGCGTCTCAGGTGCGTTGGGATTTCGCCGCCGCCGTGATATTGCTGGGCGACGGTGATGGTATTGATAAGCGACTCGGCCTTGGCCTTGTAAATGGGCTTTGCTGTGACCTTGTATGCCTTGAGGTATGCGTTAGCCAGATGCCAGTTATGCGCGCCAATCGGGGTGTAAAAAGTATATTGTTCGAGGGCGCCGGGCAGGAACCAGCCCTGCTTTGCGACCTGGTCGTTGGGCTGCCAGACAACAAACAAATCTTCAGAGAAACGGAGGAGCTGCTCGGCCTTTTGCACATATTCGGGATGGTTTTTTGCTTCGTTCAGGAGAAGGACGGCGGTACTTGTGGCCCCGGTATGCGACAAATTCTTATACGCCGTGGCCGTACTCTGGTCTTCGTACTGAGCCTGCCAGTCAAAGGTGCGTACGGGGCCGTTGAGTATCCAGGCAAACGCCTTCTCCCTTGCCTGCTCATAGCGGCCCAGGTCGTACTGGTTTTTGAGCCGGTCAAAGAAGGCGATAACGCCGGTCGGCAAAAGGAAGCTTTTTGCCGCGGGTTTGCCGCTTCGAATGTCGCGTACGTCGGGCGTTGCCGTTCTCACATCGAGCACCTGATACCACGTGCCGTTGGCAAGCTGCAGCTTTATGTAAGTGTCGGCTATGCGTTTCGCCTGTTCGAGGTACTTTTTGTCGCTGGTTGCATCGTAGAGGTTGAGAAAGCTCATAGCTCCCGAGGCGGGGTAGTTTGTCATAATCGTATTGATGTCGATGGGGTGATTTCCGGGATTGACACCGTCCCAGTAGGTTGGCGGCCAGTATTCGAGAGGTCTGTTCGGCGGCTGTGAGAGCGACAGGAGGAAGTCAGCGGCCCGGCGAGCGATTGTCAGAGCATCCTGTTTTGTTTTCGGGTTTTCCGCCACTTTGGAATAGTATGCCATTGCGTTTACTACCGCGCCCATTATTTTTGTCGGGTGTACCCATAAGGGGTAGTTGGGGTCGGGGCGGCTGTGGGTGAGCCACATCTGTATTTTTCGCTGGCCGAAGACGTCCGCTAAGCAGCGTCTGCCGCTTTGGTCGTAACTGTATGCCCGCTTCGTGTATGGGCCGTTAAATGGTGCTCCTTTTGAGAACTTTTTATAGCCGCAGAACAATATAGTGTTTCCTTTG
>CAYMYK010000235.1:2393-4470 GCA_964394625.1 uncultured Pirellulales bacterium
GGGGCTGCCAGGGCACATCCGCTTCAAAGGTATAAGTTCTGCCGTCGGCCAGGGACTTTACGGTGAATCGGTAGTTTGCCGCGTCCTCGACCTTGTTGAAATCAAATGCCGGCGCATATATGAAGCGCCAGGCCCGCTTGTTCCAGAAGGGGGTTTTGCCCGGTATGCCCGGCCTGACGGGGACCGCCGAGTCGGCAATTGCCTGTCTGCCAAAGTTCGTAAGCCCTTCACCCGGCGCACGACCCGAGACAATCAGCGACAATTCCGAACACATCAGCAGTATCGAAATCAATCTCATATTCCAGCATCCTTAACAGCGGCAATTCAAATCACAACGGTCATAATAAACGGCGAAGCCCGACAATGCCAGTATTATAGTGCATAAGAGCAAAAGGGTAAAAGAGAACCACGAATTTTCACGAATAGACACGAATTATAAAAAGATTTAATTTGGTTTTGGGCACAGAGGACTCACCACGAAGACAGTAAGGCACGAAGTAACAAGAAAAGGTTCAAACCACGAATCCGTTCGACCAGTTCAGGACAGGTTTACACGTCCGCAGGACCCCGCCGCAAGGCGTCCCGCCGTTGGGCGTCCCTCACGGGACTTACGGGACTTGCGGGGGATTAGCACGGATTTTTCTTTTTGGGGTTACGGATTTAGGACTGATCCCTGACAATCCTGGGACACGTTGGCATGGATAACAGATAAAGTGTAGCCACAGAGAGCACAGAGATTCAGTCAGCAGGTGTTCTCGGCGCGGACCTTGCTCCAAAAAAGGTTTGTGTGCCGGCCTGTCGCTTCGTCCACAAGTTCGGCTTGGCCAAACTCTTTTAAGGGCTGGCCGAATGAGAGGAGAGTGCAGATGAAGGTAGTCTTTAAGACTAATCAAAAGGACTACGAGCATATTAGGCCGACAGGGATTTTACGCAGAGGGGGGGTGGGCAGAGGAGCAAAGGGGCAGAGGGGTAGAAGGGCAGAGGGGCAGAAGGGCAAAGGGGCAGAAGGGAACCACGAATCCGTTCGATAAGCTCAGGACAGGTTTTCACCCCGTTTGCTATTCAATGTAAGCCCCTTGGGGGCAAGCTCACCTTGGGGGCAGGCGAATAGACACGAAGATGCAAAAGAGCACAGAGGACTCACCACGAAGACACAAAGACACGAAGATTATAAGGGCAAAAGAGCACAGGTCACAAGTCACAGGGGGAGGAAGGTTTCAGGTGAGCAGGGAATCCGAGCATAAGGACAGCAGGGCATCAGGGGAGGTGTTCTGTGAGGAGATGGAAATTTGAATCCTTCGACTTTTGCTCAGGAGAAGGGTTGACAGGTTTGTTGTGAGGATTTATATTGTCGGTGGCGGCAAAGGGCGATGATATTGAGACTTGCTACCAAGAAGGAGTAAAAGAGGATGCGAAGGAGTTAAAATAGGCAGCAAAAAACTGACTGTCCCCAATATATAAATGAAGGAGAAGAAAAATGAATATTGAAGCTTTTTTATTATGTGACGCTGCAACAAATCAGCAGGGCAAATTGAATGTTTTAGGGGCTTTCGACGTTATTTTCACCAGGAAAGTGCCTGCCATTCATCCAGCTTGTGCCGTTGCGGCGAGAATACGGTTCGAGAAAGTTGAGGAGGGTTCTCATCCGGTAAAGATTACAATAATCGATGAAGACGGCAAATCGATAGGTCCGAGGCTGGATACCACTGCGTCGGTACGGATTCCTGACGGTATGGCATCGTTTGGGTCTAATCTCATCTTTAATTTGCAAAGGATTACGTTTCCAGACTATGGGAAGTACAGGATAGACCTGGCAATTGACGGTCAGATCAAATCAAGTCTGCCTCTCAGTGTGATACAACCGCCGGAGCAATTATGATAATGGTTATTGTTGTATATATGTGACTATGTTGGTAAGGTTTTTTGTGAGGATTTATATTGCCGTTGGGAGCAAAGGGCGATGAGCGAAAAAATGTACCCCCTATGGGGCAGGCGGACACCTTTAATTCTCCAGCGAAAAATGTACCGGACATGCTCTGTAGAAAAGCTCTTTGAGGCGCGATAAGATGATCGCGAT
>CAYMYK010000236.1:0-2951 GCA_964394625.1 uncultured Pirellulales bacterium
GCCATCTTCTTCTGCAGCTTGGCGGCTTCTTCCGTATCGAACTGCTCCTGGGCCTTTTCGACAAGTGATACGACGTCGCCCAATCCTAAGATTCTGCCGGCCATTCGGTCGGGGTGAAATTCTTCGAGCTTGTCGAGTTTTTCGCCGACGCCGATGAACTTGATGGGCTTTCCGGTCACGGCCTTTACGCTCAGGGCGGCGCCGCCTCTTGCGTCGCCGTCGAGCTTTGTGAGGATGACGCCGTCTAATTCGAGCCGTTCGTTGAATTCCTTTGCGGAGTTGACGGCGTCCTGGCCGGTCATTGCGTCGCAGACTAAATAGATTTGATGAGGGCTGACGGCCTTTGCGACGTCGGCCACCTCGGCCATCATTTCCTCGTCGATGTGAAGGCGCCCGGCCGTGTCGATGACCGCGACGTCAAAATCGTTTTTTGCTGCGTGTTTTACCGCATTTTTTGCAACTTTTACTGCGTTTTTGCCCGTCTCGCTGTAAACTTCAACGCCCAATTGCTCGCCTAAAGTGACTAATTGCTCGATTGCAGCGGGTCTTTGAAGGTCGTCAGCGACGAGCAGGGGCCTTTTACCTTTTGCAACGATGTATTTTGCCAGTTTTGCTGCGGTGGTGGTTTTGCCGCCGCCCTGCAGGCCGGCTAACATCATAATCGTCGGTCCCGGCGAGACGAAATAGATTCTCGTATCGACCGGGCCCATCAGCCTGGTAAGCTCGTCGTTGACGATTTTGACGAAGACCTGGCCGGGGTGAAGGGATTTTATGACCTCGGCGCCGACCGCGGCCTGCGCGACGTCTTTGCAGAACTGCTTTACGACGTTGTAGCTGACGTCCGCCTCGAGAAGCGCCTTGCGAACGTCGCGGACGGCGTCCGAAACATTGGCCTCGGTAATTCGGCCTCTGCCCGAGAGAGATTTGAAAACGTTGTTAAATTTCTGTGTTAATGCGTCAAACATAGGGCGTTATTCGTTGTTGTGCGTGCTACGTTTTCTAAACCAACCCCCCAATAAATTGGGGGGCTAAATAGTCCCGTGTCGCGAGTGCATTGTAAATGGTGATGGAGCGGTTTTCAAGGCGAAAAGACATGCATTGGTGAATCACGGTCTTGCAGTGGGGGCTGACGGCTCAGACGGTCCAGTTCTTTGATGTTTTTACGAATCGCCACTGCAGGAGCATTCCGAACAGTGTGGCGCCGATGAGCAGAGCGGGGATGAACCAGTTGTTGTTGAAGTAGATGTCGCTGAGCCGGTTTGTGGGCGGCTGCTGCAGACCTTCGTATTGCCAGACGAGGGCAAGGACACCCATTATTATCAGGCCGCCGCCGCCGAGCGAGGTAAAGAGCATAACGGAGACCCTGAAGACGACGAAGGCGGACATGCCGCCGGTGACAAATCCGACTAAGGCGCCGGCCCAGACGAACTGCTCCGGCAGCTTGAAGGCGTACCAGATGCCTGCGGTGAGGATGCCGCCGGCGACGGCGCCGAGGATGCAGACGGCCCACTTCATAAGCGGCACGGACAGTATGGTCAGCACCGTCAGGCCGACGAGACTGCCGAGCAGTACCCTGTCGAACTGCGCGCCGACCCACATACCGGCGTACAGGCCCAGCAGTGCGAAACTGATGACGGTCAGGGCCTTGAAGATTCTCCAGCCGTACATCAGATAAATGACACCGAAGGAGATGGCGAGAACGGCCTGGGGCCAGGTCAATATCGTTATCTGCTCCCACATATACTGCAGGCAGCGCGAGACGAACTGCGTTTGTGAGATGGTTTGCTCATAGCCATTGGTATATGTTGTCTGAGCAAGAATTGTCAGGCCGTACATCCGTGTTCTCCTTCGTTCTCCTTCGTTTGCAACCTTTCGTGTCCGACGGCGATTTTTTGTTCTATGCGGTCCTCCAGCTTGCGGTGGCGGTGACCTCTTCCTGCTGCTGTGTTTCATTCTGGTCCGGCTGTTCGTCCGGGTTTTTCGACTTTTTTTGCTTTTTCGGCTTTATCTTAGGGACTCTCGGGCCCTTGATGGCTTTTACGGCTCTGACAAAGAAGAGCTGTTCAACTGTTCCCAGCGCAATGACCGCAAGAAAGATGCCGAGATAGAGTGACTGCCTGTTGCTTATAGGCCTGAAAGAAGAAACGCCCATATAGAGGCCGACAAGCATAATGCCGGCGGCAGCCATAAATGTTCCCATAGCCGAACAGACCAGGGCGGTGAAAAACGAAGGACAATAAAACTTTCCGACGATGGGTATAAGAATAAAGGCCGGCAGCAGAAACCAGTTATAGTACGGCACGTCAAGGACGGCTTGTTGTATGATTGGGAACAGGTCCGCCGAGGGCCTGATGTACGGCGAGATGAGGTGTGCGAAGCCGACGACTGCAGCGACAACGGATGCGACGATTACAATGAAAATGTCGTCGAGCTTTACCGCGATGAAGACGGCTAATCCGACCATTGCCGCCGCGAGGAGGATGTTCCAGCCGGGGACGAAGAAGCCAAAAGCGACAGCGCAGGCGGCCCCGATGACAGCGAAGAGGATTCTTCTGAATCCGAGCCCGCCCAGCCATAGGAAGACACCTGTCAGCAGCAGCGCCAGGCCGGATGCTATCAAGAGTATTGGATTCAGATGTCCGGCAAAGCGCTCAAGATTTTCTACGATATCAATCATATATGGCTCACACGAACAAGAGTAAAAAAACGGCCGTCAGCTCGGCTTCAGCCACCTTACTTTATCGGCCTGTCAGTGCGTTTTTCGTTAAACAGTTGGCTCGTTGTGGGCCGGAGCGGTCTTTACGGCGGCGAAGGGTTGTTTAAAGTATATAAAGTAAAATCGCCCGATGTGAAAAAAATGGCGATTTAAAGCGAATTTGCAGGGGTGAAGATGCGTTTTTTGGCGTTTTAATGCGGATGAGAGGACTCGAACCTCCACGTCCCTAAGGGAC
>CAYMYK010000236.1:2961-4430 GCA_964394625.1 uncultured Pirellulales bacterium
TGCGCGTCTGCCAATTCCGCCACATCCGCGGAAACGTGTCATATTATCAATTTCTGTTTATTCGTCAATGTTTGATTTGCAGACGTTCTGCCGCTATCATCAAAGCCGGTTGCGGACAAAGGCGTGTGCCTGGCCGGGTGCGAAAATCGCGATGATGAATAGAAAAAAAGCTCAAAACGAAAGCCGAAAAGCCACTACCAAATCGACGGGCAGTGGTACGGGTATCGACAGTCCGGTTTCGCCTTTGATTCTGGCGGTTGAGACGAGCGGGCGGATGGGGTCGGTGGCGCTGGCGGCTGGGCCGCAACTGCTGTCGCAGCAGGACTTTACTACGCCGATGCGGCATAGCGCCGAGCTTTTTCCGGCGATTTGCCGGCTGCTTGAGCGTTCCGGGAACAAGGCGAATGAGATTGAGCACGTGTACGTATCGATTGGGCCGGGCAGCTTCACGGGGCTGCGCATAGCGGCGACGTTAGCGAAAACGATGCACTTGGCCACCGCCGCGAAAATTGTGGCAGTGGATACGTTGGACGTAATTGCCGCCAATATAATAGGTTGCGGGCACAGCCGACAGGCCGGCGACGGCGAGGTGCAGAGTGTCGCGGTGGTTTTGGATGCCAAGCGCGGGCAGTTTTTTGTAGCGGCGTACGAGAAGCATAAAGGTCGCTGGCAAAAGTGCTTAGAGGATTGCCTGATGACGGCTGAGCAGTTTCTGCACAGGTTCGCAGGTCGCGATAAGCCCATCCGGCTGTTGGGTGAGGGGCTTGTGTATTATCGCGCAAGCTTTGCCGGCAGAGGGATTTACATACTGGATGAGGAATACTGGCTCCCGCGGGCTCAAAATGTGCATCTACTGGGCTGGGCCAAGGCGCAGCGCGGTGAGTTTGCCGAGCCGATGTCCTTGACACCAAAGTACTTACGTCGGCCTGATGTGAAGGTGAAGAAGCGATGAGGCGAAAATAACTGTCGGGGAAGTCGTTTTGAGGGCCACCTGCGTTTTTGGGCTGAAAATGCAGGTCAGGGCTGAAAGATTGTAGTATGAGAAAGGGGCTGGGAAAAAAATTAAAAAAATTTTAAAAAATCGGAAAAAAGTTCTTGCAATGTTTTGGGAGTCGCTTATAATTGAGGATGAAGTATAAGGTTCTTTTCTTCTATTAGGTTTTGGTTTCTGTGAGGTGGCGTATTAGATAACTGTGCTATATTTTAACGCTGTCTCACATAGGCCGGGGTTGTCAGAGACTCCGGCCTTTCTTTTGCATTTTTTTGGGGCGTTGGGTTTTTGGGGGAATTGGGGGGCAAGGAAGGTATGGGGCGCAGGATGCAGGATGCGAGGGTTGGGTCCCGGATCGGAGTTTGGGGGTCTGAGCGCCCTTAGCGGGTCGCTTGAATTGGGTTTGAATTGGGTTCGTTTGGCTTCGTTTTTTTTGCAGCCCGAAGGGGGTGTTTCTCTCGTAATTTCTTTTATTGCA
>CAYMYK010000237.1:0-4428 GCA_964394625.1 uncultured Pirellulales bacterium
AAACTGGCTGCCCTGGTCCGTGTTGAATATCTCCGGTTTGCCAAAGCTCAATGCCTGCTTCAAAGCTGAAACAGCAAACTGCGATTCCAGTGTTACTGATACTTCCCAAACCGGAACATAACGGCTGAACCAGTCCATCACCACTACCAGATAAAGCCAGCCGCGATACATCCGGATATATGTTATATCTGCAGACCAGGCCTGAGCAGGCAGGGTTACCTGTACGTCTTTGAGCAGGTACGGGTAATCTTATGCTCCTATAATAAAGATCTGCTTGTTTGCCTTTTACCCGCCTTTGGCGGGCCGGCGGACTCTTGCATTCCCCGTGTCCTCTGACCATCTCTGTGCCCTCTCGTAGCGAAGCGGGGATCTCGGGCTCGACCCAGTACCCCTACCCTCACACCCTGCATCTTGTGACCCTGCAACCTTCTGACCTGCGACCTGTGACTTATGACCTTTTGTCCTTCGCGTCTTCGCTTGCCCCGCCCCAAATAGGCAGCTACCGCAATTTGGTGCGGGGTGTCTTCGTGGTGAAAAAACCCAAATTTTTGTAAATCCACCTTCTTTTCTTTTGCAGACTTTGGAATATTTTCGCAATGTTTTTGAAAGAATTTGAACGTTTTTGTAAGCTTCAGCACGTTTTCGCGTGTCTTTTCGCCCCTACAACCCGCGCATTTTGCCCATCCTGGTTAAGATAGGTAAGAGCGCTAAAGGACATCTGCTTTTTAGGCCGATAAGCCAGTAGTAAGATTATTTTTACGCAGGTGCCGCTATGCCGTCTGTACAGGCGCAAACCATTACTAATAAAATAGTTACGCTGCCCCTGGGCCAAACGGTAAAGGACTTTCTCAGCTATCTTCAAATCGAGGCGGGCCTGGCCGACAACAGCATCCAGGCATACGGCCGGGACCTCCGTGAATTCCTCGAACACTGTAAGACTCGCGGCATCAATGGCTTAGACGACCTGAAACCCGCCGTCATCCAAAGCTATCTCGTCCGGCTCAGCAAGTCGGGCTTTGCCGAAACCTCGATGAAGCGGGCGCTGGTGGCAATCAGAATGCTCCTGCGCTATTGCAAACTGACCGGGCTTATCGAAAACGACTTCTCGCAAGTCCTTGAAGGGCCTAAACTCTGGCAACGGCTGCCCACCATCGCAAGCCAAAAACAAATTCTCGATTTGCTCAACGCCCCTTCGCGCAAAGAACCGTTTTACCTGCGTGACAGGGCTATGCTCGAGCTGCTCTACGCAACCGGAATCCGCGCCGGTGAAATTGCAACGCTCAAAATCAGCGATTTGAACCTCAAAATCGGCTATCTCCGCTGCATCGGCAAAGGCGGCAAGGAGCGTATCGTCCCAGTTAACACACCGGCTGCAGCCGCAACCCGGCAGTATCTCGCCGGGCTTCGCCCAAAGCTCGCCAGGCCGTTCAGCGGCGAGGCCCTGCTGCTTTCGCGAACAGGCAGGCCGATGGGTCGTATTGAAATCTGGCGGCTCGTGAAAAAATACGCGGCCCGGGCGGGGATGCCCCGCAACCTTACCGTTCATACATTGAGGCATTGCTTTGCGACGCACCTGTTGGCCGGCGGCGCCGATCTCAGGAGCATTCAGGAGATGTTAGGGCATGTCGATATAGCGACTACTCAGATTTACACGCACGTTGACCAGCAGCGTTTGCGCGCGATTCACAAGAAATATCATCCAAGGCAGTAAAAACGAACGTGGGCGCCGAGGATGATGTTATACGTAAAGCAGACAGAGATTGACTCAGGATGGCAGTTGGCCTATTATGAACGCTCTGAAACCTACCGGCAAAGGAATAGTGAGGTCGTTGGTAATGGCTGGTGAGAGAGTTTATCTTCTTGTGTTGCTGTTGGCTATTGGCTGCCGGCAGGTCGATGTCATCGCACAAAAACCGCCCGCCGCGGTCGAAGAAGCCGTTTCTGTTGCTGAGGCGCAGGTCGATACGCAACTGAAAATCAACCGCGACACGCTGCTGCGAGGGGCCAGTGAAGAGATTCAGACGGATGCCGCTGCGATAATGCTGTTCAGCGACAATCCGCTTGCAAGGCGGGTTCTTCTGAACGCGTTAAGGCAAACCCAAAACGGTGCCGCTCGCAAAGCGGTTTGCGCCGCGCTCAGCCGGACAAGGAGGACGGGCAGAAACATCAAAAACAAGGGTGAGTTTGTCAAGCCGCTGATTGACGTTATTCGTACGGAAGATTCGGCGGGGGCCAAACTTGCGGCCGAAACGATGCTGCTGTTCAAGTACGATGAAATAGGCATCCGGCTCGAAAAACTCGTATCGGATATTTCCGAGCCGGTGCAGGCACGGCTCAACACAATATACGCACTGAAGCTTCAACTGGATATGCGGGCGATAGCGCAGCTTATGAAGCTGCTCGACGACGATGAACAGCGGCTCTCACAGGCGGCGGCGGATGCCCTGAGGTCTCTCGGCATACCGACGGCCAAAAGCCCCGAAGACAGAAAACGGATTATGGCTGAACTGCGGCAGAAGGGTGTTGAGCGGTTTCAGCAGGAGTGGCTCGTGCTCCAGGAGACACGAGCCGGTGAGCTTGAGAGGCAGCTCGAGCGGATGCGGAATCTGTACATAGGCGCTCTTGGCACGATATACGATGGCATCGGGGACGATGACGCCAGGGGGGCATTTCTCGTCAAGCACCTGGCCGGTACGGATGCGGCTGTCAGGTTGTGGGCGCTCGATAAGGTCTCGCAGTGGCGTGTGGGGACACAATCGAAGCTGCCGGCCGAGCTCGGGCCGGTTCTGGTGAATATGATTAGCGACCCCGACAGACAGGTACGGCTGAATACCGCAAAACTGCTGTCCCTGACGGGCGAGCTCAGCTCAGCCGAGCGGCTGCTCGAGCAGTTCAAAGTCGAGCAGGACAAGCAGGTCAGATTAGAGCTTTTCGTTGCACTCGGCGGGGCCTGCCACTACGCCCTGCTGCCTACATCGGGTGTGAAGCTCGAACCGGAGATACGCGATGAAACCCTGCAGTGTGCCGGCCGATACCTTAAAGAGCAGGATGCCAGAGACTCGCAGAGGGGCGCCGAGGTCATAGCGAAACTGCTTGAGGCCGACGGCCTTTCGCCCGAGACGGTTGACAAGTACCTCGGCCTGTTGGCGGCGCGATACGAAGCAGCCGGCAGTGACGATAACGGAGATTTGCGCGGCGAGCTGCTCGATGTAATGGCCGGTCTCTGTGCGCAGAGCGCTTACAGGGTACAGGTAGCGGCGCGATTCGGGCCGATATTTGAAAAGGCGCTCGCCGACGATGCCGATTTGGTCAGACAGGCGGCGGTGGACGGGTTAGTGAATATCGACAAGAGCCAGGCACTGAAGCTGCTCAGGGAAGATTTTACCAATGACGACAGCGTCGTAATAAGAAAGAAGATAATTTCCTTAGCCGGCGAGGTTGGCGGCAGAGACGATTTGGTGTGGCTTGCACAAAAGATAGGCAGCAATTCTGAAAGCGCAGCCGCCTGGCAGGCAATGCTGCGTATATTCGACGGTTCCGACTGCGGCGTGGCGAGCAGCTGGCTCGGGAGATTTGACTCCGAGCACGCCGCGGGGAAATTGTCGGACGAGCAGTGGGGCTCGTTCTTAGAGACAACCGAGCGCAAGGCGGCCGACGAGAACAAGGCGGACGTTCTCGAAAATGTAAGGGGCTACTTAGCTTCGCTTTACAGCAGCAGCGGCCGGTACGAGCGTGCCGCCGAGTACCTGGGGTTACTGCTCAGGTCAGCCGAGACGAAGGAGCAAAAGGATGCGATTGTCGGTTCGCTTGTGGGGGTTTACCTGCTTTGGCCCAATCAGCAGGGGGTCGTGCAACTGGTTGCCAACCGACTTTTGGAGAAAGATTTGGGGCCCGATGATGCGGTTGTCCGCCGGGTCGATGAGTTTTTAGCCGAGCCGCCCAAGGGCGCCGATACTATGGCGATATTCGAGGCGCTGAGGAATATAAAGGCCGGCGACAACAGGCCTGATTGGCAATCGCGGCTCAAGCTCTGGTCGCAGCGGCTGGGCCGGCCGCAGCCGGCTGCAGAGCCGGCAAAGCCGACAGATTAAAAAACTTAAAACTCCAAGCCCAAAGGCCAGCGCCTTGTCATTCCCGTGAAATTTATCCCCAAGGGACTTGTCCGCCGGGGCGGGGAGAGGATTCATACCTTGCATCGAATGTCCAACTCGCAACCATTGACGAACAAGGTTTTTACTTTTGCCTTATGCACTTTTGCCCCTGAGATTGCCGATTGGGGATTTGGTTGGGATTTTCGCGTGGAAGGTTTGCGTGGCCGGGGCGGCGACGGCTAAAGAGAGGGGATTTTTGCTGCGGCGGACTATAAGTAAAATTAATAGAGGCGGGCGAAATCCGGAAAACTTTGAGGGGTGATGCTGTTTTTGGGCT
>CAYMYK010000238.1:0-4371 GCA_964394625.1 uncultured Pirellulales bacterium
GTAACTTTAGAACAACAACTTAAAATCCCACTCGCGGGAATTTATTACCCTGAAGGGTATACATTCCAGCAAGCTCTATGTTTTTATCAATCCCAATCAAACCGTGCCTCTGGTATGCGGGGTCCGCCGAAGGTCGAATTATCTCTGCCGGGCCGGCCCTGCTGCCACATCCTTCTTTGCCCTGGCCCCATACCTTGCCATCGCCTCATACCCATCGCTCCGCGTCTCTGCCGCATACCTTGCCAGCTTCTGACGCCCATTGCTCCGGGTCGCTGCTGCATACCTTGCCATCGTCTCATACCCATTGCACCGGGTCGCTGCTGCATACCTCGCCAACTTCTGATGCCCATTGCTCCGGGTCGCTGATGCGTACCTCGCCAACTTCTGATGCCCATTGCTCCGGGTCTCTGCCGCATACCGGGCCAACTTCTCATACCCATTGCTTCGGGTCGCTGCTGCATATCTCGCCGTTCTCTCATACCCATCGCACGACCGCCTTGCCGGGCTATACCGCCGGCCATCGCACCCCTGCGTTCCGCGTTCTGCGTTCTGCGCCCTGCCGCCTGACGAGCCGGGCCGGGTTCTGCAAATCCTCGCTGCAATCGACCGCTGCCTCGGCTTGGTCTTTGTCCTTTTTGCATCTTTACATCACCGAGCGGCTTCTGCCCGCCGCCAGCCCTCCGACCTGCGTCGGCCTTTCGGCTGCCCTGACGGGGCTTTGTGGCCTGACGCGGCTTTTCTGCTGAACGCGCCCTTGCTCTGCGCTGCTCCATCTTACCGATAAGTTGGCCGACCTTTTGCGTGTCGCCGGCGTTGTACGCCTTTATGAGCTGACCAACCAGGTCCGTACGCTGTGCCCTGTTCTTCTGTACCTGTCCCTGCCTTGCCTTGCCTTTGCCCTGTCCGCCCCCGGCCGGCTCAGCCGCGAAGCTTACACCGCTTATAAGCAGAACAGCCAACACCGCACAAACTGTCATTTTCTTCAACATCTTCTTGCTCCTTTCCAAATCAAAAAACCAACATTTACGCGCTTGTTATCTGCAGGTTTAGACGGCCTTGGCGCCTCTGTTATTGCAGTTTTTAAGAGAAACCCCACAAATCGTGAAAAAAGGCGTTTTTCCCTTGCTCAGCCCCGCTTTTTCAACAGCCCAAAGTCTTCGGCTTCGGTCAGCACGACCCATGCCCGCCAGTCCTTTTTTGCTATCCTGACCGGCTCAATCAAATGAACATCTTCCAGCCATATCAGAACACCATAACGGCAATCCCCCTTGCCCCGCCAGTATTTATCGTCCCCGCAGACCAGGTGATTGTATTCCGCCTCGAGCTGCCCCATCTTTTGCGCCGTCAGGTTCGCAAACCTCTTTACCCCGCACACGCTCACCGTCGCACGCACAGGCCCTGAGCTTTCCTTCAGGAACAGTGTGTCCCCAGCTTCAACCTCACCGAACGCCCCGCGCCTCGTCCGCGTAAAACGCGACTCAATTCTTTTGCGACCCGCTAATATCGCCTCCAGGTAAGACCTTTTCAAAATTGCCAGGTGGTAGCTCATTGTCACATCTGTTTATAGTGACATCCGCTCGATTTGGCAACACCTTCTCACGCCCCTATTACTTCAGACACAAGCGGCATCGATTCAGACGATGAAGTCGTCGCTTTTGAGAACGAGTGTTTGGCCCGTTTGGACCGCCTCATTTACTTTCAACGCGGCGACGGTGGCTTTGTAAGCCGAATCGGCGGGGCAGTTGAGTTCTGCCTTGCCACGGACAGCATCAAAGAAGTTTTGCAGATGCGGCTTGTGGTACGGCTCGGTCATCCTGACGGGAATTTCATACAGAGTAGGGGGTTTCGTCTGGGCAACCTCGATTACTCCTTCGCTCTCGGGCGGCTCTTGTTCTTCTTCGCCGGGCTTGCTTACAAAGCCCAGGCGCAGCCAGGTTTCCCAATTGCCGGCCTCCGGGACTCTGTAAATCCCGCCCCGGGCGCCGGATTCCGCTATCTCGAGCGTGCCCTCGTCACCCAGAAAGGCCTCGAAATTGCCGCCGTAGCCATTGCTCATTATCGTCTGGTAAAATGCCGACACTGTCCCTTTGTCGGTCTCATATTCAAATATGGCCATCACGGTGTCGTACCATTCGTGCTTCTTTTTGTCGTAGTAGTAGGTCCCGCCGCGAGCGGTAATGGTCCTGGGGCCGGCGTCGAGAAACCAGTTGAACACGTCAAGCTGACCAGAACCGTAAAAGCCCACCGGGCCTGTGCCGAGTCCCTTGTACCACATCCAGTTCTTATACTGGTGCATTGTTTTGTAGCCGTATTTGGCGAGCGTCTCCTCGTCGAGCGGCCTTCGTTTTGACCAGCCGATATCAGGCCGGGCCGGGCGGTTCCATTGCCCGTTTATGGCCGTGATTTGACCGAGTATCTTGGCGCTGTGCAGCAGATTTTCGTAACAGTGGATGTAGCGCGGGTTGCTTCGCCGCTGGTGGCCTATCTGCAGGGCTTTGCCGGTCTGCCTTGCGGCGGTCACCATCCGGCGGGCGCCTTCGACAGTGTCGGACATCGGCGCCTCGCAATAAACCGCCAGGCCGGCTTTCAGGCAATCGACGGTCTGCTCTGCATGGCAGAAATCAGGCGTGGCAATTATGACCGCATCGAGCCCCTTTTCCGCATCGAGCCCCTTTTCCGCATCGAGCATCTCTCGGTAGTCAACGTAGCCGTTGGCAACATGCCCGACCCTCTTGAGCAGGCCGCAAACTCGCTTGAGATTTAAGTTCTCCCATATATCGCAGATGGCCTGGAAATGTACGGGTGATTCTTTCGACATCTTGAGGCAGGCATCGATGAGATTCTGGCCCTGGGCGCCGGCGCCGATAACGCCGACCTTAAGCTCATCGGGTTTGGCCTTCGGGTCTTGAGCAAAGGCCGATGTGGATAGTAACAAAGCCGTTCCCGCCGCCAGTGTAGAGCCGAGAAAACACCGCCTGTCAACATTACCCTTCATACTACCGTACTCCTTATCAAAACAGTGAGGGATTTACGCGCGAAAATATTTGCAGAACGCTTTATGCAGCATATTTCAATTCAGCCCGGCCTGATGTGTGCCGGCTGCTGTCACGCGCACCAGGGCCGAGTGCGATTCTTCACCTCGTCGCTGCCCAGTACCTTCTTGGCAACGATGATATCCTCGATGACCTGGAAGTCGAACATCCCTACCGCCAGGAAGTCGGCCCCGCCCTTGAAGCAGAACTCGAAGGCGCTCTCGGGAGCGATGGCGCCGGCGGCCAAGGTCTTATATGCTATCCACGGTTTCTTCTTCCCGGCCATTATCCGCTGCGTTTCCTCGGGAAACAAATCAAAAATGTTGTCGTGGTACTTGTCATGGTCAAGGTACATCGTGCTGTCCACCGACCAATGCTTACGCATCTCCCGCGGCTGGGCCGACCAGTATTTGTCGTGGTGGAAGCTCTTGAAATAGTAGTCCGGCTCGAACCCGTTTTCGTCGGCAATCTCAATGGCCTTCGTGTCGTGACTGCCGAGCCCTGCGAGGTAGCCCTGCTCCTGAATATACTGAATTGCCCTGCCGATAATCTCAATCTTCTTCGCATCGCCCGTCTTCATCGCGTGTTCGGTATAGCCGCCCTGAGTGTACATCGTCGTGGCGCCCTTGTCGATGCTCATATCAATCCATTCCTTCAGGCCTTTCCAGGATGGGTCGTTTATATACTCCCAGTCCTGCCGAACCCCCACGACAGTCTGAAGCTCTCCGCCTCTTTCCCGCTTGTACTTGTTAATGATGTCGAGCTGGGTCGGGTCCGGC
The DNA here is from genome assembly GCA_964394625.1 of uncultured Pirellulales bacterium. Taxonomy (GTDB): domain Bacteria; phylum Planctomycetota; class Phycisphaerae; order Sedimentisphaerales; family Anaerobacaceae; genus JAUVYV01. Next base: position 3,812 of record CAYMYK010000238.1, read on the forward strand.
GAGATTGTGTTGATTCCGTGCTCCTCCATCAGCTCGAGCGTGTCGAATTGCTTTTCCTCGGTGAGGTACTTACCGGCCAGCGTAGAGACGTACATCAGGTCCCGGTTGTGACACCAGCCGCTGATGACGTTGCCGCCGCCGATGATTCTGCTAATCTCGAGGTTGCCGAGCTTGCCCATCGGCATCTTGCCCTTCTTTGCCCCCTCTTTCTTCAGTTCCCTGGTCTTTTTGCCGTCATCCTGGACAGCCGCTAAGAGCTTTTTCTCTTCGATGCTCCGCACCCCCGCGTAGGCGGCGCCGGCGGCAATTGTCTTACCCAGAAAACTGCGTCTGTCAATTCTGCACCCCATCTTTTGACCCCTTAAACTGACATTTCCCATTGGCACGCTTAAAAAACATGTAACCGTTCACGGGGTACAAACCTCTTTTTTGTGTCATTGCGAGGAGGTTACGACGAAGCAATCTCGAATTATTGAGTCCGCCAAAGGCGGAAGATTGCCACGGCCCTTTCAGGGCCTCGCAATGACGTACAATGGCACAATTATCCTGTGAACGGTTAC
>CAYMYK010000239.1:0-4353 GCA_964394625.1 uncultured Pirellulales bacterium
GTCCACTTTGCCTTCGGAAGGTCACCCGGAGGGGCCATTGTAAGTAACGACGCTCTTGCAAACAACCAGTGGCACCATGTTGCCGGAGTGTGGGACAATGATTCCAACATGGCTTATGTTTACGTCAACGGAACACTTAACGGGTTTAAAGATTACGGAACTGATGAGCCGAATGGAGTGTTCGTAGATAATGACTGTGACGTGATGATTGGAGCCAGAGTGGATGAACAATTCCAGATTCTGCCCGACGACACACGATCAAAAATCGGCGGATGCCCCCTCGGACCGGGATATGCAAACTCCTACTACAAGGGATACCTGAGTGACGTGAGAATGTATAAGAGGGCGTTGACCGGACCGGAAATCGAATATCTCGCCGGCGGCGTTTACGTTCCTTTTGAATCCTATGCAAATATCTACGATGAGGAAATCCCGGGATTTAAAGCCGTCAACTTCAAAGACTACGCCATCCTTGCTGATGAATGGCTACAGTAACTCGACGGTATTGTCTTGAACTCAAATCGGCGGCCTTGTGACAGCCAGGGCCGCCGATCCTTTTTCAAACGTAGCTAAATCTTTCGTACTGCGAGCGCGTATATTGGCCGTTGTTGCCTGAGATACTTCCGCTCGAAGTTTGTACCGACCCACTCACCCGTATCGGCCCCGGCCCCGGGCAAAAAGTCCGCCTCCTCGAGCCGGCCGGTTGTCGTTGCCAGTACGCTTTTCATCCACTCGAAGTATTCCGCGTGGTCGGTCGCGATTCGCAGAACGCCGCCCGCCCTTAAACAGCGAAGCAGTTGCGCCAGATTAGCGTCGTTGAAGAACCTCCTTTTGTGGTGGCGTCTCTTCGGCCAGGGGTCGGGAAAATATATGTGAAAGCAGTCAACGGAGGAGGCAGCGATATTCTCGGCAATCAGCGAGGCTGCATCGGTTCGGATAAGCTTGACGTTTGAAAGCTGCCGTCGGCCTATGCGGTCAACCGCGTAGCGGTAGTATCTGCGCGCCCATTCGATGCCGAGTAAATTGACCTCGGGATGCGCCCCGGCCTGGTTGACCAGAAACGTCCCTTTGCCCGAGCCGACCTCAATATGCACCGGCGCAAAACGTCCGAAAATCCGGCCAAAATCCATTTCGCCGTCCAAATCTTCGCCGCTGAGCGTAACCGAAGGATATTCTTTCAGTATCCTGACCATAAACCGATAGCTGCCTAAAAATCTGCGAATTACCACAAATAAGAAGGATTCGATAGTTACATTATACGATTATCGGCGGCGGCGGCAAAGATGCTTATATGTGCCGGGTTGCGGCAACAGCTTAAAGTAGCCGCCCGCCTGAATCGATAATGAGCTTATGAGTCCCAGGCTGTTGTTGGCTGCCCGGCTGTAGGCCCGTTGGTATAAGGCATTTTTGCCGCTTAAATCAGGGATATTCCTGTAACAAAACCGCTTTGCCAACGTATCAGTAAATAAAGCGGCCTGCACGGGCGGGCTGTGGCCAAACTAAACGGCTCTTAAAGGTAAGATGCAAAAATGATTCGCCAATTGGGAAAAATCCGACGCAGGCAGATTCTGATTGATGTCAACACCCAGGGGGATTTCTTCCTCGACCACGGCAGGATAAAGGTCGGAAACCGCAGAAGGGTCTTAAGCCATATCCGAAGAATGATTGCATTCGCCAGGGCCAGGCACATACCCGTAATATCGATATGCGAGGTCCACCCCGACAACAACGGCGGCAGCGCCGTCGGATACTGTATTGACGGTACGACCGGCCAGAAAAAAATCCCCTATACCCTGCTGAGCAGCCGGGCCTCGTTTGCCGCAGATAACAATACCGACCTGCCTCTCGATATACTCCGCCGCTACAGGCAGGTGATTCTGCACGCCCGCTCCGACGACCCCTTCGAGGAGCCGCGAATCGAGCGCCTCTTGAGCGAAATCAGGGCAAAAGAGTTTATCCTTATCGGCGCAAGCGCCGAGGGCGCCGTCGAGGCCACCGCTCTGGGTCTGCTGCAGAGGGGCAAAAATGTCAGCGTTGTCGTTGACGCCGTCGGCTCGGTCAATAAGCAAAAGGCCAGACACGCTCTTCGCAAAATCGGCGCCAAAGGCGCAAAAATGATAGAAACCAGGCGAATCGCCGGCACATCTCATCTCAGGTCCGTCGGCCTGCTGAAAAACGACAACGGCCAAAAAAAAACACCCCCAACCTCCGTCAAAATTACCGCAAATTAACACGATTTTTGGTTTAATTATTTTGGGGCTTACTATAACAGCCCTACTATGAACGTATGTTTTGCCCATAACTCCACGAGCGTTTCTTTCTCAATATCACCGCACCACCCAAGCGCAGCCGAGTCTAATGGGTTTCATGTGCCGTTTCTTCTCTTAACCCAGATTTCCCCCAAAAATGTACCGCACAACTTTAATTCATTCTGATATAGCAACATCCTTAAAGACCAAAGCCGAACTCATCGACCAGCCTCGTCTTACGGATATGGAGTATCGAGTCATTGCGATAAACAAGGCAGGCCAAAGCCCGCCGAGTAATACCGTAGCAGTGGTTCTGTAAATATAGCCACAAAGGCACAAATGAACACGGTTTTTTAGAATTATTTCGGGGCTTACTATAACAGCCCTACTATGAACGTATGTTTTGCCCATAACTTCACGAGCGTTTTATCCGCAACATCACCTCACCGAGATCAAGCAGTAAAAGCGTGGCGGGTTCGGGGACTACCACAGTACCGATGTAGGAAGCAAGAATGGAAGTGATTGCTACTTATTTTTGCGAATGACGTGGAATCCAGGCAAAAGAATACGCCCAATTAATGCATTACCCGTTAGTTCATTAAATAGCCACCACTTACTATCAATTTTTTGTAATTCGTTGAAACACTTCGCGATGCATTGAAATGCTTGATCGGCAGAAATTATGGACATTTCTTCTTTCTGCATTTTTTCAAGCAACTCATCATAAGTTTTGGGCGCAGGTTCCGATTTTGAATGAACTATTTCGTTTCTCGCTTTGCCTAGTTTCTCCAATAATTTTATCGCATCTTCGGGTATTTCTTTACCACTCACACTTTCGATTATTTTTTTCCATTTATTTGCCAAGCCCCCGTTGAGTTTGCGAAATTTATTGACAGAGTTGCAAATCCCAGTTTTCTTTGAAGCTCCGTAATCCCAGATTGCCAATTCCAAAAACATCGCCGAAAATGTGATGACTATTATTTGATTTTTTTTCATCTCCTGCTTAAGACGAAACTTTTCACTGGCTTTCTTATCTCTTTCACCAATGCTCTGTAATTCACTTTTAGTTTTATTATATTTTTCAAGTGCTTCCTTGGCCAATGATAGATACAAGTATCCGTTGAAATTAAACCTTGGAACTCGTTTTGCTACTTCCATTATTCCTGTCACAAATTCCTTTTTCTCTTTAGCAGACATTTTCGAAACATTCATTTTTGTCCCTTCCTCAAAAACACGCCGCCCAGACCGAGCAGTAAAAGCGTGGGTGGCTTAGGAACGGCTACGACCGGACTGCCGCTTGAGCCGGGCGAGATGGGAGCGGTTATCTGGAGTATTTTGCCAAAGGCGGGAATATCCCGAACCGCCGATACGATGCCGGTTGATACGGTTGATTCAAGGCCGAGGGGATTACCTATAACAACAACGTCCTCACCTTCAGAAGGCACATTCACGCTGAGATTTAAGAATGTTATATCGGCATTCGGCAGGTTCACTACGAGCTTGACAATATCGGCTTCGGTGTCTTTGGCAACAATACCCTGCACCGGATATTCTTTGCCTGCTGAGGTTTTAATAGTAGCTGAATAGGCGCCTTCGATAACGTGATGGTTCGTGATAAGTCTGCCTTTATTAGCTACGAAGAATCCGCTTCCCTGACCGATTGGCTTGTTGTCCTTGTCGAAGGTTTCTATAAGAACAACGCAGGGCTTTACTTTTTTTACTAAATCGACAAGAGTTTGGTCGGCCCGTGCGACCGAAAGACTTGTTAATACAATGCCAGCTAACAGAAGACTTAGCTTTTTCATTCTCTCGGTCTCCAAAAAGCTCCAGAAGTAATTTCATTCTGCATCACGACGCTATTTCCTTACAGATTTATTTTACACATAACAGTGATTATACACTCTGTATAAAACACCAAACACAGACTTACTTTTGTCAATATAAGAAGTTCCCGTTGCTTCTTTCTATTTTTTAATACCCTTCTTTTACAGCACTGCCATCACCGTATTACTCGGCGAACCTTCGCCTGCTTTATTTACGGCTATAACGCGATATTCGAGTTCCGTTGTTTGCGGCTGGTCAACCAAAGTTGATTCTGTCTCGA
>CAYMYK010000240.1:0-4338 GCA_964394625.1 uncultured Pirellulales bacterium
GACGTGGTCGCGGCGGGCCGGGCCACCACGGCGGTCGTGGTCCTTAACAAACACAACACGCTACTGCCCTCGCCGTTGGCCCCGCCTTGCCTTGCTGTCACGCATAGCTCTCGAACTTGCCGAAAATCATCTTCCCTGCCGAGGTCTGAAGCGAGCTGGTTATACTTATCATAACCTCTTTACCTATCTTGTTGCGGGCATCTTCGACCACCACCATTGTCCCGTCGTCAAGATAGCCCACCCCCTGTTGCGGCTCTTCTCCCGGCTTGATAATCCGAACCTTCATCCCCTCGCCGGGCAGTGCGATGGTCTTGAGTGAATTCGCCAGGTCGTTGATATTCAGCACGTCCACCTCACGAACTGCCGCGACCTTGCTCAGGTTGTAATCCGTCGTTACCAGCCGGCCCCCGCAGTTCTTGCTGAAAACTATCAGCTTCTGGTCAACACCCTTGACATCCTCAACCTCCTCGACAACCGTATCGTCAATCGTTATATCGATACTGTCGTCCGACTGCATCTCCTTGAGTATATCCAGCCCGCGCCTGCCGCGATTGCGTTTGAGCTTGTCCGCCGAATCCGATATGAGCTGCATCTCGTTCAGGACAAACCGGGGGACAATCAAAGGCGCATCGAAAAGCTTGCTCTTGTACAAATCCGCTATCCGCCCGTCGATTATCGCCGACGTATCCAGAACCAGAGGTCTTGCCCCCTTCGTCTGCTTGGCAAACTCGACGTATGGAATAACGAATCGAACGTCGTCCTTCGTCCGCATTACAACTGCAATGGTCAGAAAACACACACATATGCCCATCATCCACTTGATTGCGCTCACCGCATCGGGAATAAGGTTGACCCTGTACGAATCGGCTATCATATCCACCGCCGGTGCCAGAGCACCACTCACCAGCAGCCCCGCGAGAAGACCGAAAAATACCCCTGCCAACGCAGTAAGCCTCTTCTTCGGCGTCAGTACGTCCAGAAGAAAAACAAATATCGCCATCCCCATTCCCGTCCACGCAACCGTCCAGAAGCTTGCGGCATTACCCTCTCGCGTAAGCATCTCACTCGTCAGATTGACAAACAGAACCGCGCATATAATAAGCGCGAAGATACCCCTGAAAATCCAGAGCAGCATATCTATAATACCTCCAAAAAAATATGATATAGTTCAGCGTTTTTAACTTTCGTAAACTTCAATAACATTGTACCTGATATTCCAGCTCTTCTCAAAGTGCAAATTTCCGCCCGCCCGAAAAATCCGCCGTCTCCGGGCACACACAACTCTCGACCCCCTTGCCCAAAACATACATACGCTTGCGTGCAAAAAGCGGCTTGATAACGAAGCCCTGTTTTATGTCCCCAGAAGAGCTTCGGCCCGCTGAGCATCAGCCAAATCCACCACGACCACCATTTTGTACGCATCATCGAAAACCATCCCCGAACCGGCTATCCCGTTGACGTCATTCTCCGCAAGCGTCTTCAGCGCATCCGCCGCCGCGCCGATTCTATCCTCGCCATCAAGAATAAATCCCGCCACCTGCCGGTAATTCAGCTCCGCTTGTCTCGCGAACGCCTCAAAAACCCCCGGTTCCTTCGCGCCTACAAATACGCGTCCGCGATTGTTCCCCAAGGAAAATGCCGCAAAACATTGATAATCCACCTTTGACAAACTGCTCTGCGCCAGAAACCTCTGCAGACTGCCCGGCTTGTCCTCGATATCGACACTATGCATAGTGATTCGTGTTACGCTCATACTATCGCCCTTTCAATTTGAACCAGCAAAGAGTAAAAACATCTGACAAAAAGAAACTCTGCTTTTGTTTTTGTCAAGATGAAACTTTTTGCTTAATGTTTTTCCGTTTTTCCGGGGTTTTTCAGTTGCCCTGCGACCGCTGCTGTCGCCTTCCGTATTTTTTCTTCATCGCCAAGATAGTAATGTCTCACCGCCCTCATCCGCCCGTCAAGCTCATAGACTAAAGGCACACCGGTCGGAATGTTAAGCCCGGTAATTTCCTCGTCACCGACCGAGTCCAGATATTTTACTATCGCCCGCAGACTGTTGCCGTGCGCAGAGACCAGCACCCTCTTGCCGGCCTGCAATTCCGGCACTATCGCCTCATTCCAGTAAGGCAGCACGCGTTCGAGCGTCGTCTTCAGCGACTCACACGCCGGCAGAACCTCTCTCGGCACATCATCGTATCGCCGGTCGTGGCAGGGATGCCGTTCATCTTCCGGCGAAAGGGCCGGCGGCATAACATCGTAGCCCCGCCGCCACTTCTGCACCTGCTCGAGGCCGTACTTGTCCGCCGTCTTATTCTTGTACAATCCCTGAAGCGCACCGTAGTGCCGCTCGTTCAGCCGCCAGGAGCGCCGAACGTCTATCCACATAAGCTCCATATCATCCAATATCACCCAGAGCGTCCGTATCGACCGCTTCAGTACCGACGTAAAGGCGATGTCGAATGTGTACCCCTGTCTGTTCAGCACCTCGGCAACCTCGTGCGACTCGCGCAGCCCTTTTTCCGAAAGGTCCACGTCCGTCCAGCCGGTAAACCGGTTCTCAAGATTCCAGACGCTTTCGCCGTGCCTTACAAACACAACCTTCACCATCTGCTCACACCGTTCAAACGAACTCTTCAAGCTCCGAAGAAGACCACATTGCTGCTCATCCCAGGAACAAACCGCCTTTCCGGCTATCCCTTCGACAATACGCAAAACGACTGCTCAGCCGTCAATCAGAGGTGCTTGTTTATCTGCTCGTAAATCAGCCGCGACTTCGTCTCACTGCCGAACAAACCTATCCTGATACTCAGCTTCGTCGTCCCCTCAGCCGTCGATGTCATCTTTATCGTAATCTTTTTGTCCTGGGCGTCCCGCGCTACAACCTTCGCCGAAAGTGCATCTTTGCTCTTCTGCGTCACCGAAAGACCAAGCTCATCGGTCGCCTTCAAAACCGCCGCATACACCTTATCGATATTCGCCGCCTTGACCGCCTCCAGGTCGCCCCTGATATACGCCACCGTCCCCGCCGCACCGGCCCCTACCGCCGCAACAACACAGCCCTGAACCAGTGCCGCTCCTCCAAGAAGCGACATCAACACCCACTCCGTCATTGCGAGCCCGCCTTTGGCGGGCGTGGCAATCTCATTCCTTCGCATCTTTTGCCTCCTTTCAAAAAACCATATCTGAAAACCAACTCGCAATACTACACCATCACATCTGCCCTGTCAATACCGCAATCCCGCACCAAACCTCCCCCTGCGCGCACCAACACCGTCCGTTGGACGTTCGCTGTTGGACGTTCGCTCTTGAATTTCCCCCCTCGCAGCGAAGCCCGGCTTGACCGCTTACCTTATATGTTTAGCCCTCCAACCCCGAAGGGCGTTGGGGGGTTACCCGCGAGAGAAATCCTTTTGTTTCGCCACCTCCGCGTAACACGTCCATCCTGCCCGTGCATCCCCGTGTCATCGCCGGCACCTCACCTGATTCTCAGGATGCATGCAAAAGAAATTGTCTCCGCGAAGGAGCTTGCCCCTTAGGGGCGAAGCGACTGCGGCAATCTCGACCGTTATGCCGCAAAAACCGTCTATTTTCTTAGGAGGCCGAAAGCCGCCCCAATCTAAACCCAATCGCAAATCGCAAATAGTAAATAGCATCACCCGCACCGGCTCCGCTTCTTGCGTCTCCGCCACAAACCCATCGCGCCCAAACCCAAAACGATAATACTCCCCGGCTCCGGGATAACCCGTAACGAAGTGAGTTCGCCGCCGATGCTGAAATCCCCTGTCTGCCCTGGCTCAACGCTCAAAAACGAAACCCCGAAACCTCTATACCGGTCAAAAGTCCCTATATCCGGCAGGGTCACGGGCAATCCATCATCGTCTGTCAATGCGCTGCTCCCAACATACATGAGCTCAAACTCGTAAAGGCTCTGTCCGTCACCCCAGAGAAGATCGTCATAGCCCTTTTCAACTCCTCCCACGAAAACCGACCCCGAAAATCTCCCATCAATGCTCCCCACCAAATACGAAAAGCGAGGTCCCGGATCTGCCGGATCATTCAGGACAACCCGGAAAAGTGACCCCGTTGCCACGGGTCCTTCGTAAAATACATAATTGCCAATCTCCATCCAAATCGACATCACCGGGTAATCCCCCACATTGTCATAGCCATCGCGGTCAGTGGCATCCGAATCGTACAAAGCATACCCGCTCATCGTGGAACCAATTTGCACAGATCCGTCCATCGACAGGGAGCCGCCAGTTCCTACGATGTTGACAATTCCTTCGACCTCCAGCCGCATTACTGTCCCGAAACCGCTCTCAGCCATGACCAGCC
>CAYMYK010000241.1:0-4326 GCA_964394625.1 uncultured Pirellulales bacterium
CTGTCCGCTTTCCGGCGGACTCCATAGGAGAAAACTAACCATCTCGACTTGAATGCGGGTGTAGGCCGCTTTCATTTATTTGCCCTTTTATCCCTGTATTTTAATCGACGTTATTATAATTACAATACTCCCCCACCTCTGTCAAAAAAAAAATCCCAAGATTTTAGAAAAATTTTCCCCCCTTCCCGAACGCAGTCGCCTCCGCCACAGTCAGGCCAGAACCCCGTTCGCTGCCCGCAATTTTACCCGCTGGACGTTTGGCGGAACGAAATACGCGGTACGCAGTACGCGGTACGCTACTATAAGCAAAACTTATAATGTAACCGCCAAAATCGCCCCATTTTTTCCAACAAATGCCTTAGCTTTCACCCTGTTTTTCCAAATTTTTCGCAAATTTTACACGTTTTTTGCCCCTACAACCCGCATATTTTACCCATCTTAACCCCCAATCTGCATTTTTCGCCCAAAAACAAACTTAACCCTCAAAGTTTTCCGGATTTTGGCCGTTTCTATAAGTTTTACTTATAATCCGCCACAGCAAAAATCCCAACCAAATCCCCAATCGACAATCGCCAATCCTGTTCCCCTGATATCCTGATATTCTCTTATCCTGTCCTCTGAACGCTATTCGCATCATGCGCTACGCACGACGCAATACGAGTAGTTACCCACAAACTTTGAGTTCTCATTGCTCCTGAGCAGCGCGCAGCCGAGTCGAAGTAGCCCTTGCGAACCCCGAATCGCCTTCAATGACCTGACTTGGGCTGATTTCCCTTGACGCTCCGGTTCTTTTCGCTAAGCTCGGCTGTTGTTTATTGTTGGGATTCTCCGATTGGCAGATGACGAAGGCGCACCCAAATTCGATTGGCATCGAGAGCTGGCTCATGCTGAGCCGGGCCGACGGCGTCGGTCCCATCACGTTCAAAAAGCTCATCGCCCGCTTCGGCTCGCCCGACCGGGCACTGGGGGCATCTGCCGGCGAGCTTGCGAAAATCGACGGAATCGGCGCAAGAACCGCCGAGCGAATCGCCTTAACCCGCGACAAATTCGATATTCACGCTGAATTGGAATTGGCCGAGCGGCTCGGCGTCTGGCTCGTGCACCTCGATGACAGCCGTTACCCGCCGCTTCTCAAGCGTATCCACGACCCGCCGCCGGTGCTCTACGTCAAGGGCACTCTGCAGCGGTGCGACAACCTGGCCATCGCGATAGTCGGCTCCCGCCGGGCCAGCTTATACGGCAAAGAGCAAGCCGCACGTTTCGCCCACATCCTCGCCGCCGCCGGCTGTACAATCTGCTCGGGAATGGCCTACGGCATAGACACCGCAGCCCACCAGGGCGCCCTTGCGGCGGCTGGACGTACCATCGCGGTGCAGGGCTGCGGCCTTGCCAATGTCTTCCCACCCGAAAATAAAACGCTGTTCGGCAAAATCGCCGAATCCGGCGCCTGCATAAGCGAGCTGCCCCTGCGGTATGAGCCGTTGGCCGAAAACTTCCCCCCTCGCAATCGAATTATAGTGGGGCTGACGCTCGGGACAATCGTTATCGAAGCCGGCACTAATTCGGGCGCACTCATCACCGCCAGGGCCGCGGTTGAAAACAACCGCGAGGTAATGGCCATCCCCGGTAAAATCGACTCGCCTCTGAGCCGTGGCTCGAATCGGCTCATCAAAGACGGCGCAACGCTCGTTGAATCCGTCGAGGACGTAATGGACGCACTGGGCCATATCGGCCAGCAGCTAAAAGACGGTGTAACCCAAACCGCCGGGCAGACCCAGGAGCAACTCGATGCACCTCTTTTTGACGCAGGTAAGCTGAACCTCAGCGAATCCGAGAAGATTATCTACAACTGTCTCGGCGCCGAGCCGCTGCACCTGGACGAGCTTATTTCACAGGCCGACCTGCCGCCGGGCGGTATAAATGCGGCCCTTATCTCACTGCGCCTCAAGGGCCTTATCAGGCATCTTCCCGGCAGCCATTTCTCTCGCCGATGAATGCCGCCTGTCGCCGCCGGCTTCGACACTTGATATCGAAAAAAGGGCTGAGAGGATGTGGTCTCCCAGCCCCATAAAACCGCTTCTATCCGCTCCGATATAGAAGCGGCTTATCTGCCTTTGCCGGGCCACTTTCGCCCGCCCGACCAATCGATTACCCTTATTACATCACTGCCCTCGAACTGTGTACCGTCGGTAAGCCGGCCCGTAACAAGCAGCTCGACTCTTCCCCGCTGCAAAATAGCCGACAGCTCAGCCCGCCTGAACATTGCTATCGCCGCCTGTAGCCGTTCGCTGACAAATACCCGTCCCGGCTCGATTTGCCCTTCGAGCAGGATACTGCCGCGGTCGATGTCGCCGACATTGCAGCCAGCCGGAAGCGTGATTTTGCACAAAACCCACTTGCCCCTGCTTCGCAGGTTCAATACACGCGGCATTATTTTGATTCGCGCCTCTATCGGCGGAACATATTCGTAAGCCCCCATATCAACCCGCCCCAGCCCGTCCTTATCGCCATCGACAACCCTCGGCTTACCATCGAGGTCGGTCTCACCTGCGGCGCCGATGTAATTCGCATCCCCCGCATCGATACAAGCTGAATCGGCCAACAGCCGATAGTCGCCGTCAACCCACACCGCGTCTGGGTGATTCGGCTCAACGACAACGTTGGCATCATTCGCATCCGCCCAGTATCCCGCCCTGACAAACCCCGGCTCCGCATCGATGTTGCCGAGTCCAGGGTAGCCTCCTTCGATGCAACTATAGGTGGTGTGTGCGGGACTGTATCTTCTGTCGAACGGGTTATGGAAACCCAAGGAAGTGCTGCCCCAAAAGATGCAGTTTTCAGCCGACAGCCATTCGCTTCGCGGTCCGAATACGCCTGTTGGAGAATCCGTGGCCTTGTTGGCCACAACAGTGCAGTTGGTCAACGCGAGACTTCCGCTATCAAGGTAAAACGCGCCGCCGTGCTCAGCCACGTTTCCGGAAACCATGCAATTCTCAAGTATGGCGCTGGCTGACGACCAGGGCCGTCCGATGCAGAGCGCCCCTCCGAAGCCTTCTGCTCTGTTGTGTGAGATGATACAATTCGTAGCAGTCATCCTGCTATCGCTGTAAACAAAGCAAATAGCACCTCCGCGGCCCGAGCCGAAGCGGTCGTCTTTGGTCGCCACGTTGTCTGTTATGAGACAATCAGAAATAAGGACATCACCTTCAAAGGCAATACCAGCTCCCCACCAAGCTGTATTGGCTGCAATGGTACAGCCGTTAATCACGGCGATATCGTCGCCTCTCACAAAAATCCCGCCACCCGCATTTCTGCCCAAGGCCACATTGTGCATAATTTCACAATCCTGGACAACTACGCCGTGTTTTGCCGAAACATTGATCCCGGTTCCTGTGTTGGACTTTATCTTACAGTTTTGGATAATCACGCTATCTTCTGCTGAAGATCTTGAAGTTGTGATTCCGCTTCCCGAGTTGGAGTTTATTTCACAGTTCGAAACCGATAAACTCGTGCCTTGGAAATCAATCCCGCCTGCGAAAAACGCGGCCTTGAAATTGCTTATCGTGCAACCGGACACGGTCAAGCTGTCGCCGGTGACGTTTATTCCGCCTGTGGGGTAGTCAACGACGGCTATGCCTCCGGTAATAAGACAATTACTCACAACAATTTTACCCCCATCGTACACCTCGATCCCACCGACATTATCAACAAGATTGCTATCTGTTACTGATGCGTACGCGCAGCGCATACAGAGAATAGCACGACTGAGATTTTTCTCCATCTTGCAATCGGCCACTGACAGATTGCTGTCAAAACATGCTATTGCGCTGTATGAATTCGCGATAACAGTCTGAGTAACAACTAAGTTGCTGTCGATACATAAGATTCCAACACTGTAGTCATCTCCCTTTATGTTACAGGATCGGACATAGATCGTGCTATTGATGGCATAAACTGCTCTGCTGCCAAGGCCATCTCGAAAATTGCAGTTGTTAATAACAGGTGCGCCATTCACAGAGCAAATTGCGCCACCGCCACGTCCTGCATAATTGTTTCTGAAAGTGCACCCAGTGATTGTCGGAGACGCTTCGGAACATAAAACTGCTGCCCCTTTTGACGGGATGTCATACGGGCAATCTTCTCCTGGAGCGTACCCGTTGATGATAGTAACACCTGCCAGGATGCTATCGGTTTTTTCACCGTTGGTAAAGATGAAGCCGCGGTGAGGTTCGTCAGGCGTTCCGTTGCAGTCAATGATTGTGCCGGCGACTATGTTGGGGTCGTTTGGGTCGATGCTGCGAACGGTGATGGCCTTGCCGAGGAAGT
>CAYMYK010000242.1:0-1510 GCA_964394625.1 uncultured Pirellulales bacterium
AAGATTGCCGTTGCGAACCTCCTCGCCGCCGATTATCATCGGAACCTCCGCCTCTGTCCCCAACATCTCCTTGAGCTTGGACTTCAACGCCGTCTTTTCCCAACTGCCCGGCCCGTAACCCAACGCCGGCTCATTCTTCGGCTGCGGTACCCTGAATATACCGTTAAACATCTTTGCCTCCTTAAAAAAATCAGTTCGGCCCTTCGCAAGCCAACAAAGAACAGCATATTACAGACCCACCGTCTGATTGTCAACCCGCGTACATCCGCCCATCACTATTGTTCTTTAAAAAACACACCCTTTTCGTTATCATATCCCCCAAACAAAAATGAAACTACTCTATTTCACAAAGATTATTATTTTTGCAACGGCCGGCCCGCTCTTTCTCATCTCCTTTGGTGCCTATCTGCTGCTCAACAGGAAAATGAAGAAAGGATATGACCACGACCTCGATGACTACTACTGGGAAGTGGAAGACGCACACCCGGCCATCGGCAAATACCGCAGGTGGACAAAAATCACCCTCGCCCTGGCATCCCTGTCCGCCCTGTTTCTGTTCATCGCCGTAGCGCTCTAAAGCAGCTATACCACCAGAGCTTCTCAGGGCGATTGGCCTCAACAATACATCCGAATATCATAAACGGTAGCCAGCGCTCTTTCATAGCCCGATACCGCCACCGGCATCCCTTTCCTGCTCCCCTGTCTCCTGTCTCTTTATCCGCCTACGGCGGGTGAAGTCTCTCATCTTGCCGTTTGAGTTCTACGAGTTTTGGCTGCCGCCTGCTGAACTCGTGGCAATCCGTGGCAAAAATGCCGTTCGTCCCGCTATCCTTCTCCGACAGAAACCCCCTGTAATCTGTATCTAAAGTTTTTCTTTCTTTCTGTCTTCTATGAAGCCGGGCCTGTCAAGCATGAATCTGCATGATTGGTTCAACCTTCTATTCGAGTTTCCACGCCGTCCTTTTCCTTTGATGCGTGGTCCCATTCAACTTATGCGACGACGCCCGTCACGAAGCATCGCCCAGCCGACTTAGCTGCCCGACCGCGCCCCCAACGGCACAACAAAAGGGCTGCAAGCTCTGAACTATCGGTGTCCGGTTGCCTTAAGGCGTTTGCGGGGTGGGAAGCGTTTCTTGCTGACCGTTGGGAATCGGCCTTTGTGCATTCCTAATGAACGCACAATTTTTGCCGGTCTGGTATATGTAAAGCCTTCACATTCTTCGCCGACGAATTCCTTTCCTATGAATCGCTCTATCTGGCGAAGCTGTCTGGTTTCGTCGCGGCTGACAAAAGTAATTGCGTCTCCGGTGGCTTCTGCTCTTCCGGTTCGGCCGATGCGATGAATATAATCTTCCGCTATCGCGGGGACATCGAAATTAATTACGTGTGATATGCCGGTTACATCAATGCCGCGAGCGGCGATATCCGTTGCGACCATGACCTGATATTTGCCTCTTTTGAAACCTTCCAGCGCCTTCTCCCGCTGGCTCTGTGTCCTTCCGGAATGTAT
>CAYMYK010000242.1:1520-4288 GCA_964394625.1 uncultured Pirellulales bacterium
CCGAGACAATCCCTGCCCGCTCAAGCCTGCGGTTAATTCTGTCGGCTCCTCGCTTGGTACGCGAGAATACCAGAACGCTGTACATTTGGCCGTCCTTGAGCAGATGCAGCAGAAAATCGATCTTGAGGTGTTTTTCCACGAAATATAAGTGCTGAGTAATCGTTTCGATAGGATTTTGCTGCCGGCCTATCTGTATCATTTCCGGAGATTTCTGTATCCCTTCAGCGAGTTTTCTTACCGCAGCCGGTATCGTAGCTGAGAAGAGCAGGGTCTGTCGCTTCTTGGGCAAAGCGGCAATAATCCTTCTTACATCCCTTATAAAGCCCATATCGAACATTCTATCGGCTTCATCGAGGACAAACACTTCAACCCGGCCCAGGTCGATAGTGCGTCTTTGCATGTGGTCAAGTAGTCTGCCCGGCGTCGCGACAACGATATCAATACCTCGCCGCAGCGAGGTCAACTGCGTTTTGATACTCACACCGCCGTAAACAGCGAGTGTCTTTAATTGGACAAATCGCCCGTAACCGAGTATCGATTTTTCTATTTGCAATGCTAATTCGCGAGTCGGCGTAACGATAAGTGACCTGACGATTCTTTTTTTGGGTGCTCGTTCATGGCTGAGCCGATTCAGGATAGGCAGTACAAACGCGGCGGTTTTGCCCGTACCGGTCTGTGCGCACCCTATGATATCACGACCTTTAATTACCGCCGGCAGCGCCTGTGCCTGGATCTCGGTGGGAGCGGTGTAGCCGGTAGCGAGAATGCCGCGCACCAGCGGATCAGAAAGGCCAAACTTGTTAAATGGCATCAAGTAACTCCGAAAACTATTAAATTAAATTCTATTCTATCGCAAGTGTCAAACGGAGACCGTCAGTGAATACAAAACACACCCGCAGTTGAGTATAGCATAGCAGTAACAGTTATACCAGGCAAAATATGGATTAATTTTGTTTGCGCGAGGGTGCTCTCTGTGGCTATGAAAAATCCGGTTCGGCGCAAAAAAAATGACAATTGACAAATCGCAATTGCCAATTGTCACTCCCGTCCTCTGCCCACGGGCCTCTATAAGAGCGTCACTCTGCGAAGGCCTGACCTCTTACGAATCACTCTTACCCTTTCCCTGCCTCTTCCACCACTGCGGCCCGGCTACTTCCTGTACCTCCTGCTCCCACCGATTCCCTTTTTTCTCGAACTCAACCTTATCGCTGCTTATCTTCACAATCGTAACGTCGTGTATTATGTCACCCTCGTGAAGCACCTTATCCTCTATCAAAATAAGCGGCCGCTCATCGCAATACAATATCGCCGACACAACTCCAAAACGCGGCTCCGGCTTCTCATAACTCTCCTGTGGCCCCGCCGTCTTCGCAGAACCCTTCATCGCGACCTTATAACCGAGCATCCCGCATACCGCTATAATCGCCAAAACCAGCCATCTTAGCGTGCTCTTGTCCATACTTCTATACTGCCCTCGCCTTGCCTGCTAAAAGCCCGACTCGCTCTGCTGCCGCCTTATCTTGCCCCGCTGCGCCATTGGGCTCAATCCACATCAATCACACACATCCGAAGCCCCCGGGGGCGGAGCCGACAACAAAACCAATCGGCATTTCCCGTCCTGCCCTTAACCGCCAATTGCGGCCCTGCCTGATAATATCTCACCTGCCAACGTCCGAAAAATAACAAACCTTAACCTTGCCGGAAAACCCCTCCCCCTCCGCCTTAAGCCATCCGGTTGTACTTATAGTATAAGATAAAATCTCTCAATCTCTAAACCCGCAGCCAAACTATCGAACAATCTCCTCGACAGCCGCCCCTGGCCGCTGTCCCCTCGGCCTGCCCGTCGCCGGCCTAAGCTTATCGCCCGATATTATGCCCCCGCACCACTATGCCCCGCTTGACACTTTCGCCTGCGCCGCTGAACGCGTCCTTCTCGCCAGCTCTACCAGCGCCTCGCACTGTATCGCCTTGCCGTAAAGATGCCCCTTATCCACCGCGTACGCCTTAAGCCCCTCGCTGCTCAGCCCCGCCAGCCCTCCACGCCGGACAAGCTCTCCAAAGCTCATCCTGCGCATCAATACATCCCGCCCGTCTCTGCCGCCGACGTCCTCGATTACACAAACAAGAAAATCATCGCCCAGAAGCTCCATCCCGCCGGCCAAATCCCTGCTCGCCTTCGCCGCCTGCAACCGTCTCTTTTCCGCCGTCCCCTTGCCGGACGAGACGCTCAATCCCGCCCTTCTGCCGGCCGCCTTTTCGCGAACCGACTCGACAATCCCGCCAAATAACCTCTCCTTATACTCGCCAATCACACCCTTTAAACGCTCTAAACGGCTGTAATGTCCCCTTCGCCCGCTGTAATACATATTCTCACCGCCAAAACCACCGACCCTCGTCTTCACCACACTGTACAGCCCCCACCCCGCCGCCACTATCACCAACACCAGCAGCGACATCCATATCGCATCCTCTCCTTCAACCAAGGCAAAAATAAGTTGTGCAAGACAATAACTCACCGCCTCTCCAAAAAACCAACGTCTCCATTCGTGCTAATTCGTGGCTATAAAACAAAATCGGTCGGTTTATTTTGTCTCCATTCGCGGCTAACTAACTCAAACTGACCGTTTTTAGGATAAACATGAATACAAGTATTGTATCGATAAGAACATAGCATAATTTGTCATTCCCGCGAAATTTATCCCCAAGGGAGCGGGAATCCAAAGTCTGAACAAACAGTGTTAATCTGCGTTAATCAGTGTCTAAAAAAT
>CAYMYK010000243.1:0-4246 GCA_964394625.1 uncultured Pirellulales bacterium
GGGCCATCGAGGCCATCGAGGCCGGCGCCGCCAAAATCCGTTTGAATCCCGGCAACATAAAGAACCGAAAAGACATCCTCACAATCATCGACGCCGCCAAAGCCCACGGCATCGCAATACGCATCGGCGTGAACGAGGCAAGCATCAGGGACCTGAGAAGAAAGGACACCCCCCCTGCCGGTCGTGTTGCACTTATGCTCAAGGAAATGAAAAAGTACGTTCGTCTGTTCGAGGCCCGCGGCTTTACGCAAATTGTGCTCAGTGCAAAATCGAGCGACACCGGCAGAACCATCGAAATAAACCGGCGCATCGCTGAAAGCTTCGACTACCCGATTCACATCGGCCTGACACACGCAGGGCTGCCTGAAGACGCCGCCATTCCTTCGGCGGTTGCTCTCGGGACACTTCTTGCCGAGGGTATCGGCGACACAATCAGGGTCAGCGCCGCAGCCGAGCCGGTCGTCGAGACCAAAATCGCCAAACAAATTCTTGCTTCGCTCGGCCTGGGACAATCGCCTAAGCTCGAGTTAGTAGTGTGTCCCACCTGCGCCCGTGCCCAGATTGACGTGGTCGGGCTGGCCAGGAAAGTCAAAAAGGCAATAGCAGGTATAGATAAGCCGCTTCGCATCGCGGTTATGGGCTGTATAGTGAACGGTCCGGGCGAGGCCGCCGACGCCGACATTGCGGTATGTGCGGCGAAAAACAAGGGCTTCATCTACCGAAGGGGAAGAAAAATTGCCACGGTCGGCGACGGTAAAATTATCGAGACACTGCTTGCGGAACTGAAAAAACTGCCGGGGCCGCGATAAAGCCGGCTTAGCCGATTACAAATTCGGATAAGAGCAGAGGGAAAAAACGTGCCGAAGCCAAACACAGTAAAGACGGACAATGACCTGTCGGGGTGGTTGACCGTCGTAATCGCCGCGGCGATGGTTACTTTTGCCTTTTACGGCATCGGCCACATGGCCGGCGCCGCCGATACCTTCAAGGCGTTAGCCGCAGGCAGGTACCATATCGACTATGGCGTGAGCACGACCGAGCCATTCAGCGAAAACTCGCTCAGGCCGGGGCCGACGGCGGAGCAGATAGAGCACTGGCCTGAACTCGCCCGCCGGCTCGCCGAAAAGCTCGGGCTTGAAACTGTTCAATACTGGCATCCGACCGGCTGGATTAACCAGAACTGGCTGGCCGGCGTTCTGTTTTACTGGCTGGCAGAGCTTTCACCGATAGCCGACGCCCAGCAGTTATCGTTCAATTCGCTGGTAAAGCTCAAGTTCGCAGTATATTTGCTGAGCATTATCTGTGTCTATCTTGCGGCAAGAACAATGCGGGCGGGGGCTTTTCTTTCAGGCGTTTTTGCCTGTTTCGCCCTGTTTGTCGGGCGGACGTTTTTCCACATCCGCCCCGCCGATTTGACGAATCTGTGCACCGCCGTTCTTATTCTAATCTTCGCCCTGGCCACATATCGAAGGGGGCTTTACATCTGGCTTTTCGTGCCGTTAGTTGTGGTCTGGTCCAACTTGCACGGCGGTTTTATGTACGCATTCGCGGCCCTGGGGCTGTTCACAGTTATGCACATTGTCACGAATACGGTGCGTAAGCGGTTTCTCTCAATCGGATTCAAGGGTATTTGCCACTGTATTGCCGCCGGTGTAACGACTTTTTTGGCTGTAATTATCCTTAATCCGTATCATCTGACGAATATTACGCACACGTTTGTCGTAACATTCGGCAAGAACGCCCGGCAGTGGCAGTCCTCGGCCGAATGGCGTCCGGCATTTGATTTCGGCGGTACGTTCGGTAATACGGCACCATTTCTAATCCTGCTTATCCTCGCATCGATAACCGTTTTGATTTACTTTGCCGTGCTGTGGTCGGCATCGCGGCTTTTCACTCGCAGGGCCGGGGGAAAAACGGGCGGCACCGATACATATTCTGCGCCGAAAATTGACCTTGCGCTAATAGCCGTTGCAGCGGCAACAATTTATATTGCTATACTTCACAGAAGGTTCATACCGATGGCGGCAATAGCGGCCTGTCCGGTCATCGCGATGCTTACAGACCAGACGGCCCGCGCGATTGCAGCGGCAAGAAATCTTATCCGAAAGGGCATCGCGGCGGTCCCGGCGTTATCACGGCGCACAAGTATTCTTATTATTGTGCTGCCGGCTGTTTTCATTGTTTGTTTCGCAGTCTGGAGCGGCTTAGTGTTCAAGCGGGTTTATCTCGATAGCTGGCCGCCCGACGAGACGCTCAAGTCGGTATTTATGAGAATGACCGGCTCGTCCGGCAAGGGCTTTGACGCCTGCAGATTTATGAACCAGAACCACGTCAAAGGAACGCTGTTTTGCTACTGGACCGAAGGGAACTTTATCGCCCTACAGCAGGCGCCCGAACCCGGCACCGGTCGAGTACCGCTTCAATTATTTATGGACAGCAGGGCTCAGACGGCGTACCCGCTCGATATGCAGACACTCTGGGCCGAGATTATGCAGGGCGGGCCGACCGTTGAAAACGCCCAACGGCAAAGAAGGCCGCTCACCGACAGTGACTATCGCAAAGTTACCGCCTGGCTCGACAACCAACTCAAAAAACACAGCATATCCGTCGTACTGATGCCTTCCGACAAATGGCAGACGCCCTTTGTAAAGGCGCTCGAGCGCAGCGGCAACTGGCGGCTCGTCTATTTCGATAACAAGCAAAAACTCTTCGCAGATACAACAACATCGCAGGGTAAGGAACTTTACGAGGGTATTTTTACCGGCGGGACGCTCTACCCCGACCGGCTCTCAAAAGAGCTGACCGCGGCATACAACGCGGTGATGACGGCCAAAACTGAATCTGAAAAAACACAGGCATTCGACACCTCTATCCAGGTATTCAAATTGTTCCCATACCCTGCCGCACTGGAGACGGTTTTGTACGCCGGCAGATTCCCGGGGTTAAGGCCGCGTGTCAACCGCTTGTGCAGTGATTTTCTCGGGCGTTTTGAAAAAGACAAATCGCTCCTGCGACAAGAGGACGGCTATTTCAACAAACTAAGGGCAGCCGTATCAGCCACGGTTTATCTCGGCAAAACCGCCGAACGCCGGGGCAGTTTCGTTCTTGCACAATCGTACAATACAAAATTAAAAGAGCTTCAAAAGGAGCGACAAAACATTATCGAGAGTAAAACCTGGTAACTTGCCGCAGGTGACAGACGAGCACTTTCGGATAATGTACCGTTGCCGATACGATTGAAATGACCAGGAGCATGCTACATACATCCGCAAAACCGCCAGGGGCGCCGTTAGTGCGATTCTGCATTGTCGTTGTTTTCTCAATCGCGCTGGCATACATCGAATCGGCCGTCGTGGTGTACCTTCGCGAAATCTTTTACCCTTCGGGTTTTGTGTTTCCGCTGCCCGAATTCGGCGGCAAAAATAGTGTGCTATGGGGTCGGCTGCTGGTTACTGAAATCGGCAGAGAGACGGCATCAATGGTTCTTATCTTCAGCGCCGCGGTGCTTTTCGGCGGCAATCTGCGCCGGAGATTTGCATTCTTTTTGGCCATTTTCGCCGTCTGGGACATATTCTACTATATCTGGCTGAAAGTGCTTCTGAACTGGCCCGGCTCAGTTATGGACTGGGACATACTATTTTTAATCCC
Source organism: uncultured Pirellulales bacterium (assembly GCA_964394625.1). Taxonomy (GTDB): domain Bacteria; phylum Planctomycetota; class Phycisphaerae; order Sedimentisphaerales; family Anaerobacaceae; genus JAUVYV01. Next base: position 3,649 of record CAYMYK010000243.1, read on the forward strand.
CATGCCGTGGGCCTGTCCCGTGCTGGCGCCGGTTCTTGTTTCAGTTGCTATGCTCAGCTTTTCGTGCCTGATTTTTTACCGCGACTACACAGGCAAACCGGTCAGGGCAAGCGCCTGGGACTGGCTCGGTTACGCCGCAGCCGCCCTGGTTATCATTATGTCATTCTGCCTCGCGGGCCGGTATGTGACCAGGCCGGACTACGCCTCACACTTCTGCTGGCCGGTCTTTCTCACCGCCCTGGCCGGTGCTGTCGGTTTATTCGTAAAAACCCTCATATACCCTTCAGGGTAATAAGAGCCTATCCGAATAAGTATTTGCTATCGCCTGTCATTCTGTCCGTAAGTCCCGTGAGGGACGCCCGACGGCGGAGTCCCTATGAGAACGCAGCGCAGCGTCCCCCTGTCATTGTGAACGGAGCGGAGCGAAGTGAAGAATCTCCTCTTCTCCGGCCAGACTCTTCGGCTGCGCCTCAGAATGACATAAGGATGAAGGGTTATTCGGACAGGCTCTAAATCTTAGGATTGAGATTGCTTCGCTTCGCTCCTAAGGGGCAAGCTCCTTCGCGGAGACAATTTCTTTTGCATGCATCCTGAGAAT
>CAYMYK010000244.1:0-4180 GCA_964394625.1 uncultured Pirellulales bacterium
TGCCGTCGGTTGTGTCTGAGCCACTCTCATTAATATCGCCGGTGAACGTGCCGCTGACCAAAGCGCCTGATACAGGGTCGCCGCAATCGTCAAGAATCACCACCTCGGCACGGCCTTTCTTATAGCCGCCGCCGACACTGACGCCGGAGACTGTGATGGAATCGACGTGCATAGTCGAGGGTACGCAGCCGGCACCGCCGGTGGTAAAGCTCCACAGGACGCCGGTGGTGGTGCCGTACGAGTTGACCTCATCGATGCGCCAGAAGTACGTGGTGTTCTCGGCCATAGTACCGGGGTTGTATGTAGTTTCCGGCTGGTTTTTAATGAACGACGGTGAGGTAGCGGTACCGAAATAGACATCGTGCGACTCGGCGCCGCTTCCGGCAGTCCAGCTCAGCTCGGCGGTGGTGCTGACGCCAGTCTCAGTGTTGCCGGGACTCGGATTAGTGGCCTGGCCCGGAGGGCCCGGCTCGCCGAGAAGGTCTCTTGCGGCCTGGAACTTGTAGTTGCGGTCGGGGTATGCGACGTCGTCGGTAAGTCCCCAGCAACCGTAGCGGGTATAGGCGCCGGTCAGAGTGAACTGCACTGCCATATTGGCGCCGAGACCGAAAAAGGCGTCATCGAGGTTGTACTTGTATTCGGTCGCCATCCCCGGGTCGCGGTTGCACAGAATCCGATTGTCGAGGTTGCTTGTGTCTCCCCCACCGTAATCGGGGCCGCCCTCGTAGGAGCAATAACCGCCGACAAGGTTCCAGGCAGCGGCCTTGGCAACCCACTGCATACGGCCTGACTCATCGGAGCCGGTGTCATTGATTTGGGCGGTAATGTCGTCGTGGGCTGCCGCCAGAAGCTGGGCGACAGTGTAACGAGCGTACCGTTTTCCGCCGTGGGCGGCTGCGCCGCCGAAGTACGTCTGGCTGGCAATTCCGTAGATGTAGTCGCTCGGCGTGCCGATATTGTCGTTGACATACTGAAGCATCGGCTCGACCCACCACTTGACCATCGGCGCGTGGCTGCAGAGTATGACACATACCCTGTCATTGAGAGAGCCGGAGCCAAAGACGCTCTCGAAAATCTGCGCCAGCTCGACCGTTCTGCGAGCGTGGTTCTCGTGCTCGCCTATACCAAGGGCAGCGGCCTGGGCGAGGTTCCAGTCGCGCTGCATCGAATAGGGATACGCGCCGTTCCAGACCTCGTTGCTGCTCTCGACGAAGATGTTGAGCGAGGGGTCCACGTTGTTCTTCAGCATGGTCGCCAACTGCGTGACGTAGTCCGTCGAGGCCGAAACAGGAATACTGACCCACGGGTCCATACCTGCCAGATTGGTCATCTCAATGACGTACTCCCACGAGCCGCCGCAGATTTTGCCGATTGAGTCCATCCTTGCCTGTGAGGCATCGGTCGGCAGCTTGCGCTGTGACCACTCGGTCTGCTCTGGATAGATCGGCTCAGCGCCATCGGTGCCTAAGAAATCCTTGAACCTGATGAACCCAAAATCGGCACCGGTCAGGCAGTTGATAAACTCATCGGTGAAGGTCTGCGTCGTGTCGTGTGCATAACCCGGGTGCGTCATCCTGAAATTGGCGATGCCGGTATTGGTTGGGCTGGCGGCGGTTCGCTTGGTATCGGTGAACGACATAACCATTATCCCGTGCTGCGGGCCGGGCGGGTCCACAACGACATCGAACGTCGTCGTGTTTGTGCCGGAGTTATAGACCTGGTTCTGGATGGCAAAATCTCCCTCGACGTGTGTCAGCGTCGCCTGGCCTATAAACGAGCACTTCCACGTGCCGCTCATATCGATGCGGTACTCTTCAGGGTCGTCGATGCTGCCGGCCCATTCTTCCACCGGTCGGTAGTCTTTAATATATGTGCAATCGACCGTGGGCCAGCCGTCGGCATCGACTTCAGATGCCGAGACCTGCTCGCCGGCCATATTGTTCCACCGGTAACCTTCCTTGACATGGTCGATAAAGGTCCCGCCGCGTTCGCCCAGGCCGATGTCAACACCCAACTGGCCGGGGTATGTCCCCGCAGAGACCGAAAGGCCGAGTGCAAGCACAAGTACGACGGATGAAGATATGAGTTTTTTCCACATTGTTCTTTTCCTTTCAGAAAAAGTTTAGAAAAACAAACCATTTTAATACAACTACACAAGGGTACATTTCGATTTGCCCGCTCCTGTTTTTACCACCTCCTTTCCGGAGCGGCGAGGTTTCTCCCACAAGCACAATCGGCTGCCGAGTTCTATGTCTATCCAGGTGCAAGCTGCAAACAGCTCGACAAAACCAATCTCAGCCGTGTTGGGAGACAAACACGGCTGAGGTTGTAACCTGCGATTTTACTAACTGACCTTAGAAGGTGCAGTCGGTCACGACGTTGTCGCCGGGGTCGTACGGCAACGTGTCGGTCACATCATCCACATGCCATGTGCCGTGCAGGTTGTGATCACACCTGGCTGTTTTGAGCACGACCAGACCATCGATGTTGGTAGTCCCTGCCACCGTCTCTGGGAACCAGTCGAACGTCGCGGTAACGGTGGCACCATTAACGGCGGCGCCACAATCGTCCTTGATGGTCACTTCCGCGACCGCTATCCAGCAACCGGCTCCGACATTCTCGCGGTAGCAAACGATGGAATCCACGTGCATATCGGTGGGCGTGCAGCCCGGGTCGCTGACCGTAATTGTCACGGTCGCGATGTTGCCGGAGACCTGCCCGTCAAATGCGCTGTAGGTGAATTGGTCGTTCCCGACGAAACCTGTGTCCGGGGTGTAATCGAACGAACCGTCCGAGTTGAGGTTCAGCACGCCGTGCGAGACGTCTGTCTCCAGGACCGCCGTGATGGGGTCGCCATCAGGGTCGTAGTCGTTCCCAAGAACACCCGGCGCCGGGACCGACAGCGGCGTGTCTTTGTCCGTCTGGTAACTGTCGTCCACGGCCACCGGCGGCGTATTTTCGCCACCGCCGCCCAGCAAATCTATCATCGCCTGCATCTTATAAGTGTTAGTGACTGCGAGGTCCTCGAGCAATCCCCAGGAGCCGTAACGATTGTAGCCGGAGCTCAAACTCAGGTGCATGAACAGGTCGCCGCCGATAGCGAACCAGTTGTCCTCGAGATCGTATCGAAACACGTCGTACATACGGGGGTCGCGCTCGGCGGTGATGTAGATGTCTATGTTCCTGGTGCTGCCGCCGCCGGTATCGGAGCCGCCCTCATAGCACATATGCTTCAGTCCCCAGGTGTCGGCTATGCTCTGCAGTGCCTGCTTGTTTGAGAGGTTATTGTCAATCCTCTCATAGAACTTCTGGATGACGCCATCCACGGTCACCTTTCCGTTGTACCTGCCGCTGTAGTACGGCGCTCCGCCAATCGCATAGATTAAGGTGTTGGGCGGGCCATAGGTGTCATTGATATAGTTGAGCATGGTCGAATAGTCAGCCGGCCAGATGACGAAATGGCACAGAACCGGGCGAATTCTCGTATTGAGCGAGCCGGCGCCGAAGACGCTGCCGAAAGTCTGCGCCAGCTCGACCGTCCTGCGGGCATGGTTCTGCAGGTCCGTCAAGCCCAGCGCCTGGGCCTGGGCATGGTTCCAGACATTAGCCCGGTATCCGCTGCCCCAAACCTCATTTGCACTCTCGAGGTAAATGTTCAGCGTAGGATCAAGATTGTTCTTGAACAGCGTCGCCAGTTGCGTGACGTAATTGGCCGTTGCGGATACGGGAACACCAATCCAACAGTCTACGCCCGTCTTATTGGCTATCTCGATCACGTACTCCCAGGCCGCCGGGTTGTACCTGCCCAGCGCGCCGAAGACCTGCTGCGTCGCATCGGTTGGCAGGGAGCGATCCGACCAGTCGATGGTCTCCGGATAATCCGGCTCTCCGACATTGGTCTCCGTGCTCCATACGTAGCTGAAGCCCAAGTACCGAAAACAAGCGAAGGGCGCTGCAGCCGCTGCGTTGTAGAAATTGTCGGTGAAGGTCTCCGTGCTGCCTTCGTATCCCGGGACGATGGCCTTAAAGTTAGTGAACCCGGTATTGACCGGACTTGCCTCGGTGCGCTGGGTGTCTGTGAACTCGATAACGGCCAGCCCGTGGTGGTCGGCCGGCGGCGGGACGATTAAGGCACTCTAACAAAACCTAATAATTGAGTAGTAGTTTAGCCGATATAACA
>CAYMYK010000245.1:0-4176 GCA_964394625.1 uncultured Pirellulales bacterium
CGCGTGCAAAGCACGCCTCAACAAGCGAGATACGAGGTACGAGATACGAACGACGAAATATGCAAAACGAACCCAATTTCCGAAAACCCCAAAATGAACCTAACCCTATGCAATAAAAGAAATTACGGGAAAAACAGCCCCTTCGGGCTGCAAAAAAAACAAACCCAATTTTCCCCCGTAAGCCCCCGGCTTTATGCCGGGGGTTCCTCGCTTAAATTATCTCTTGATACCTTCGTGTCTTTGTGCCCTGGTGGCATAGAAAATTCACCGGGCTTGATTTTCCGGCGCACTTCTGCTAAATAAAACAACTATGAGACATCTGATGAAAGGATTCATATTCTCGCTGCTGCTCACGGCCACTCTGGCCCGCGCAGCACCGACGGGCCTGGCTGGACGCGTCGATGCCGTCATTAGCAGGCCCTCACAGAAAAACGTAACATTCGCCGTCTCGATTGTGCAGGCCCGGACCGGCAGGACGGTCCACTCGCACAACCCCACCAAACCAATGATACCCGCCTCGAATATGAAGCTCATCGTAACCGCCGCTGCATTCGAATACCTCGGCGCCGGTTTCCGGTATGAAACCAAAGTCGGCCTCATAGCCGACACACTCGCCGTAACAGGCGCCGGAGACCCGCTTTTAGCCGACAAAGTCACCGACCGCAAAAACGGACGCGAACCCGGCTGGGTCCTCGACGACATAACCGCCAAACTCAAACAAAACAATATAACACACATCAACGACATCATCGTTGACAGCAGCATATTCGACGACCAGCGAGTGCATCCGAACTGGCCAAAAGCCGAGCTGAACCGATGGTATGCCTGCGAAGTGGCGGGGCTGAACTACAACGGCAACTGTGTTGAATTAACCGCGGAAACCATCGCAGCAAAAGTCAAATTAACCCTTGAGCCGCAGACCCGTTACGTCAGGATTATCAATAAATCTCGCCCGGCAACGCAGCCGCCCGATACCGTCTGGTGCGCACGCGCTCTCGGAACCAATGACATAACCGTCTTTGGCAAGTGCCACAAAAAATGCCGCCCCGTAAGAGTCGCCGTCGAACGGCCCGCCGCCTTTTTTGGTTTTCTCCTCGCAGAACACCTGGCCTCAGCGGGAGTAACCGTCCGCGGAAGGTTTCTCGAAAGAAAGATAAAACCGGATGAGCAATTCAAAACCCTGCTGACCTTCCGCACCACCTTAGAGGACGTTGCAGCCAGGTGCAACAAGGACAGCTTCGGCCTGGCCGCCGAGGCGCTGCTCAAGACCATCGCCGCGCATACCGGCGAGCAGGGCAGTTGGCAACACGGACGCAACACCATCTCTAAACATCTCTCCGGCCTTGGCATACCAAACGAGCAGTTCTATATCGACGACGCAAGCGGCCTGAGCAGGGCGGATAACCTAACCACAAACGCTATCACCACGGTCCTGCTCGATGTTTACAACAGCTCGTACTGGCCGCTCTATAAGGATACGCTCGCCGTAGGGGGCCTCGACGGTACATTAAAAAAGCATTTTAAACAGGACAAATATAAGGCACAGGTCTTCGGAAAAACCGGCTACATCAATTCTGTCAAGTCCTTCTCAGGTCTGTGCACCACCTCCGACGGCGACTATATCTTCTCAATCCTGACAAACGGGGCAAACGGCAAAACACGCGCCGCTATCAACGATATTGTCAAAGCAATCATAGACAGCCAATAACGCCCCCGGTGCCAAAAACCCTCCCAGCCCCTTTATCGCCTGTAATAGACTGTCACATTTCGCTCGTACCTGACCCTCTCCCACTTCTTCCTGTCGTAATTCTTCATTTGCAGGTCACGTCGAATAATCATCGACAGGGGAATCTTGACCACTGTCGCTCGGTACCCCTTGTCGAAGAGAATTGCAGAGGGGCCGCGCCGCTCAACTAACGTCTGAATATCCCAGGAACACGCTAAGTTCGCCGTCTCACGCTCTGACTTCGTCAGTCCGTTGGCGCTCGCGTATCCCGTAGCGCCCGCCGAAAGCTCACTATAAATCTCCGCCCCTGCTTCCAGCGCGTAAAGCGGCTGAATTGTCAGCACCTGCCTTGGCGCCTTGCATCTGCGCCGCATATCCTCTGCCACCGCGTGAAACCTCAGCGGAACCCACCTCGCCGGCTCAAACAGCACACCCAGACGCAGGGCCGGCTTCGGACTCGACAGCAAAGCCGCAACTGCACATCCCGCCACAACCGCCGATGCAATTCTAAAACCCGGCGGCAGAGCACCTGTCTTTGACATATCGCGAAGCCAGAAAAGTGGATACGAGTAGCAAATAATTATAAACGGAACAACCATCGCCACTTCCCACAGCGTCATTGCCGGCACCATTGTCGCAATAATAAACACCGCTACTACAACGAACGTGCAGAGAAGTGCGCCGCTGACTTGAGAAATCTTCACCTTTCGCCGGTTTCCAAGAAGCAAAAAACCGAGTGACAACGCCGCAACCAAAACCAAAACGCCTCCCGAAAGTGAAAGAGACAGAAGCATAATCTCCCACTTGCCGAAAATAGCCCCGTGCTCGTGGTAAGCTAATCGCTCTATTGCCGGCAGCCGGAACGCGCCTATCCGGAACGCCGCCGGCGCCTGAGCCATCAACCAGACCGGCCAGGCCGTAACAACCACCGTCGCAAGCACGAAACCTGCAATGTTCCCCAGCCGCTCCCGCAGACCACGAACCGGCTGAAAAACCAAAAATAAAAAAAACAGAACCTGAAAAAATCCCGCCGAAAGCTCGGTCATGCTCGCAACGCTTAACAACACGCCCATCGCCGCCGTCCGACCGTATTTGCTCCTCCCGCCGAAATCCGTCGATATATACAGCCAGAATGAGACCACAACGCAGCATATAATAATATCCCGCCCCGACATCAAACCGTTGTAGTGATACACAAACGGATTAAACACGTAGAGCAGCACGCCTCCAAGCCCTAAAAACAGTCCCTCCATTCTGTACCTGCCGAAAACACGCCGGTAAATGCCGAATATAGTCAGCATTACAACCGCGTCCGCAACAGCCGAGGCAATCCTCCCAAAAAGAAGATAATGACCCGTCCCCGTCAGCCGGTAAAGCACCGAAATCATCGCCGGATAGAACGGCATCCCAACGTAGCAAAAATCCCTGTAAAGCCGCCCTCCCCCCGAAACAAGCACAGCCGCGCTGCCGTGCATCTGTTCCCGGTAGTCAACCGGCCGAGTCATACTGCCAACGAAAACCAAAAGAACCAGCACCGCCAAAATCACTATCGCCAGCGAATTCACTATTGCCTGTCTGTAGCGCTCATCCACTCCGTACTCTCCGCACTTCGCTTACCTTACCACTCCGCCAGCTCGCCGAGAAACTCCTCGGCCAAGTCCTTCATCGTTATAATACCAACCGGCTTTTCTTCGCTAACTCGGCCTGCTCCGGTCACAAGGACTATCCTGAGCTTTTCACTTTGCATAACGCTTATTGCCGCCGATACCGTCGTCTCGCCCGGCAGCGTCCTAATGGGCTTTACGAAATCTCCCAAATCGCTGAACGCTTCAGCCGAGCTCAGCACCTCGTATATATTCACGAAACCGGCAATTTCACCGTCCTGCCCCGCCCGAACCGGCAAACGGCTAAAGGGACATTTCTCAAGTATATCCCGAAGCTCTTCCCTGCCAGAGCTGATGTCAACCGTCCACACCTTGCTCAAAGCGGTCATTACCGCTCGAATACTTGTGCTCGAGAGGACCGACAGCCGGTTCAGAATCTCCGTTTGCGTCGGGTTCAGTATCCCCTCTTCCCGGCTGTGCCGGATAATCGCCCCGATATGGGCCTGGCGAACAGACGCACCGCGGGGTTCTGCCGCAGAACCTGACCCCGAAAACCGGGCAAAAACACCCGACAGCTTATTAAGCGCCGGCACAATACCACTATACCTGAAAAGTTTGTGAAACACAAGAAGAACGCCGGCCGCCTTCGGCATCAGAGCGTCGGCCCGGTAGTAAAAAATATTCTTCGGTATCAATTCTGAAAAAACGAACAGCACCGGCGCCGTTATGACGCTCGCCGACAGCTCCGCCCTGTGCTCACTGCCCATTGCCGAAAGCAGCAAAATCGTCACCGTGCTCGTCGCAAAGTAACCCGCAAGATTCGTTCCTGTGAGCGTGGACAGAAGA
>CAYMYK010000246.1:0-4170 GCA_964394625.1 uncultured Pirellulales bacterium
CCTGAGGACGGGCTTGCGGATACGTTTGTGGAATGGGATGTTCGGATGAAATACGCCAACGGGGTGCTGGTGCGCTATATGGATACAAAGACAGCCAGAGAGCTGGCAGAGCCGTTTAATTCGAGGGGTCTGCACTGGCCGGGCTGCGGTGTGCTTTTTCAGGGGACCGATGGCTGGGTGATTGTCGGCAGGGGCTACATCGAGGCCGAGCCGAAGGGGCTGTTGAGAACGGTGTTCGGGCCTGACGAGGTTCGGCTGTACAAAAGCAACGACCACCGCAGGAATTTTCTCGACTGTGTAAGGAGCAGGGCCAGGACGATTTGTCCGGTTGAGACGGCTGTGCGCGGCGATACCCTCTGCCATTTGAGCGATATAGCGATTCGGCTTGGCCGAAAGCTGCGGTGGGACCCGGTGAAGGAGCAGTTTGTCGGGGACGATGGGGCCAACCGGCTGCTCACTCGCCCCCTGCGAGGCCCCTGGCGGCTGTAAACAGACTGCCCGGGGTAGCTGCGGATAACAGGTTGACATCTCAGTCCGGTTTCTGGTAACATTATACCCTCAGTATTTACCTACCCATACAGGCAGGCGGCAGCTTTTGGTCTTTTGTAAAAATCAAGACAGGGCCAGAAATGTATTATAAGAAATGGCTTAGAAAACTAACTATTGTTTCAGTTTTACTGATGACATGCGTCTGCACCGCCCCGTCAGCAAAGGCCTCTGCGGATAATTATACCGAAATTGCCGTCGATGTGGTTGTCGATAAGATTCGCGGCGGGCTGTTGGGACAGATTCTCGGGAACCTAAATGGTATTCCGCACGAGATGCGGTACATCGATGAGCCGGGAGATGTAACCGGGTACACACCCGGGCTTGCCGAGGGAGCCCGCACGGACGACGATACAGATTTCGAGTGGGTCTATATCTATGTCATGCAGAAGGAAAACAACATTTATTTGTCCTCGGAGAAGATTGCGGAGCTGTGGCAGGAGAGGATCAACGAGAGGATATGGTGCTCGAACCGATTTGCGAGGCACCTGATGGACCTTGGCATCAAGCCTCCTTATACGGGTAAGCTGGTATTGAATCCGTGGGCGGAGTTCAATATATCCGGACAGTTTCTGTGTGAGACGTTCGGTTTGCTTGCTCCTGCGATGCCGCAAACAGCGGCGAAGATTGGTCTGAACTATACAACGGTGGCAATCGACTATGAGCCCGCTCAGACAACACAGTTGTTTACGACGATGATTGCCGTGGCGTTCGAGGAGAATGATATCGAGAAGATTCTGGATGCGGGAGCGGCTTCGCTGGACAGCAAAAGCACGATTCTGACCATCATGAAAGACGTAAGGGCCTGGCACCGGGAGTATCCCGACGACTGGAGGGCGACACGGAGGTCGCTTCGTGACAAGTACACTCAGGCGGCGGGCGGGATGCGTGACAAGAACGGGCATGAGCTGAACACCGGTGCAGTCATAGGCGCCCTGCTATATGGCGACGGGGATTTTTCAGAGACGCTGAGGATGGCGTTTAACTTCGGCTGGGACGCAGATAACGTTGCGGCGACTGCAGGTACGATAGTCGGCGTGACAAAGGGGTATAAATGGATGATGAGCCAGGGATGGCAGATTGTTGACAGGTACAAGAATACGACACGCGACAACATGCCGGCCGACGAGACGATCATAAGCTTTGCAGACAGACTTGTCTATCTGGCAGAGAAGGTCATCGCTGAAGGGGGAGGTAAGAAGGTTGCTGTAGACAGTGTGCCCTGCTACAGGATTGCGGCCGAGCAACCGGGTAATGTTCAGCCGCTACCCAACATCGAGGAGCAGACAAGGCAATTGACGGAACGGTATCGCGGCGAGATTGAAGAAGGGATTCTGCGCAGCGACGACCAGCAGGTGAGGGCGAGGAGTGCTTATTTAGCAGTGTGCCTCGACCTGGCCCAGGTCTATGAGAAACAGCACCCGAAGAAATGGCAGCAGTCAAAAGACGCTCTCGGCGAGTACTGGAAGGTTATGCAAAATGTATTTCATACGGCTATGTTTCCGGGCAGAGAAAAGCTTGAGGAGAAGTTTAAGAACCTGGGCTTCAGGCCAAAAACAACGCGTGAGCTGGATCAAGAATTAGTGTGGACCGAAGGCCCATTGTGGAGCGAGTCCATCATGGAAAAAGCCCAGAAATCAGGAAGAGAGAAACGCATGTACAACAACTGATAACGCGACAGAATAATTGATAATGCTAATGAACACGGATAAGGTGACATGTGGCAGCTAATTTAAGAGTAGTCGGCGTCAATCTTTTTCTGGCAAGCACCCTGTTTCTGGCATCGTGCGATAAGCAGCCGTCCAATGTGCCTCCGCAAAGCGGGAATAATGCAGGCTGTGCGGTTTTTAATGTGAAGGACTATGGAGCAAGCGGTCGCAAAAGCGATAACAGCCAGACAGCCATTCAAAAAGCGATAGATGCATGCGCAGAGGCAGGAGGCGGGATGGTATATGTTGGGCCGGGCCAATACGTAACCGGACCGCTGAACCTGAAAAGCAATGTTCGTTTTTATATCGAAGCGGGCGCTACGATTTACGGCAGCAGGGACAGCAACGACTGGGGCAGAGGCCGACGTGCAATTCTGTACGGCGAGGATCTGGTCAATGTCACCATCGAAGGCAGAGGTACGGTCGATGGCAACGCCGAGCATATGCAATATCCATACACGGAAAAAGGCGATAACGAGATACAGTATCGCATCGACGCTCTGAAAAGGGATAAGCCGGAGGGTATGCCTTTTTGGAAGTGGACCCGGCCTACTTATAACATTGTTTATCTGCGTAACTGCACCGATGTGCGTATAACAGGTGTTACACTTATGAACTCACCGGTCTGGTGCGTTCATTTTTTGCTGTGCGAGAGAGTTGTGGTTGACGGAGTTTACGTTTACAGCAGCCTTATCGAAGGCGTCAACAGCGACGGTATAAACCCCAACGGCTGTAAGGATGTTCGGATATCAAACTGCACCATTGTCACCGGCGACGACTGCATCTCAATCAAAAGCGGCGGCTCGGGCCGAACCGCCCGCGTATGTGAGAACATCACCATAACCAACTGCCGGCTCACCAGCGCTTCATCTGCGGTCAAAATAGGCGACGAAATCGATGCCGACGTCAGGCATGTTGTTATAGACAACTGCGTAATCCGAAACAGCCATCGCGCATTTGCATTTATGATTCTCGACGGCGGAACCATCAGCGATGTAATCATCAGTAATATCACCATCGAATGCAATCGGCACGACTGGTTCTGGTGGGGACAGGGCGATGCGTTCTACTTCAAAATTGGAAAACGCGACGAGAATTCTACGATAGGCAAATTTGAGAATATGCTGATAAAGGATGTAATCGCGCATGTCAAGGGCTCCAGCATAATCAATGGGCATCCCGAAAGCCCACTTACGGGCATTAGACTCGAAAATGTCAGGTTCTTCATGTCCGAAGACCCCAGGGCTTACTTCAAAGAAGCGGTGCACGGTATTCAAGGCAGGTACTTCAAGGACCTGACTCTCAAAGACGTCGAGATCATCTGGGGCGAGCCAAGCTCACAGAGATGGAAAAGCGCACTTTACCTGGAAGACGTCGATGGCCTGACGCTTGAGGGCTTTGTCGGTCGCCAGGCGCATTTAGGATCGAGCGAGCCGGCGGTAATGCTGAAGAACGTTGCAGGAGCGAACATTCGCGGGTGCATGGCGGCCAGCGGTACGGGCGAATTTCTGCATATAGCGGGCAATGGAAGCAGTGATATTAAGCTTTTTGTGAACGATTTTTCGAAGGCGGAGACGCCCTGGCGTTTGGGCGAGGAAGCTGGCGAAGTCAGCGTTTATTCGTTTGGCAATGTCGGGCGCGAATAGCATATAATGCGGCCTGTGAACAGTGGCAGTGATTTGGAGTGGTGAGCGATGGGAACGTTGAAGCTGTTAATGGATTATTTTCCGACGGCGGTTTATACGGGCAAGTGCCTTGTGTTTATAAGCGAGGACTGGCGGGTCGAGCTGACCGAGCACAAGGACAGCGATTTCAGCAGGGGTGCGAATCAGCCGGCGGTGATACGCGTCAAGATAGAGAAAAAGGCGCTTAACAACGAGTTTGTGCCGGGCCATTACGAGGATTTTCAGCTTCC
>CAYMYK010000247.1:0-4160 GCA_964394625.1 uncultured Pirellulales bacterium
TAAAATATATGACCTTTGGCCTGCAAAAAAACGAACCCAATTCAAAGCCAATTTCCCGCCGCAAGCCCCCGGCTTCATGCCGGGGGTTCTACCCAAACCACAAACCGGGGCCCCAACGCCAACACCGCCTATCCCTCCCATCCTGCCTATTTCCCCTGCCGTCTCATAAGGTTTTTGAACACCTTTGAAAGGCCTCACACAGAAAATCCACTATATCAGTGGCTATGAGACTAATCTGCCCAACCTTCTCTGCGGCCAAATCGCCCGCAAGCCCGTGAACATAAGCCCCTAAAATGGCAGCATTTAGCTCACTTAATCCCTGCCCGACCAATGCTGCTATGACCCCCGTCAGCACATCGCCCGCCCCGGCTGTCGCCATCCCGGGATTGCCCGTCCGGTTCACATAAAGCTTTTGGCCATCGCTAATTACAGTCCCCGCTCCCTTCAGAACGACCACTGATTCGGTTCGCTCGGCCATCAAAATCGCCTGTTTCTGCCGCCCGGCAGGCATCTTTTCTCTAAACAATCCCGCCCAAAGCCGTTTCATCTCGCCCGGATGAGGCGTCAGAATCAGTTTTGCCTTGGCCATCTCAGGCCAGGCACTTATCTTACCCAGGTTGTTGAGACCGTCGGCGTCGATGACAAGTTTCAGCCCGTCCTGTACGATGAGCTTCCGCAGGACAGAACGCACTGCCCGGCTGATGCCGACGCCGGGGCCAAAAGCTACGCAATCGTTTTCTGCAGCGAGATTTAGAACAACGTTGACTGCACCTGCGGATATTCGCCCGGCGTCATCTTCAGGCAGTGGCACCGTCGTAAAAGACGGCTCAATCGAGGCGACAATCGGCAAAATACTTTTCGGCACCGCCACCCTGACTAATCCTGCACCTGCCCTAAGTGCGCTTCTGCCAGCCAAGGCGGCCGCGCCGCTCATACCGACGCTGCCGGCAATAATGCACACCTTTCCGAAATCGCCCTTGTGTGCATCGGCGGGTCGCGACTTCAATTTGGGAATGTCCTTAATTCTTTTCATTGCTATCACTAAGAGCCGGGCTGTTCGATTTTTCTGTTTATAAGCGTTGCGGTGACCGCTGCCGAAAAGCCGTTGTCGATATTGACCACGGCAACGCCGGCTGCGCAACTGTTGAGCATAGTCAAAAGGGCCGACAGCCCCTCGAAGCTTGCGCCGTAACCGACGCTGGTGGGGACGGCGATTACCGGACAGCTCACCAGCCCGCCCACCACGCTGGCCAGAGCGCCCTCCATACCGGCGACGACGATAATGACGTTAGCATTTTGTAGCTTGGGCAGATGGCTGAGCAGCCGGTGCAACCCCGCCACGCCGACATCGCAAATCAGCTCCGCTTGCTGGCCCATAATCCCGGCGGTCACTCTCGCCTCTTCGGCAACCGGCATATCGGCCGTGCCGGCTGTGACTATGGGAATTACAAACTTCGAGAGTTCGATTTTTTGCTGCTCGAGGACGATTGCCCTTGCGAATTTTTCATATCGTGCCTGGGGAAACCGCCCCGTCCCGGCCAGCGCCTTGAAAACATGTTCTTCCGCCCGTGTTGCAAGGACGTTGTTGCCTTTGGCGGCGAGGGCTGAGAAGATTTTGATAATCTGCTCGTTTGTCTTGCCGGGACAGTAAATCACCTCGGGATAGCCACGGCGAATTTTACGATGGTGGTCCACGCAGGCAAAGCCGAGGTCTTCAAAAGGCAGATGCCGTAGTTTTTCGACCGCCTCATCGACGGTCAACCGGCCGGCTTTGACATCCTTTAAGAGCTGTTGTAATTGCTCGGGCTGAATAATCGGTTTCCTTTTATTTAAGAAGATTCTTTCGCAGCAAATTGAAACGAGCTTCGATACTTATTAACCTTTGAAAAAGTAAAGGAACGAGCATTGGGTAGTCGATAATATTATGTATGAGGCCAAAAGGGACAGCAAAGGGACTTCAGCGGCGTCGAGAGCGGGCAATAGCTCTGCTGAAAGACGGCTACGGAATTCGCGAGGTTGCCGGGATGGTCGGCTCTTCCGGCAGTTCGGTGGTGCGATGGCGCGATGCTCACAAAAAAGGCGGGGCCAAAGCACTCGAACCCAAGCCGGTGCCAGGTCGGCCAAGGAAACTTTCGGACAAGCAACGTCAAAAGTTAGAGCAGTTACTGAGCAAAGGCCCGACAGCTTTCGGTTACAAAACGAACTTGTGGACATTGGAACGCATTGCAGCGGTGATTCGCAAGAAGTTTCGAGTTTGTTACCATCCATCACAAGTCTGGCGAATCCTGAAGCAGATGGGCTACAGTTGCCAAAAGCCCGACCGCAAAGCTCGCGAACGAGACGAAGAGCGAATAGCCACTTGGCGCAAGAGCGATTGGCCCCGTATAAACTCAAGTTGACCGGGTTTAAGAGTGTCATGCTGAGTCCCTTGGGGACGAAGCATCCGGCCCTGGACTAAGACTTTCCTACAATGTTAGTGTGAGATTCTTCGCTGCGCTCAGAATGACGGAAAGGGCGCTGAGAATGACGGGTTACGTATGTTCTTGTCAAAGGTAGACCTGTGCCAAAGTCGGTCAGGTTGAGTGTCTCACTATCTGCGATAATAACATCGTTACTGATGATTTCGAGGTATTTGTGGCAGAATTGCTGTCGCATTTTCCGCGAGGGTTTGTCCTGGTTATGGATGGCTGGATGGTACATCGCGGCGGCGTCGAGATATTACGGAGGCGATTTAGCCGGCTTGATGTGGAATGGCTGTCGGCTTATGCACCGGGTATTATTGATGTTTGAGAAAGTAAAGGAACGAGCATTGGATAGGCGATAATAATTATGTATGAGGCCAAAAGGGACAGCAAAGGGACTTCAGAAAGGGGACTTCAGAAGGGAACTTCAGCGGCGTCGAGAGCGGGCAATAGCTCTGCTGAAAGACGGCTACGGAATTCGCGAGGTTGCCGGGATGGTCGGCTCTTCCGGCAGTTCGGTGGTGCGATGGCGCGATGCTCACAAAAAAGGCGGCGACAAAGCACTCGAACCCAAGCCGACACATAGTACATCGTAACATTTGAATTTATGGGTCAAGGCGTTTCGTTTCGATACGGAATTAAACTCATTGACAAACTGGATTCCCGCGAGTGAGATTTTAAGCTGTTGAGCTAAAGTTAGTTACCGGCGAACGAACGGGAAATTTCAACCGGGAGCACTATATTATAACCGCTTTACCAACAACAAGATAAGCTAATTTGTCATTCTGAACGAAGTGAAGAATCTCATGACGTATTACAGCGAAAACCTGTATCTAAGGCCAGATGCTTCGCTTTGCTCAGCATGACAGTTCGGTATCGGTCGGTTTGAGTAACAATAGAATGATATCCGAATGATTTTAGTAAATTGGTATACCCTTGAAGGGTAATAAATTTCCGCGAGTGAGATTTTAAGTTGTTGTTCTAAAGTTATTTACCCGCGAAGGAACGGGGAATTTCAACCGGGAGCACTATAAGTTTTTAGCCGGTCGGTCGGGAGAGAGATAGGGAGGCGGGTTCATATTTCGTTCGAGGCGCCGGAGTTTGTCTGGCGGCCTGGTTTGTGGGCACTGTTGGTTTGGCGGCGACTGCGCTACGGGTATAGGTTCAGGCGGATAGAACTGACGCAGGGGATGTCGGCGAAGGTGGATGTGGCCGATTACGAGGAGCTGAGCAGGTACAAGTGGCGGGTGTGCAGGAAGAAGGGGCGGAGGACGGTTTATGCGGAGCGTACGATACGAAAGCGGGACGGGCGGTATTCTCGAATGCTGATGCACAGGCAGATAATGGGCGATGCAGGGGAGGCGATGGTGATTGACCACGCCAATGGGGACGGAGTTGATAACCGGCGAGCGAACCTGCGGGCGGCGACGGCGGCGGAGAACTCGTGGAACCGGCGTGGGGGCGACGGTCGGTCGGGATACAAGGGTGTGTCGCTATCGCGTGAGAAGAAGAAGTGGCGGGCTGCGATATTCGTGAAGGGCAGGCGGCATCACCTGGGATATTTTTCGGATGCGCAAGAGGCGGCACGGGCGTATGACGCGGCGGCGCGGAGGCACTTTGGGGCATTCGCGCGGGTGAACTTCAAGACGAAGGCGGATTTGAGACAGCGAGCTGCAGAGCGGCGGGTAAGGGGGCCAA
>CAYMYK010000248.1:0-4146 GCA_964394625.1 uncultured Pirellulales bacterium
GCTTTCATAAAATCATTGCGAGGAGTTTACGACGAAGCAATCTCGAATTGACGTAAAATGACACATTTAACCTGTGAACGGCTACAAAACGATTTTGTACTGTAACCAGATTTGATAAGGTGGAACAGATATGAAACTTGACCCGAGGGAAATGACGGACTGGCAGATAGCGGAGACGGCGGAAAAGAATATAAAGCCGGGTTTTCAACTGGCTGATGAGATGGGGCTGAAAAAAGACGAGCTCCATCCGGTTGGGCATATGCTCGGTAAGGTGGATTTCTCGAAGGTGCTCGGGCGTCTGGGCAACGGGCCTGCGGCAAAGTATATTGATGTAACGGCCATTACGCCGACGCCGTTCGGCGAGGGCAAGACCACGACGACAATTGGTCTCGTGCAGGCCCTGGCAAAGCGCGGTAAGCGTTCGACCGCAGCGATACGCCAGTCGAGCGCGGGGCCCACTTTCAATATAAAGGGCGGCGCCGCCGGCGGCGGCCTGTCGCAGTGCATACCCCTGGTTCCGTTCTCGATACGCCTTACCGGCGACATCGACTCGGTAACCAACGCGCACAATCTCGCTATGGTGGCGCTTACGGCCCGGCTGCAGCACGAAAGTAATTACGACGACGAACGTCTTGCGGCTCGCAACCTGCGCCGGCTCGATATCGACCCCGATTCGGTCCAGTTCAACTGGGCAATCGACCTCTGCGCCCAGTCGCTGAGGAACATTCGGATAGGAATGGGCTCCAAGATGGACGGCTGCGAAATGAGCTCGGGATTCCAGATGACCGCTTCGAGCGAGGTGATGGCGATACTGTCGGTGGCGAGAAGTTTGAAGGATTTTCGCCGGCGGATAGCGAAAATGGTGCTGGCCAGGGACCGGGCCGGAAAAGATATTACCACCGCTGACCTTGAGGTCGATGGCGCGATGACGGCGTGGATGGTCGATGCGCTTATGCCGAACTTGCTGCAGACGATTGAGGGCCAGCCGGTATTTGTTCACGCCGGGCCTTTTGCAAATATCGCCATTGGGCAAAGCTCGGTGATTGCGGATTTGGTGGGGACGAAGCTCGCCGACTATCACGTCACAGAGAGCGGCTTTGGTGCGGATATCGGCTATGAGAAGTTCTGGAATCTGAAGTGCCGGCTGTCGGGTTTGAAGCCGGATGCGGTCGTGATTGTTGCGACGGTGCGGGCGCTGAAGATGCACGGGGGCGGGCCGCCCGTAAAGCCGGGTGCACCGCTCGACGAGGCCTATGTAAAAGAAAACCTCTCTCTTCTTGAGAAGGGCTGCGAGAACCTCGTCGCTCACATCGATATTGTCAAAACCAGCGGGATAAAGCCCATCGTCTGTATCAACAGCTTCCACAGCGATACGCCCGCCGAGCATGAGATCATAAAGATAATAGCCGTCCAGCACGGCGCAACTTGCGTAGTCTCCGAACACTGGCTCAGGGGCGGTGAAGGGGCGCTCGAGCTGGCAGACGCGGTGATTGAGGCCTGCGAACAGAAGAATGATTTTCGATTCTTGTACGATTCGGATATGACTCTCAGACAGAGAATCGAGCGCGTTGCAAAGGATGTGTATGGCGCCAACGGCGTTTCATATACGGAGAAGGCGCTGGAGAAGATAAAAAAATTAGAAGCCGATGCGCAGACGAATGCTTTCGGCCTTTGTATGGCGAAGACCCACTTAAGTTTGTCTTACGACCCGGGTTTCAAGGGCAGGCCAATCGGCTGGCAGCTTCCGATTCGTGATATTTTGGTCTATA
This sequence comes from uncultured Pirellulales bacterium, assembly GCA_964394625.1. Lineage (GTDB taxonomy): Bacteria > Planctomycetota > Phycisphaerae > Sedimentisphaerales > Anaerobacaceae > JAUVYV01. The sequence continues at coordinate 1,770 of CAYMYK010000248.1, forward strand.
AGGGGGCCGAATTCGTCGTGCCCCTGGCCGGTGAAATTAAGCTGATGCCGGGTACCGGCTCGAACCCGGCCTTTCGTTATATCGATGTCGATGTAAAGACGGGAAAGGTGCAGGGATTGTATTGACGATGGCTTTGAAAGGAGTTTGAGGCGGTGACAGCGACAATCATAGACGGCAAGGCAATCGCGGCTGATATGCGGGCGGAGCTTAAAGCCCAGGTTGAGCAGCTTCGGAAAAAAGGTATCGTCCCCGGATTAGGCGTTGTCCTGGTCGGCGAAGACCCGGCATCGAACTCTTATGTTACTGCCAAGGAACGGGCGTGCGCCGAGATTGGGATATACTCAGACGATAATCGCCTAAGTGCAGGAACGAGTCAGGAAGAATTGATGGCTCTGGTGGAGAAAATGAATAATGACCCGAAGATAAACGGGATTTTGGTTCAGCTTCCGCTGCCTAAACATTTGAATGAGGCGGAGGTGCTTCTTGCTATCGACCCCGCCAAAGACGTCGATGGCTTTCATCCGGTCAACATAGGGAAAATGGTTGTCGGCGAGAAGGCGTTTCTGCCCTGCACGCCGCACGGGATTATTCAGCTTTTGATGCGAAGCGGTGTCAAAATCGAGGGCGCCGACATTGTGATTGTGGGCAGAAGCAATATCGTGGGCAAGCCCTTGGCGAATATGCTTGTCCAGAAAAACAAAACGGGCAATGCGACGGTAACAGTCTGCCATACGCGGACGAAGGACCTTCCGGCTCATACCAGGCGGGCCGATATTGTGATAGCCGCGGCGGGCAGACGCAATACGATAACCGCCGATATGATAAAAGACGGGGCCGTGGTGATTGACGTGGGAGTCAACCGCGTCAGGGATGACACAAAAAAACGCGGGTACCGGCTTGTCGGTGACGTGGATTTCGAGCAGGTAAAGGAAAAAGCGAGCTTCATTACGCCGGTTCCGGGCGGCGTCGGGCCTATGACCATAACGATGCTGCTCTACAATACCGTCGTCTCGGCAAAAAGAGCGGCAGGTCTTGACGATTAGCACCGAACGCCGGGTACGTTTTTTTCGGGTTACAGCCCAAACGGACCGATTCCCTTTTTCAGACACGGGCAAGCCCCACGGCAACGACAAATCGTGCTATGCTCTTATCAAGACAATACTTGCAACGGGGTTTATCTCGCCCTGCTGCCCGGAGGACTTGGCTCAGACGGCCATGCCGGACACCTCGGTCTCGAAGGCCATAGTGCCGTTGACCAGGCCCTGGATATAGGCGTTGTATTTCCTGCCCCTTTTGAACTTTATAATTTTGCCTAACAGCCAGAGTCGCTGGCCCGGCTCGACGGTAGAGCGGAACTTGGCGGAATCGATACTCGTAAAGCCGATGAATGCCTCTTCGCCATAGACCTTCCTTACGAAGAAACTCAGAAGCTGGGCGGCGGATTCGACCATTATCACGCCGGGCATAAGCGGCCTGCCCGGGATGTGCCCGCGAACCCAGAACTCTTTGTCGGTTGCGTCCTTGTAGCCCAGAACGAGAAAATTATCCTTGTCATACCAGAGGATGCCGTCGAGCTGCTGCATCTCGAACCGCTGGGGATTTACCCGGCAGATGTCTTCTTTACTGAAGACCGGCTCGGCTGTAAGGTCTATTTGTGATAAGTCCAGCAATAAAGGCGGCGGCATATTAGGAACCTCAACTCAGGAGAAATTGCGCGCAAACAAAATGATGCACCCTCGCCCGGTCCTTAGCGCAACCGGGCGGGGCCGAACTGAAACGAGCGCGGCATTCGGCGTTATAAACGACTATTTTGTGATTCAGTCAGTGGACCTGATTTCAAGGATGCAGTTTCTGACATCCTGGGCCGCCTGTTTGACCTTCTGCATTTGCTTGCGAACACGCGTCCCTGCCGCCTTGTTGCCGCCTTCGGCCTTGTTGATGTCGGCTTCGATTTCGGCGACCAGCACCTTTAGGTTCTCGTACTCTTGCATTGAGTAGTCCTCCATATCAGCGGTTAAAATTGCTTAAAGCGACCTATGGCTGTTAAAAAACTAATGTTCCTGTGATGCTTTGTCAAAGAAAATTGCGTTTTTTGTAAAAAAAACAGGTATTTTTTTGGGCGGGATTTACGGCTGATATAGCCCGGCTAATCGGCTACTGCCGGAAGCAGCAAATTTTGGGGGCGGGGGATGCGGAAGGCGGCCAACTCGAAATTGGTCGGCGGTTTGAGGACTGGGTAGAACCCCCGGCATAAAGCCGGGGGCTTGCGGCGGAAAATTGGGTTTGTTTTGGGTTTTACCCCGGTTTGTGGTTTCAAGGAGCTCACCCGCAGGGATCTCCGCTGCGCTCCGAAATTGGGTTCGTTTTTTTTGGGGTG
>CAYMYK010000249.1:0-4117 GCA_964394625.1 uncultured Pirellulales bacterium
TAATATTATCGCCTACCCAATGCTCGTTCCTTTACTTTTTCAAAGGTCAATAATATAGTACGACTAACCCCCTGATTTGCCATTCTCATGTTTGCCTGTCATTGCTCTTACTGTTTTGCCAATCGCCCTCGTCGGAAAGGAGCGGTTCCGGCGGTAACACCGCAGGGCCGGCAAGATTGTTATTGCGAACGGCCGGTGAGTTTGGGATAATCTCAAGCCGCACGAACCAGCAGGCAGAAAACAGAAAGGACGATAGAACCCGGAAGCCGCGAACAGCCGACTATAACGGCGAGAGGAGAAGTACCTGTGAACATTCACGGAATTGACATTGCCATAATCGCCGGATACATCGTTGTGGTCGTTATTGCCGGCCTGTGGCTCTCGAAGCTGGCCGGAAAGAACATCGAGTCCTATTTTCTCGGCGGCAAACGCATCCCATGGTATCTCCTCGGCATAGCAAACGCCTCCGGTATGTTCGACATTACCGGTACAATGTGGCTCGTCACCGTATTCTTCATCTACGGCCTCAAAAGCATCTGGCTGCCGTGGGTCTGGCCGACCTTCAACCAGATTTTCCTCATGATTTACCTTTCCATCTGGATTCGCCGCTCAAAGGTCATGACAGGCGCGGAGTGGATTCGAAAACGCTTCGGACACGACCTGGGAGCTGAGCTTTCGCACATCAGCGTTATTGTCTTTGCGATGTTCATGGTCATCAGCATGCTCGCATACGCATTCAGGGGAGTCGGCGCATTCGCCCAGATTATCCTCCCCTGGGAATTGCCGCCCGAGGCATACGCCACCATCCTGATGCTAATCACCGCCATATATGTCATGTTCGGCGGAATGTACTCTGTCGTCCTCACCGACATCATCCAGTTCACCCTGATGACCATCGCCTCTGTCTTTATCGCCATAATCGCAATCCGAAGAGTAAGCCCCGAATTGCTCGCCTCGGTCGTCCCCGACGGCTGGTTCAACCTGTCTTTCGGATGGAAGGTCAATCTCGACTGGTCCGCACTCGTCGCAACAGTCAACGACAAGATAGCCACAGACGGGTTCAATCTGTTCACCATCTTCTTTATGATGACCGTGCTCAAAGGCGTACTTGCCAGTATGGCAGGGCCCACTCCAAACTTCGACATGCAGAAAATCCTCTCCGCACGAACCCCAAAAGAAGCAGCTATGATGAGCTGGTGCGTCTCATTCGTCCTTAACGTCCCCCGCTATCTGATGATTGCAGGCGTTGCTATCCTGGGCCTTGCATTTTTCAGCGGCGAGCTGAACACCATGGCCGAAGCCGGCCAAAAAATCGACTTCGAACAAATCCTCCCGTGGGTCATCAAAGGATTCCTCCCCGTCGGCCTGATAGGAATCGTTCTCGCAGGCCTCTTCGCCGCCTTCATGAGCACTTTCGACGCCACCGTCAACTGCGGCGCCTCATATCTCGTCAACGATGTATACAAACGCTACATAAAACCAAACGCCAAACCCAGGACATACGTCATCGCAAGCTACATCTGCACCGTACTCATCGTCGGCGTCGGCTTGTTGTTCGGTTTTTTTGCTGAATCCATTCAGACCGTTACCCAGTGGGTCGTCACGGGCCTGTTCGGCGGATACACCGCGCCAAACGTCCTCAAGTGGCACTGGTGGAGATTCAACGGATTCGGCTACTTCGCCGGAATGATCTCGGGACTGCTCACCGCGACCGCCTTCGCCGTCTATTTCAGTCTCATGGGCCAGGATACCGTCCCAATGTTCAGCGGAAATCTCGAAAGAAACCTCGCCGTCTTTCCCATTATCCTCGTTGTCAGCACATTATTCTCCATCATCGTCTCACTGCTCACAAAACCAGAAGACGAGAATACCATAAAGGATTTCTACAAAAGCGTCCGCCCCTGGGGGTTCTGGGGCCCGATTCGCGAGCTGGTATCGGCAGAGGACCCAAACTTCAAACCAAACACCGCCTTCTCACGAGATATGCTGAACGTCGTCATCGGAACCATCTGGCAGACAACCTTTGTCCTCATCCCGGTCTATCTGGTCGTCCGTAAGTTCCGAGCAATGGTCGTCAGCATCGTGATTATGGCAGCGACATCGGTTTTCCTCAAATTCAACTGGTACGATAAGCTTGAGAACGACTGACCGGATGGTCGCAACGGGAGAGTTGATATGGACGAGAAACAATTCGAACAAAAGGTAAAGCAGCTTTTTACAGAACACAACAAGCTCATCGGGCGAAAAAACGTCCCGGCAGGGCAGGGCAACGGTGTTTTTCAAAGATACAAATACCCCGTCCTGACGGCAAGGCATACGCCCGTTTTCTGGCGATACGATTTAGACTATAAAACGAACCCCAACCTGCTCGAGCGGCTGGGCGTAAACTGCGTGTTCAATCCCGGCGCCATCGAGCTTGACGGCAAAATCTGCCTGGTTGCCCGCGTCGAGGGCGCCGACAGAAAATCGTTTTTCGCAGTGGCCGAGAGCTCCACCGGCATCGACGGCTTCAAATTCCGGGATTACCCGATTGTGATGCCGGAAACGGACGAGCCGGAAACAAACGTCTATGATATGCGTGTGGTCAGGCACGAGGACGGCTGGATTTACGGCCTGTTTTGCGTCGAGACAAAGGACCCCAACGCCCCGCCGGGAGACCTGTCGAGCGCCGTCGCCGACTGCGGCATCGCCCGCACAAAAGACCTTCAAAACTGGCAGCGTCTTGCCAACCTCAAGACCCCTTCGCCGCAGCAGCGAAACGTCGTGCTGCACCCGGAATTCATCGACGGCAAATACGCCTTTTACACCCGCCCGCAGCAGGGCTTTATCGAGGCGGGCACCGGGGGCGGTATCGGCTGGGGCCTGGCAGAAACAATCGAAAACGCCGTAATTGAACACGAGACCATCATCGATGAACGTCAATACCATACAATCAAAGAGCAAAAGAACGGCCTGGGGCCTGCTCCAATAAAGACCGGCGCCGGCTGGCTGCACCTCGCCCACGGCGTCCGCGGCTGTGCCGCAGGCCTGCGATACGTACTCTACGCCTTTTTGACAAAGCTCGACGCCCCGGATAAGCTCATCGCCGAACCCGGCGGATACCTGCTCGCCCCCGAAGGGCAAGAGCGCATCGGTGACGTTTCCAACGTTGTCTTCAGCAACGGCTGGGTCGCGCGTCAAAATGGAGAGCTCTTCATCTACTACGCCTCCTCGGACACCCGGTGCCACGTAGCGACCACTACCGTCGATACCCTTGTTGACTACGTGCTGAATACGCCACCCGACCCAATGCGCTCATCCGGCTGTGTGCAGCAAAGGAACGCCTTGATTGAAAAGAACTTAGCTGCAATGAAGCTGCTGCGAATCGATTCCTGATACGCCTTTGTCTCGAGCGAACGCCGGTGACAGCCGTACGTTACTGTCAGGTCCGGGCGAAATCGCAAATGCAATCCACAGCTTTTCCACAAAATGCACTTACGCTGTGAATAAACTGTTATAAAAAAAAAATCTTTTCGCGTAAGCTCAAGCGCCACAGTGACAAGAGTAAAGTGGAAAAGAAATTTGCAAAATTACTGTTGCATAGTTTTCTCAGCGTTCAATAATTGGAATTTATAAACTTTGTCTCTATGTTAGCGGTGCAGCCGGTTTGTTTCAGGCGGCTGCAAAACTTCAGAGGTTTTCAACAATGTTTGGTCAGGGGAGAATACTGATGCAGAGCACAATCACGGATGACGGCACGAGGACAGGGCAGTCCCTCATCGGCTCCATCAACGACGCACTTGAGCGGCGAATCGGCCGACAAAGGTTCCGAATATGGTTTAAAAATTCGACCCGGCTCGCCCTTGCAGACGGCTTCGTTAAAGTGGGCGTTGCGAATCTGTTCATAGCCGGCTGGATAGAGAATCATTTCGGCAACGAGATAATTGAGGCGGTTCGCAGCGTTACGGGAAAGAGCGCCCGGATTACGTTCGGTATTGACCCCGAGCTTTTGGGCAATCAACGGCGCAGTCAGCTTGATTGCCAGGCGCAGCTCGTCTCCGGCTCGCCGGCCCGGTTACGCCGGGACAGGGCGGCCCAGTCGCCGGCCCGCGCACAGGGCACATCAAAGACGCTGAAG
>CAYMYK010000250.1:0-4100 GCA_964394625.1 uncultured Pirellulales bacterium
AACTGATTATTTTTAAGTTACTTGCCCGCGGATAAACGGGAAAATTCAATTAAGGCCGGTATAATTATATTGCACAAAGGAGCGAACAGATGGGGTTGAAAATAAAGCGGTGCGCCGAGAACCCGATAGTGTGGGCGGGGCTGTACGACTGGCGGATGTGCGTGACGCTAAATCCCGGTGTGATTTACGACGAGGGGCGTTTTTTTATGTACGAGCGGACGGCGGGTCAGCTTCGGCCTTTCCACTGCTATGTCGGGATGCTCGAGAGCGAGGACGGGATACATTTTCGGCACGTTAAAGATGAGCCGGTATTGACGCCTGAGATGTGCGGCAGCAAATACGGCAGCGTGCAGGACCCGCGTGTGGTTAAAATTGACGGCTCATACTATATGACGTTTGCGTTTCGCCCCTTTTCGTGGAGCAGCAATCCGACGGGTCTCGGTGTGCCGGAGTCTTATATCGGTGAGTTTCCTGGTTTCAGCGGAGATGATAAGGATAATCAATCCCGTTCGGGAATCGCCATATCGACCGACCGCGTGAGCTGGCGTGTGCACGGCTGGGTTAATCCGAAGGATATCGACGACAGGAACGTGATATTATTCCCGGAGAAAATCAATGGCAAATACGCGGTATTGCGCAGGCCGAGCGGGTTTGTGAGTACACAGGCGCAGCACAGCGGCTCGGCGCCGAGTGTGCAAATAAGCTATTCGGATGATATGGAGACCTGGAGCGAGCCGCAGGTCGTTATTCACCCGAAGTTCAAGTGGGAGGACAACCGGATAGGCGGCTCGACCCCGCCGCTCAGGACCGAGCACGGCTGGTTGGTGTTTTATCATGGCGTGGAGAATGTGTATCCGCCGACCAGGCGCGTGATATACCGGATGAGCGCGATGATGCTCGATTTGGCCGAGCCGACGAAGGTTTTAGCTCGCTGCCCGGAGCCGATAATGGAGCCGACGGAGTATTACGAGAAGTTCGGGCTGTATCTGCCGGACGTTATTTTCCCGACGGCTGCGGTGGTTAAGGACGGATTGGTCTATATTTATTATGGCGTTTGTGATACGGCGATTGCGCTGGCGACAGTAGGGCTGGACGAGCTGGTGGAATATGTTATGTCGTATCCGGTGAAAGATTAATGCGGGATGGCGGCGATGACGGGGACAGTGAGGATTCTGGGTAATCCGTTGTGTGAGATTGGGGAGTGTCCTTTGTGGAACGAAGCCGAGCAGCGGCTGTACTGGGCTGACGTAACGCGATGCAGGATATGGCGATATGACCCGGGCACAGGTAAATCAGAGCTTTACTGGGCCGGCGATATGCAGGTGGGTGGATTGCTGCTTTGCACCGACGGCGGGATGCTGCTTTTTACGGACAAGGGTGTTTTCAAACGCGGCACAGGGGGTGAATTGACGATGTTGTACGATGTCGGGCTGGCTGCGGACGAGCGATTTAACGATGCTATTGCGGATTTGCACGGGCGGGTTTTTGCAGGGACGATGAAGCAGACCTGCCGGGACGGCCGGTTGTTTCGGTTCGAGAAGGGCGCCGAGCCGGTCTGTGTGCTCGACGGGCTTGGAATATCGAACGGTATGGGCTTTTCAGCGGATGGGAATTACTTTTATCATACGGATTCGGCGCCGCGAGCTATAACGCGGTACAGGTATGATGCGGCGACCGGACAAATACGCGAGGGTCGGCTGTGGTATAAGTCGGACAGTAAGGATGAATGTCCTGACGGTATGACGGTGGATAGCGAGGACTGTGTGTGGGCTGCGTGCTGGGGCGGCTCGCGGGTGGTGCGGCTTGATGGAGAAGGCGCGATTATCGATGAGGTGAAGATACCGGCGGTGCAGGTTTCGAGTTTGACGTTCGGCGGGCGTCGGTACAAAACTCTTTATGTTACCTCGGCTGCAAATGGCGCGGTTGATTTAAGCAGTGGCAGAGATGGAAAGGGACGGTTTTTAGGCGGGCTGGTGTATGAGATTGAAACGGATGTTGAGGGGCGAGGTGAGAACTTGGCGGACTTTTAAGAAGACGGTTTTAATATGGCAGGTGGAGCAAAGAAGTGGGTAGTTGGCATAACGGATTATATCCAGCCGCCGGCGGATATTGAGCAGAAGGCGTTTGGCGAGGCGGAGTTTCGTTTTTTGCCGGACTGGCGCAAGGGCGGTGTGGAGGCCGAGCAGTGGCGGCGAGTCGATGCGCTTCTTGCGTGGCATTTGCCGATAGACAGCCGGGCGGCTGAGCTGCTCGACAGGTGCAAAATTGTGGTGCGGTACGGCGTGGGTTATGACACCGTTGATGTGAACGCCTTGGCTAAGCGCGGTATCCCTTTGTGCAATACGCCTGATTACGGAACTGAGGAAGTGGCGGATACCGCCTGTGCGATGATATTGGGGATAGTGAGGAAGGTCTGGCTTTACGACCGGGCGGCGCGGGGGTACGCTGAGGGGACGTGGCAGGAGAATTTGTTGCGGCCACACGAGCGGACGAACGCACTGGCGGTCGGCATAATCGGCGTGGGGCGGATAGGGACGGCGGTGGTGAACCGGCTGAAGCCGTTCGGGTTTCGTATTGCCGGGTACGACCCGTATCAGCCGTCGGGCCAGGAAAAGGCGGTAGGATACGAGCGGCTGGGCCGGCAGGACGAGCTTCTGGAGCAGGCGGATATTTTGACGGTTCATTGTCCGCTTACGGATGAGACGCGGGGGATGATTGACGATGAGTTTTTTGGCAGGATGAAGAACGGCTCATCGCTGGTCAATACGGCGCGGGGGGGGATACTGGATGGTCTGGATTGTTTGGAGCGGGCGCTGCGGAGCGGGCGGTTAGCGTGTGCGGGGCTGGATGTGCTGCCTGATGAGCCGCCGAAGGAGCATTCGCTGCTGCGCGCGTGGCGGGCCGATGAGCAGTGGCTGTGGGGCCGGCTGATTATCAATTCGCACGCTGCGTATTATTCCGAGCAGGGCTGGTACGAGATGCGCTACAAGGCCGCCGAGACGGCGAGGATGTTCTTAGAGGATGGCAAGGTTCGAAACCTTATAGAACCACAATCAAAGTGAAGTCAAGGAGCGTAATTGTGAGACGGGCGATTATCACGGGCGAAAAGAGGATAGAAGTTACGGATGTCCCCGAGCCGGCGCCGGGGCCGGATGAGGTTAAGGTCGAAGTGAGCTGCTGCGGCATCTGCGGTTCGGATGTTTTGGAGTATTTGTATCCTGTTGGTTTTTCGCAGTGTCTTGGCCATGAGTTTGCGGGGACCGTGGCCGAGACGGGCGGCAGGGTTGCGAATGTGAAGTGCGGCGACACAGTGGCGGCCTATGCTTATGATGCGAAGGGTTTTTCGGATTATGCATTGGCGCCCGCGGAGCACGTTGTTAAGCTTGCCGAGTCGGTTTCGCCGGAGCAGGGCGCTCTGGTCGAGCCGGTGACGGTGGTTTTGACGGGGCTCAGGCACTGCGGGTTTCTGGCGGGGGACAATTGTTTTGTCTCCGGCTGTGGCAGTATCGGGCTGATTGGAATTGAGCTGCTGCGGGCGTTCGGCGCGAGCAAAATAATAGGCAGTGAGCCGAACAGCTATCGTCGCGAGAAGGCGACTCAACTCGGAGCGGATGTCGTTATCGACCCGTCTTGTGAGCCGGTTGAGCAGGCGGTTCTGCGAGCGGTCGGCGACAAGGTGGATTTTTCGCTCGAATGCGTGGGCGCCGGCCGGAGCATATTGAGCTGTATGCGGCTGACGCGCGTTGGCCGGACGGTCTGTGCCCTGGGTTTGACGCCGCAGCGGCTTGACGTCTCCAGTTACGATTTGTTTTTGAACAATGTGAAGGTTCAGGGTTCTACGCCTTACGATTTTGGGCTATTTGAGGCATCGGCCCGGCTGATAGCGGCCGGCGGGATAGAGCCGGTGCGGATAGTGACACATCGTTTTGGGCTTGAGCGAATCGCCGAGGCATTCGAGTTAGCGGCCTCGCGGGACAGCTCGGCTGTGAAGATTCTTGTGCGTTGCGGGGAGTTTGCCCATTAGTGTAGCGCGGATAGCAGCGGATATGTCATCTCTGAAAGCGTGTCGTTTGTCAAGTACGCCACATAATTATTCCTCG
>CAYMYK010000251.1:0-4084 GCA_964394625.1 uncultured Pirellulales bacterium
CCAGAACACCGATATCGCAGCTAAGATATAAACTTCCAAGCTTTTCTACAGAGCAAGCCCAAGGCCTTTTTTGAAAATCCTCGGTGTACCGACAGTTACTCAGACCACATCCAGTCCAGCATCAGCTTTACGATATCTTCAGAATCAACCGTACCATCGCCGTCAAGGTCGGTATCTCCGCCAGCGTTCCATTGTGAAGCAAGCTGTGCGTAATCTGCGAAATTGACGATTCCATCATCGTTGTAGTCGCAAGTCAAATCACCCGAGACTTGCCGAACTGCCTGGAGCTTGAAGTTGCGGTCAGGATATTTTATGTCGTCAGTCGCGCCCCAGAAACCCCATTGCATTGCTGCACCGTCCAGAGTGAAGTGATTTGTCATTGTTGCGCCAAGAGCAAGCCAGGCGTTGTCATGATTGTATTTAAGAACGTCGTATGCCTTTTTTACCCGATGCATATTGATCTGGTTGTCAAGATTTGTCCGCTCGCCACAACAAGGCGTATGAAAACCTGATTCATAAGTTACGCAGCCGCCGGGCAATTCCCAGCCGTTCGCGTAGTTAATCCACTGCTGGCGAAGTGATATGTCGCTTGTGATATTTGCCATGCATGCGTCGAGTAGTTCGTCAATCGTTCCGGTAGTGATAACCGGACTGGCAGTAAAGTAGCCCGTTGTAGCGAGAGCATATATCCAGTTTTTTGGAGGGCCATAAGTACTGTTTATATAGCCCATCATGTCAAACATGTTATTCGGGTAACACTCCGTCAGGCAGACGTGATGGCCCGCCAGTATGACTTTGACGCGATTGTGCAGCGAACCGGCGCCGATTACAGTTTCGAATATTTGCGCCATTTCTGTTACGCGTCTGGCATAGTTGCGGACCGGCGTGAGTCCCCGCGCGGCCGCATCCGCCTGGTTCCATGGGGCGACCGTGGCACCTCCCCAGACCTCGTTACTGAGTTCCAGGAAGAAATCCAATTGCGGGTCGAGGTTGCTATCCAGATAGGCCGCCACTTCATACATGTAGTCATCAGTTGCCGATAGCGGAATAGACGCCCACGGGCTTATGCCTGTTTCGTTCGACAACTCAACGACATATTCCCATGGCATGGATTCGAGTTTGCCGTCGCTCGTATTCCATGCCGCCGGGCATTCGTCCGCTCTCTTTCGCTCGGACCATTCCTGAACGTCCGGGTACGGATGGGCTGACCATGTCGCGTCTCGCCAGCACCGAAAGTTGGCACTATTAAAAGCGTTTAGAGAATCATCTGTGAAAGTCTGAGTAGTATCGGCGGGATAGCCGGGCTTGATGATTTTCAGATTCGTTATCCCTGAACCTGCTGGGCTGGCGGGCGTTCGTTTGGTGCTGGCGAATATCAGGGTCATCGCCTGTCCCGCTGCCGGCGGCGGCAGAACAAGATTAAACGTAGTGGTATTTGTTCCGGTGTCATAGACTTTATTCTGAATGCTTCCAACACTCCAACCCATATAAACAGTTGCCTGGCCGGTGAATGAACAGTGATATGTCCCGCTGTAGTCGATTCGATATTCCTCGGGGTCATCGATATAGCCGGACCATTCCGCTACGAGTCGCAGGTCACGGAATATCTGGAAGTCAACCTGAGGCCAGCCATTGGCATCGAGGTTGGTAGTGTTGTAATTGGTTAATTCCTTGGCCCAGTCAACGAAATACGGCCTGGCGACAACACCTACTTGCCCCGGATAAGTTGGTGTTTCGTTGGTAGTCATGAAGGTGCAGATGTTACCTTGTTTTACTCCGGTTGCATTATGTTCGTCTATCCGCCAATAGTACCTGGTACCCTTTTGCATTCTGCCTGGGTCATAAGTTTCCTGGTTCTGGTTACCGATAAATGGCGGCGGCGATACCGTCCCGAAGTAAACATCGTGACTCGTCGCACCGTAGCCCGCCGACCAGCTCAATATCTTCTCAATGCTCACCTGCTTCTGGCCGTCACCCGGGCTCGGATAAAACGCGCCCCCCGAGCTGGCAGTGAAGCTCCACACCTCACCCTTCCACATACCGTCGGGATGGACTGAATTGACCTCGTCAATGCGCCAAAAGTACGTAGCATCAAGCCCAAGGCCACTCAGCTCATAGCTCGCACTACTCCGCCTGCCTTTATAAACGTCGTTGGGATCCGGGTCGGTGCTGCTTAGCTCGTTGACCTCATCGAAGTTCGTTCCGAAATACACATCATGCCCCAGTGTCTCGGCCGCGTGTGCGCCCGCCTTCCAGCTAAGGCTCACATCCACACTGCTGTCGTAGAGATCCCCAACCAGCAACCCGTCCTCGGGTGACGGATTCGCTGCGGTGTACCCGGCAGTCGTAGAGCTCCACACGTCACCGGCCACTGTCCCCGAAGCATTGTTCACCTCGTCGATCCGCCAGTAGTAGCTCGTCTCCATATCGAGCGCACCCGGCGAGTATTCATTTGCATCCCGCCTGCCCACATACACCCCAAGGGGTGTACCCGGACTCGCATTGGTCACGTCGCTCTGGTTCGTGCCGAAATACACATCGTGTCCCCCGTTCGGACTGTAGGCGACTTCTGTTCCCTGCGTCCACGTAACAGTCACATCCAGAGCCACCGCCGTCTCACCGTCGGCAGGCCTCGGATTCGCAGCCTTTGGACCGATCGTTCTGAACGTCCACATCTCCCCTGCCCACGGATTGTCCGGATGAGCTTCATTGACCTCGACAACCTTCCAGTAGTACACCGTGTCCACATCCAGCGCCGCACCTGTCCCAAGAACCGGGTCCGCCGACGACCACGAATCTGTATCCGCACGGAAGTGACCGAACTGCGTCCCAAGCGGATAATTCAGGACTCCGCCGCTCACCCATGACTGGTTCGTGTGAAAGAATACGTGGTGCCCGTTTCCGTGCTGCCCTGCTGCATACTCAGCCACAAACCTACCCGGCGTCCAGCTAAGCACCGGCTCCACCGCCACTCCGTCCACGCCATCCTCGGGATTTGGATTCGTCGCCTCACCGTGTTCAAGCGCACTGCTCGCCACACAAAAAACCAGCGCGATGCTCAATGCAAACATGACCCTTTTCATATCAATCCTCCTCACTACTACAACTACTCTATAGTTAACACTAACTCGCTCCCTTCTTCACACCCCCACCAGAAAAGTCATTATACCAGCACCAGCCCGATAATTCAACTAAAATTTCACATTTAAACGCTCATTGGACATGGTTTCATCCTCTCAATGAAGCCGAACCTGGTTGTCAATAAGATTGTGGCAGGAAAGGCGAGTCCAGTTCAGTGCATACTTGCCTTGTTTGATGCGGAGGCGCTGCTGGAGGATGTCGGTGAAAACAGCAGCATTGAAATGATGCTTGCGACCATGATTTGGTATGCGGTTTGTTTTTGTCCTCGCTCAGTCGGTTCTAAAATCCAGCTAAGCCGGGGCTCGGTGACGTCAATGCCCAGAGGATTCACAAGGTATTCGCATCGCAGGTCCGCCGCCGCAAGGCGTCCCGCCGTTGGGCGTCCCTCATGGGACTTAGGGGACTTGCGGGGGATTAGCACGGATTTTTTGAAATAGCGCAGAGCGTTCAGGTTTTATTTTTAGACACAGATTAACACAAGATTGACACAGATTTTTCAGGTTGGTTTTGGTGTGTTCAGTGTACTTGGCGGGACAGATTGGCTTTGGGGTACTTCGGCGTCACTTTTCTCGAAATAGATTTCTGCGAAAGAGCCGTCTGCGCTCCCCGAATCACTTCGTGCTTCATTTTGGAGCCAATCCGGCCTGTGGGTGGCTGGATGGGGGTGCGACGGAGGGGCTTGAAACCGCTAAATTTTAGCGAGTAAAAAGGGCTTGCAATCTCGGACTATCTTAGATAGCATTTGGGCACGGATTGTTGAGTCGATTCCGCCGCAGGCGGATCTTCGATATGGAAATGTGTGTTGGATGGCTGATTTTCGAGCGTCAAATTGTTGTCCCCAGCGAAAAAATGTACCCCCTATGGGGCAGGCGGACACCTTTAATTCTCCGGTCGCCGGCCTGGGTGTGCTCGCGCTGCTCTTCGGCAGGCCGCAGGATGGGCT
>CAYMYK010000252.1:0-4044 GCA_964394625.1 uncultured Pirellulales bacterium
ATCCTGAATACCCAGGGGAATTGGATGTTGCGTTGTGGGATATCGGGCGACAACTGACGAAAGAAGCAGAACCAAAAGCGTATTTTGAGAAGCTTGGGCTCAAATACCCCAAGGAAACGACGAGACAGAAGGGGCAGCGGGTAGAAGTCGTCGCGGATGCGAAGGATTTGCTGATATTGAACACGCTTTCGGAGGACAACTGCCAGAGTTACGAGCAGGCGCTTCTGAAGTTTTATGTTCGGCTGCGTCCGGGGAATCCGCCTAATCAGGACAAGGCCAGGACATTTTTTGAGGACAAGTTCTTCGACGTAAACCGTTACCGACTCGGGAGGGTCGGCAGGTTTCGATTGAACCGCAAGTTCGGCCAGAGCGTTGAGGAAAGCAAGATGACGCTTCGTCCGGAGGATTTTCTGGACACGATGAAATACATAATTGCCCTGCGTGACGGTCAGGGCGAGGTGGACGACATTGACCACCTTGGCAACAGGCGGCTTCGGACGATTGGCGAACTGGCGTCATCCGAGATACGAAAGGGGCTGCTGAAACTTCGCAAGACCGTTCAGGAAAGGATGAGCTCGCACAGGGCGGGCGAGGAGCCGATTAAGGTAGCGGATTTGGTGAACTCGAAGAGCGTTTCGAGCAGTATCAACTACTTTTTCGGTCGTGGCGAGCTGAGCCAGATTGTTGACCAGACCAATGCGTTGAGCCAGTTGACTCACGAGAGGCGTCTGTCGGCCCTTGGGCCGGGCGGGCTGAACAGGAGGCGGGCCGGTTTTGAAGTGCGTGACGTTCATATCAGCCATTACGGCAGGATTTGTCCGATTGAAACGCCTGAGGGGACGAACATCGGTTTGATATCGTCATTGGCGATTTTTGCGACAATTGACGAATACGGTTTTCTATTGACACCTTACCGGCGGGTGAAGAAGGGCAAGGCCCTGGGTAAGGTTGACTATCTCCGGGCCGACGAGGATATGAAAGCGGTTATCGCGGCACCGAAGAGGTTTGACCCGAAGACAAATGAGATTGAGAGGGGTATGGTGCTGGCGATGAAGGGCGGCGAGCTGGCTCAGGTTTCCTGGGAGGAGGTCAACTATGTCGATGTATCGAGCAAGCAGATTGTCGGCGTTTCGGCGGCGCTGGTACCTTTTCTGGAGCATGACGACGCCAACCGTGCCCTGATGGGCTCGAACATGCAGCGTCAGGCGGTTCCGCTGCTCAGGACCGAAGCGCCGCTTGTCAGGACAGGGATGGGAAAAGTGGTCGGGCAGAATTCGAGTATGGTCGTTCGGGCGGAAAAGGCCGGTACGGTTACGGATGTCGATGCCACCAGGATAGTGATAAACCATACGGACGAATACGTGCTCGAGAAATTTTTCGGATTGAACGAGAGGACGTGTCTGAATCAGCAGCCGATAGTGCGGCCCGGCGACAAGGTCGAGAAGGGCCAGATAATCGCCGATGGCGGCGGCATCGACCATGGGGTGCTGGCGCTTGGCAAAAACGTTCTCGTCGGCTTTGTTTCTTACGAGGGGTTCAACTTCGAGGACGCCATCATTATCAGCGAGAAACTTGTGGAAAACGACAGTTTCACGAGTATCCATATCAACGAATTTACGGCGGAGATTCGCGAAACGCCCCTCGGCAAGGAGGAATTCACGTGCGACATCCCCAATGTCGGCGAGAAGGCGCTGCGAAACCTTGACGAGCACGGGGTGGTTCGCGAGGGGACAAGGGTAGTGCCTGGGGACATTCTTGTGGGCAAGGTTGTTCCGAAGGGCAAGACCGAGCTGACACCGGAAGAGAAGCTGCTGCACGCCATATTCGGCAGGGCGGGCGAAGACGTGAAGAATGATTCACTCGAGCTGCCGAACGGCTACGAGGGGGTGGTCATAAGGACCGAGCGATTCGCCAGGCGCGGAGCGGGCGGAGAGGAAGCGAAGAAGGCGCTGTCGGACCAGATAAAGCAGTATAAAAAGGATGTACAGACAAAAGTGTGCACTATTTTCAGGCAGATGACGGATGCAATCCGCAGGAAATTCGGGGTTACTATTGTGGACACGTCAACGAGGCAGAAGGTAGGCGCAAGTAACGACGACGAGGTGGTCTATGAGCAGGTGGCGGGCTGGAATCTCAAGTGGGTAAAGCCGGCGGCGATGCGCGAGGAAGCAGAGAAGGTTGCTGAGAAATACTTAGCCAGGATAGCAGAGCTTGAAGAGCAGCAGCAGAAGCGGCTTGAGCGGCTCAAACATGGTGACGAGCTGCCAAGCGGCGTCATCGAGATGGTAAAGGTGTATGCTGCAACCAAGAGGACGTTGTCTATCGGGGACAAGATGGCCGGGCGGCACGGCAACAAGGGCGTTATCGCAAAGATACTGCCGGAGGAGGACATGCCGTTTTTGGAGGACGGCACGCCGCTGGATATTTTGCTGAATCCGCTCGGCGTACCGAGTCGAATGAATATTGGTCAGATTCTTGAAACTCATCTCGGCTGGGCCGCCAAGGTGCTGGGCTTTACGGCAATTACCCCGGTTTTCGACGGAGCCACAGAGGATGACATTCAGCAGTTGACCGAAGAGGCCAACGAAGTTATGAAACACAGGGCCGAGCAGCTCGAGGCGAACAACGAGGTGCCGGGCGACGACGAGTTTTTTGTAAACGTACCGAAGACTCTGAAGACTCAGTTGTATGACGGTAGGACGGGCGAGCCGTTCGACCAGCAGGCGACGATTGGGTATATCTATATGATGAAGCTGCACCACCTTGTCGATGACAAGATTCACGCTCGTTCGACGGGGCCTTACAGCTTGATTACTCAGCAGCCGTTGGGCGGAAAGGCAAGGACGGGCGGACAGAGGTTCGGCGAGATGGAGGTGTGGGCGTTGGAGGGCTACGGTGCGTCTTATACGCTTCAGGAGATGCTGACGGTCAAAAGCGACGACGTTGAGGGTCGCACGAAGATATACGAATCAATGGTGAAGGGACAGAATACGCTTGAGGCAGGGACGCCTTTGTCGTTTGATGTTCTTTGCAATGAAATCAGAGGTTTGGGGCTTAATATACAGCTTGAAAAGAAACGACTTGGCGGCAGTGTTTTATGAGAGCCGACGGCGGGACAGTATGAGTTCCGTTGTGCCGCAATTTTTCAGATTGGGGTCGTTAAGGAGTCAGATTGGATGCTTGGTAATATTTACGACAGGATAAACGATTACGGTTCGGTGAAGATTTCAGTGGCCGGCCCGAACGACATTCGGAGCTGGTCGTTCGGCGAGGTCCGCAAGCCGGAGACGATAAACTACCGAACGTATCGGCCGGAAAAGGACGGTTTGTTCTGCGAGCGTATTTTCGGGCCGGAGCGTGACTGGGAGTGCGCGTGCGGCAAGTATAAAGGGACCAAGTTCAAGGGGATAATCTGTGACCGCTGCGGCGTGAAGGTTACTCACAGCAGGGTCCGGCGCAAGCGCATGGGTCACATCAATCTTGCGGCCCCCTGCGTTCATATATGGTTTTTCAAGGCGATACCGAACCATCTGGGTACTTTGCTCGGGATGAAGAGTTCAAACCTTGAGAAGATAATCTACTTCCAGGATTACGTGGTTACGGATTCGGGACAAAGCCCTCTGAAGGCGGGTCAGTTGCTTACCGAGGAGGAATATCGCGAGGCGAGCAACAAGTACGGGTCGAGCTTCAGGGCGTTGATGGGTGGCGAGGCGATAAGGGCGCTTCTGGGCGGTCTTGATTTGAGCTCTTTGAGTTCGGAGCTGCGGCTGGCCATATCGAAGACGAACAGTGTGCAGAAGCTCAAGGACCTGACAAAACGGCTCAAGACGGTCGATGCGGTCAAGAACAGCAGCAATAAGCCCGAGTGGATGGTTATGGAGGTTGTCCCGGTTATCCCGCCTGATTTGCGTCCGCTGGTGCTGCTTGAGAGCGGCAACTTTGCGACGAGCGATTTGAACGATTTGTACAGGCGTATAATCAACCGGAATAACCGTCTTAAAAAGCTGATAGACCTTAATGCTCCTGAGGTGATTATTCGCAACG
>CAYMYK010000253.1:0-4021 GCA_964394625.1 uncultured Pirellulales bacterium
TCCAGGGAGGAGCTACTGTATGGTTATCTTGGTCTTCAATTATGCTTCCAACTCTAAGCCATTCCGATATGCTTCGCGTTGTTTTATCTGGAGATGCCTCTCCCTCACTTATTCTCACTTTTATATCTGAAGGGAAATTCCAATATAATTGAGTCGATATCCCATTAGTCACTCCCATGTGCGTTTTTAGGTAGTCATCTGCGGTGGAGGATATAACACCATTATCCGTTATCGCAGGATGAGTTTTCTTATTTTCCCATGCATACAAGGAATTGCACGAGACAAGAACCAGTAGTAATATCGCAAATTCGCACTTCATTTTAATATTCCTTTTTGCTACCCAAATTTCATGTTACCGATTCAATGCATACTTTCAGAAAGTGCTTTAGCCGCTAATAAACTTAGCAAAATAACGGTTGAAATAGTGAGAATAAATATGGTCGTATATATTTTGATACGAAGATTGTTTAGCGGTGCATATATCATCGCTATTATCCACAAGCAATCGAATCCCAAAACAGTCAAGAATCCCCAAATACCTGTAAACCAATTTGTAAACCAATATGGAACCCATGGAGGCGTCTCTGATTCCCAAATCAACCACAATAATTTTCCTGAATAGTAGAATACAATTGGAATCGCAATTATTAACAGCACGACTTCATAAACACTTAATGGAAATTTTCGTTTTTTATCCTGCATAGCTTATTCTCTTCAGTTTTTTTCTCGCGGCGTCGCTGAAAAATCAAAAGTTAAAAATCCTCCAGTTGCCGTCTTCATCTCTTATGAAAAAGACGGGAAAGCTATAAGTCTCGCCGCCGTCCTGATGGAGCATCTCATATTTAACTTCACCGTAACTATGCCGGTCGTATGTCAACTCGCCCATACCGGCTGCATAATCCGAGAGGTACGGCTCAATTATCTGAAATATCTCGTCGTATTTTTCCCTTGAAATCTCTGCGACGTAAATAAGGGCTTCGTTCGTATCACCAACCGCCAGAGCAGCCTTGAACAATCCGAAAACTTCCACCGGATGCGAGCCGTTCAGCCAGAAATAAGCAAATATCTCCATATCATTGATATCAACCGCTCCGCTGTCGTCAAAATCGCCGTCAAGCCCGGCCCCTGACTTTTGCCAGTTATCTGCAAAAACCGCAAAATCAGCAAAGTTGACTATATCATCGCCGTTTAAATTGGGATAAAAATTTGGCTCCGGAAAGCTGGCAAGCTCGACTGTTCTGCCGCCAAAGGCACCTGCAAAATAATCTTTCTCAGGCTCATCGTCCTGTGAAACTAAAATCTGCTGTTCCGCCTGCGGTTCAGATTTCGCCTCTGTCTCTGGCGCCACCCAGCTCAGCGCCTCAAAATCTATCCCTATTACAGAGGTCGTCTCCGCCTGCGACGAGTAGCACAAAAGCAGCTTGTAAATCCTTGTCCCCGCCGATACTGAAATCCCGTCGATAACCAGACCTTTATCAGCCACAAGCATTACCTGACCCAATTCCCAGTCGTCATCAAACACAAACCGATACGCCGTTGCATTAACATCATTGACTTCACTCGGCCCACCCATAATCTCAAGCCGTCCTCTGTCTTCGCATATCACCGAACAGTTCTGTTTATCTACCTTATCCGCCCCCGCCACTGAAATCACAAGCTCGTCTTTACCTTCTACCTTGAACGGCACTGTTGCATCAAGCCCATTGACTGTTAAACTTAAATCTGCATTAGCAATCGCAACCATTGATAAAGCAATAGCGGCAAATAGAAATATTTTTTTGTTAAACATTATAAATCCTTTTCCTAAATCTAGGATTTTTTCGCGTTTAGAACAAATCTATATGGTAATCCGGCTGAAGGTGAACCACCGCCTTTTTCCACGTCGAAGTCCTGCCCGTCGCCCTTCCTCGACGTCGGAACTTACCCTGGCGGTTCGCAGTCCTTACCTTACTCACCTTCACACTGTATATTTTCTCAACAGCGCTTTTAATCTGCTGTTTATTCGCCCGTTTGTTCACCTCGAACGAATACGCACCCTTTACGTTGGCAAAGTGCATCCCCTGCTCGGTAATCAAAGGCCTGATTATTACGCTGTAATCATCCATATCTGTAATCGTCAGTTGTCACTTGCCTTATCTTTGTTCAGCAGCGACAGAAACGCCTCCTTGGTGAACAGCACCTTGACATGGTTGTAAATGTCCGCTGCGTTCGACTCGGCTACCGGCATCACGGCCACTTTCCGTATGTTTCTTGCCGACTTGTAGATATTCTCGTCGTAATCGTTGATAACCACAAGACAGCTGCGCTCGATATTAAGCTTGCCGAGCACATCGGAAAAATCCTTTGTATGAGGCCTGTCAAAAGAAAGCTCGTCCACAATCACAACACTGCTGTCGAGAAGTTTGGACAATAACGCCGAATCCCTCGCTAACCGCTTTTGCTTTTTCGGCATTCGCTTACTAAAATCGCGCGCCACCTTGGCAAATGTCACACCGCCGCCCACACGCTTGCCCGTCCTTCGCGTTCCCGCACGGGCGGAACCCGTCCCCTTTTGCCTGAACAGCTTCTTGGTTGACCCGGCCACCATACCCCTGCTCTTGGTCGCAGCCGTACCAACCCGCTTGTTCGCATGGTACATAACAAGCGCCTGCTTCAGCAGCGGCAACCTCACGTGCCCGCCGAAGGCCGACTCGTCCACCTTTAAGCTCTCAACCTCTTGTCCGTCTCTGTTGTACACCGGCAAATTTATCATCTCTGTCTCTTTACCCATTCACCCGTTCACTCATTCACCCAATACGATTACGTAGCCGCCGCAAGCCCCGGGCACAGCACCATTGACAACCAGCAAATTCTTCTCTTCGTCAATTGAAACCAGCCCGTGCCTCTTTGTCGTCACACGACAACCGCCCATACGCCCGGCCATCTTCTTGCCTTTCTTGATATTGCCGCCGTGGCCCAGGTCCGTTCCGTAAGACGCCTGAGAACCGGGTGCCCTGTGCTTGCGCTCGGTGCCGTGCGATGCCGGGAATCCGCCGAATCCGTATCGTTTCATCACTCCCGCAAAGCCCTTGCCCTTGCTCGTACCGGATACATCCACTAATTTAACGTCCGCGAAGGCCGACACGGTTATCGAATCACCCGGGTTATACTCAACCGGCACATCGTCAGCCAGACGCATCTCTCTGACAAATCTTTTCGGCTCTGTCCTGGCCCTTGCGGTATGGCCGATTTGCGGCTTCTTGCGACGGGAGGCCTTGACGTCATCATAGCCCAATTGAACGGCATTGTAACCGTCCGTCTCGACCGTCTTGACCTGCGTCACGATGCACGGCCCGGCATGGATGACCGTAACAGGCAGCAGTTTACCACTCTCGTCGTACACCTGAGTCATACCGATTTTTTTACCTAACAACATCACCATTTTATATCCTATACGACCCGACCCGGCTTCGGACCAGGCCGAATAATCAGTACCAACCTACGCCTTAATCTTGACGAAAATCCCCGCAGGCACCACTAAGCGGTTCAGAACCTCAACCGTCCTCGCATTGGCCTCGCGAATGTCTATCAAACGCTTGTGCGTGCGAAGCTCAAACTGCTCACGCGATTTCTTGTCTATGTGCGGACTTCGCAGCACGGTGTACCTTTCGATGCGCGTCGGCAGCGGTATCGGGCCGCTGACGCGGGCATTCGTCCTGCGGGCATGCTCGACAATCTCTTTGGCCGAGGCATCGAGCGCCCTGTGGTCGTAGGCCTCCATTCTTATCTTTATTCTTTCCGTCTCAGCGGCCATATCTTACCCCTGTGGGCTGAAATAAAAACCCCTCGCCCGTATATACCTTCTCCATTTTAACAGAGACCAACCTTATTCTGTCCTGGCAGGAAAGGCATTGACTCGTCATCGCACGCCGGAAACCACCCTGGCACACAAATACATAATCGCCTTCCTTAACGGAAACGAGTGCGGGTTATTCAGGACGCCACCTTAAAACCGCTTCAACAAACGCCGCCCTACAACCCT
>CAYMYK010000254.1:0-4004 GCA_964394625.1 uncultured Pirellulales bacterium
CTTACAAGGGCAATGCGCCTGACCTTTTGGTCGGGTACAATCGCGGCTACCGTGCATCGTGGGAGACAGCTATCGGCCAGGTGACGGGGCAGGTTTTCCACGACAATACCAAGGCCTGGAGCGGTGACCACTGCATCGACCCATCCTTTGTCCCGGGCGTTCTTTTCTGCAATCGGCCGGTTGCAACGGAAAAGCCGCGGCTGATGGATATCGGCCCCACCGTGCTCGATATGTTCGGCGTGGATGTCCCCAAGTATATGGACGGCAAACCGCTGACCGTGGAAATGACAGCAGGCCAACGAAAAAAATGACTAAGGGGGTATGTTTTTTATGGGAAGCGTCGGTGGTCCCGGGCGGGCAAATCCGGCAAAGAGAGCGGGGAACCGGGGTTACTGCTTTCAGGATGGATTAGCCGAATGGAGAAAGAGCAGCCGAAAACACAGGACGGTGTCCAAATGCTTACGCCGCAGCAGCGAGAGCAGTTGAAATCGCTGGGTTATCTCTAAGAGGGCTTTACTTTTGAGGTTGGGTTTTGTATAATTGATAAGGATTAGCCGGCTGCGGGAGGACAACAGGCCAATCAGCCGAGAGGTAGTTAAGATGGTTCTTAAAAAGCGACAAATTGACCGAAGGCAGTTCCTGAAGAAATCGGCGGCGGCAGTGACGGCGGGGGCGGGGCTGTTTTTGAATCCGGCTTATGCCGAATCAGGTAAAATCCGTTCGGGTGCAAAGAAAGTTATCGTAATAGGCATTGACGGGATGGACCCTCGCCTGTCGCAGCGGCTTATGGATACGGGAAAGCTGCCCAACTTCGACAAGCTGCGCAGACGGGGCGGCTTCAGCGTTTTGGGCACCAGCATACCGCCTCAAAGCCCGGTTGCCTGGGCCAATTTTATAAACGGCGCCGGGCCCGGCTCGCACGGGATTTTCGATTTTATACATCGCCATCCCGAAAAGCAGTGTGTTCCGTTCTTCTCGATGGCTGAAACGCTGCCCGGCGCCGGTTACTGGGATGTCGGCGATTACAAGCTGCAATTAGACTTCTGGCCTTTCAATCACAAGCCGCCCGCCACCGTTTTAAGAAGGCAGGGGACGCCCTTCTGGGACTATTTAGATGAAGCCAGGATATACTCGACGTTCTACGACCTGCCGTCGAACTATCCGCCGAGCCCGTCGAAGTACGGCTACCACCGGTGCCTTGCCGGCTTGGGGACGCCTGATTTGTTAGGGACATACGGGACGTATCAGCACTTTTCAGAGGACGGCCCGCTTCAGACAAAAGACGAGGGCGGCGGTAAACGCTCGATGTTATTCTTCGAGAACGAAACGGCACGTGCCAGGATAGTCGGGCCTGTGAACAGCTTCCTTATAGAGCCCAGGGACAGCACCATCGATTTCGTTGTCCACAGGGATATGCAGGCCAATGCGGCCCTGATAGAGATTCAAAAGCACAGGATTCTTCTCAAACAGGGCCAGTGGAGCCGATGGATAAAGCTGGATTTCGATATGGCGACGCCGGCGCTGCTGCCGGACAAGCACGTGAGCGGCATCTGCAGGTTTTATCTTCAGCAGGTCAGGGACAACTTCCGGCTTTACGTCAGCCCCATCAACAGCGACCCGTCCGATTCGGTACTGAAGGTTACCGAGCCGCCCGAGTTTATAAAGGAGATTTCGCAGCGTCTCGATTTATTCTACACCACCGGTTTTCAGGAGGACCACAAGGCCCTTTCCAACAAGGTCTTCACCGACGAGGAGTATCTCGCCCAGGCGACGTACGTGCTCGAGGAACGGCTCAATTTGCTGGATTACGCCATTAAGAATTATGACGACGGGCTGCTGTTTTTCTACTTCTCCAGCACGGACCTGCAGTCGCACCTGTTCTGGTGGGACTCCGAGTTGAAGCATCCGGTTCGCTCCGACGCCGATGCGAAGAAATACTTCACACACATCCACGAACTCTACGCAAAAATGGACGATGTTCTGGGGATGATTCTCAGCAGGTACGATGACAAGGCGAGCATTTTCGTTCTGAGCGACCATGGTTTCGCCAATTTCAAGAGGCAGTTTAACCTTAATACCTGGCTGCGGGAAAACGGCTATCTTTACCCGCCCGACGCCCGTTCGGTCCTTGCCGACGTCGATTGGGCCAGGACAAAGGCATACGGGCTGGGCATAAACGGGCTGTATATCAATCTCAAAGGCAGGGAGATATACGGCACGGTTGAGCCGGGCGATGAGTATGACTTTTACGTAAAAGAGCTGGTGGCCAAACTCGAAGCCATTACCGACGAAAACGGCAGGCGCATCATTCACAAGGCCCATCGTTCGGACAAGGATTATTCAGGCCCCGCCACTACCCTGGCGCCCGACATTATCATTGGTTACAGCCGGGACTACAGGGCCTCCTGGGATACCTGCCTGGGCGGTATGGGCGGTGCAATCCTGTGCGATAACGACTCGGCCTGGAGCGCCGACCACTGCGCCGACGTCGCCGAATTGCCGGGCATTCTGTTCAGCAATAAACCCATTGCCGCAGCCAACCCGGCTCTGGTCGATTTGGCGCCCACTATTCTTACGGAATTCGGATTGAAGGTCCCGTCGCCGATGGTGGGCAGAAATATCCTCGAAACCTGAGTCGTCCGGACACACTTAACGGAAAGGAAGGGAATGGCCAAAATCAAAATCGATTCAAATCTCTACAGCAGGGCTAAACAGACCGCTGAGCGGGGCGGTTACAGCAGTGTCGAGGAGTTCGTCACTCACGTAATCGAAGAGGAGCTGAGCAAACACGAGTCGTCCGATGCCGATGATAAGGTTGCCGACCAGCTTCGAGGGTTGGGGTATATCGAGTGACTGGTATTTTTGTGCAGCTTATAATCCGGATTAATGCGGCGGCGAATGCCTTCGGCAAGGCGGTGCTGGGCTTTATCGAGAGCTTAGCCGGCTGGCAGAGTAATACCATTATCTCGGTGGCGGCTGGGGCGCTATTCGTTCTGGCATTCAAGTACACGTCGGATCAGAAGGCAATCGGTCGGGCTAAGGATAAATTCAAGGCGAATATGCTTGCGATGAAGCTGTTCAAGGATGAGCTGGGTGTGATTCTGCGCAGTGCGGGGGGGGCTTTGGGAAGAGTTTTTCAGCGATTTTTTTATTCGCTTCGGCCTTTACTTGTGATGATAGTGCCGGTAG
The DNA here is from genome assembly GCA_964394625.1 of uncultured Pirellulales bacterium. GTDB lineage: Bacteria > Planctomycetota > Phycisphaerae > Sedimentisphaerales > Anaerobacaceae > JAUVYV01. Next base: position 3,190 of record CAYMYK010000254.1, read on the forward strand.
CGCTTCTGTTGGTTCAGATGTCGCTCTGGTACGAGGCGAGGCCTTTGCGTGTTGGTGAAGAGGCGATGGTGACTATGGAGTTAGCGGGTGACCCGAATGATGGCTGGCCCGAGGTTAGTCTTTTACCGAATGAGAAGACGGATGTCACTATGGGGCCTGTGAAAATCTTTGCAAACAATGAGATGATGTGGAAGGTGCAGGGAGTCTCGCAGGGCAGGGCGGAATTGATGTTCGCAGTCAACGACGAGCAGGTCGGCAAGGAGTTAGTAGTGGGGGAGGGACTGAAACGGATCAGCGTGAAACGGCCCGGAGGGCATTTCTGGCAGATATTAGAGCACCCGGCGGAGAGGCCTTTTGGCAATGATTCGATTGTTCAGTCTATAAGCATCAGCTATCCCAAACGAGTGTCCTGGACCAGCGGGTCGTTTTGGTGGATATGTTATTTTTTCGGGGTGTCGGTTGCGGCCGGCTTAATCTTCCTGCCTGTATTTAAGGTTAAAATATAGCAGGGATTAGCCCATTATCACTTCGACGTGGGCGCAGGAGCCTTCCGGCAGGACTTCAATTAAATTTGCTTCGACAGCTTTTCCGTTGAGTGTTATTTGTTTTACGCCTTTCATTACGCCGTCCGGGTTCAATACCTCGATGTTATATGTTGCGCCCCTGAATCGTCGCCTGACGGTGAACTTTTTCCAGTCGGGCGGGATGCAGGGGTCAATCCTAAGCCCGTCATATTCGGGTCGTATGCCGAGGATATACTGGGTCATCTCTGAAAGCGTGTCGTTTGTCAAGTACGCCACATAATTATTCCTCGG
>CAYMYK010000255.1:0-3950 GCA_964394625.1 uncultured Pirellulales bacterium
TCCGAGGCGGCGGTTTTGGTCGAGGTCGAGGTTTTGGTTGGGGCAGAGCCGGATACGGCTTGCCTGCTTATGGTAGTGCTGTGAATCCATACGCTTATGGCGGTGCTGTGAACCCATACGCCTATGGCGGTGCACCGTTTGCTCCGGCAGCGACAGCCGAGCAGGAGATCGACGGCCTCAAAGGCCAGGCGGAATATCTTGAAGATTCCCTTGACGGAATCAAAAAGCGCATAGAAGAGCTTGAAGGACAAAAAACGACCAAGGGCTGAACACGCCCGTTGCTTTTGCTTGTGACGGTGGCTGACAATGGTTATCCTGCCTGTCGGCAACCATAAAACCGTTGAATGCTTACCTTGACTGACTGGTCCTGACAAAGTTCTTTTTAAGGAGAAAGAGGATGCCCGAATTTGGAAATCCGTTTAGTGGACTTGCAAACGACCGAAAGCTGACCCACGCTGAGTTGGTCAGAGCCGTTCGATTCATGATTGCCGCTGAATACGAAGCCGTTCAGTTGTACGTCCAGCTTGCCGAGTCCACCGACAATCAGCTCGCCATAGATGTCCTGAAGGACATCGCCGATGAGGAACGCGTCCATGCCGGTGAATTCCTGCGACTCCTGCACGAACTGGCTCCTGATGAGCAAAAGCTATATGATGAAGGCAGCGAAGAGGTCCGGGAAACGATCCAGGAACTCAAAAGCCGGGAACCTGGTAAAGAATAAAAAAATAGACAGCCACGGATTTGTACCTTTCTGATGCGGTTTCGAGCATCGGTAGAGATGTTGTGTATCTATCATAATCCAGGGTTACAAATCCCAGGAAAGGTTTTAATCGTGCGGAGTATCGTCTATGGAAGTTTTGGTTAAGTATGAAAGCGGATTCCGGTTCTCGGCAAGCTGTAGAGGATATACCGTTACGACCGGACGTGGTGAGGACGGCAATGACGAGCGGGACGGAATGTGGCCGGCCCAGCTCTTCGAGGCATCGATTGGAATGTGTATCGGTGGTTATGTCGTCAAGTTCTGCATTGAGCAGGGCATCCCTTACGAAGGTATGACGATTGAGTTGAGCCGTCGAACAGGGGCCTGCTCGGCAAATACTACCTCGTCGAGTGCAAAGCTGTCGTGCACAACAAGAATGGATGCAAAAATCCGCCTCGGCACGAAATTGACCAGAGAACAGCAACAAGGTATCCTGGAAGCGGCTGACCTCTGCCATATAACCAACAGTATCAAAGAGAGGATGCAAATTGTTTCTTCTCTGGCAGATGCTTAAAGTGGACAACGTTACAAAAACGATTTAATAAGGGGACTAAACGATGCCAATTTTTGAGTACAGGTGTAAAAAATGCGGCTATAAGATGGAATTTTTGGAAAAAAGCTCCGGCAAAAGCACGCATAGCTGTGAAAAATGCGGGAGCCGGGATATGGAAAAACTCTTCTCCGGCTTCGCCGTCGGTCAGAGCAGCGGCAGTTCCGGCAGTTCCGGCGGCTCCTGCCCGACCGGTACCTGCCCGCTTTCTTAGAAAGGATAATTATGAAAATTGCAGTAACGTCAACAGGGCCAACGCTTGATGATAATGTCGAGGCGCGATTCGGGCGGTGTCCTTACTTTTTGATTATAGATACCGACACAATGCAGTTTGAGCCAATCGAGAATCCTAACACCGTGCTCGGCGGCGGTGCGGGTATTCAATCGGCACAAATGATGTCGGAAAAAGGTGTAACAACCGTTTTGACGGGCAACTGCGGGCCTAACGCATTTAGCGTATTCGGCCAGGCCGGGATACAGGTTATCGTCGGCGTCAGCGGTCCCGTACGTAATGCCGTTGAACAATTCAAAAAAGGGGCTTTCACATCTAGTTCCGGCCCGAATGTGGCCGGCCACTTTGGTGTGAGCACGCCGCCGCCGAACGCGGCGCCAGGGACCCCGCCGATGGCTGAACCGCCGGGACAACCCGGCCCGATGGACTTAGGTATAGCCGGCGGTATGGGACGCGGCGGTGGTATGGGCCGCGGTGGTGGAATGGGCCGCGGCGGTGGTATGGGCCGCGGCGGTGGTATGGGACGCGGCGGTGGAATGGGACGCGGTGGCGGTATGGGACGGGCAATGCCTATGGCAGGCGGTTTCGGAATGAGCAGCATACCAGCCGCAAATACGGCCACTCCGCCGGCAAATCCTCCCGTGCAGGAGTTGGACGCCCTGAAGCAGCAGGCCCGGCTGTTGGAACAGCAGAAACAGCAGTTGGACAGAAGAATAAGCGAGCTGGAAACGGCTAAGGGCTTAGTTGCTGTTGTTAATGCTGAAATGTGTACCGGCTGTGGTATCTGCGTCGATGTCTGTCCGGCGGGTGCAATCGCGCTTGACGGGCAGGCCGTTGTGCAGCCGCAACTCTGCACCGGCTGCCGCCTGTGTGTTGATGAGTGTCCCAGTAATGCCATTACACTCACCCGGGAAAAAAGCATTGACTGATTTGGCCGGCTTGTGGCTTGTGTGTCTTTCCGGATGGCTACTTGAAAAACAATTTTCAAGCAAGGGGTTATTGTTTGGCTGCCATTTGGAACAAAGGAACACTGTAGGAGTCTCTATGTCAGCTATGAGCATTTGTGAGAAAGGATAGCAGGGCAGCGAAAGCTCTTTTTTTGATGGCGCCGCAGGTATTGTCACAGGGCTGCCAAATACAATAATGAATCGAACTATGCTGAAATCCAGGATACACAGAACTGCTATAACGGCACTCGATTAGTAATGCAAAGGAAGTATTGCTGTTGTCGAGGACCTTCTCGAAAAAGCAGACATACTGCCTGGCAGGTGAAAAGCTTAAAAGGAAAGAATAGCGTTAGCTGTTGGTAAAAACAACCCAAAGGAGTAGTTAAGTGCAAAAAGGCATATCGCCGCGATGTGGACGATGTGAGAGCAAAGAATGCCGCAGCGGCAAGGATTGCTTTTCACTGGCCGACAGTCATAAGCAGTTGTATCGAGATACCCGAATAACAAAATTACACAAAGCCGCCTCGGCAATCGAGGGACGCTATTATGGCAAAGAAACTCGCTTAGGTGAGATAATCCTGTTTGCAAGGGAATTAGGATGCAAAAAGATAGGCCTGGCCTTTTGCATTGGCTTAAGTGAAGAGGTAAAGGTTATTGATGAAATACTTTCAACACATTTTGAAGTGGTCTCTGTCTGCTGCAAGGTCTGCGGTATTGACAAAAAGGATTTTAGCTTACAGCAGATTTCACCGGAAAACTCTGAGGTTATGTGCAATCCGGCCGGTCAGGCACGGTTACTAAACAAGGCGGGAACTCAGCTTAATATTATATGCGGACTTTGTGTTGGCCATGATGCAATCTTTTCGAAAATCTCAGAAGCCCCGGTAACAACCCTTATAGCCAAGGACAGAGTATTGGCTCACAATCCGGCGGGGGCTGTCTATTGTCATTATATTCGAAAGCAATTTTATGAAAGTTGATGGTCTGGATGTATAATGAACCAAACATTTAATGCGACGGAAATAGAGATTGGATTTCATCCGACTGGTTACAGGATAGACAAAACCGCTTCGCCGATGAACCGCTATACCAAATGGCAAATATCTGACGATGGCAGATGGCACAGTCCAGAACCGGTTGATTTTCATGCATTACCGGAAGACGGCTGGTTAAAGGCCAAAGGATTTGATTGGAATCAGGAAGTTTAAGAAAAAAGTAATAATGCCCATGTTTGAAAAGATAGTAAAAAATTTTGGACCTGAATGGGGCGCTGCAGTTACGGGTACTGCAGCTGTATGTATCACTATGCAATTATCTTCGGAGGTTGCTAAACCTTTTTCTCCTTTATTGTATGTGGGTTTAGGATTTTATTTATTGGCTACAATAATGTGATAGGAGGTTTTACGAATGGTAAATTTTATTTTAGGAGTAGGTACTGCAGTTGTATTCTTATTAACAATT
>CAYMYK010000256.1:0-3942 GCA_964394625.1 uncultured Pirellulales bacterium
TTTATGTGCTATACCATATCCACAAAAAATGCGCCACTTTTTTTTGATGCACCCGTTGCGGTAGCTGCGCCTGCGGCGGATTTGGCAGAGCCCGTCGGCCAAAAGCCCACAACTTCCGACTCACAGTCCCTGACGTGCATCCCGGTTGCGCTTTCTACTTTGAGACCAGCTTCCAGACGACAATCCACTTATCCTCATACACCGGCTCACCTAATTCGGCGTCAAAACGCTCAACAAGCTTGGCCAGCGAGCCGACAGGTCTGACTATGGAATAATGCTTTGCCATCATTGATCTTAGGTTCTGATCCCGCATGTTCGGCCAGACCTTGTTATAAACGAACTGGCAGTACGCAAATATCTCCTTGGCTACATCCCGGTGCAGCACGAGATAATCCGCATCGCATCGTCTGGCCCAGTCCGGCTCGGACAAATCCACATAGGGTCCGGCAGGCAGGTGGGTGGGATTGAGTCCCACGAGCCGCGTCACAAGACCTATCGTAACTTTTTTGCGGTGCTGGAGATAGTAATTGCGGTACAGCAGCACCGAGTGGCTGAGCAGCTCCGGCGCCTCTATGATTTGGACCTGCTTGTTCGACTTCGCCAGGTCCTTATAAAAGGCAGGTGTCTGCTCCCACGGTACATCAAAGGCCGGCAGCGGCATCATGCTCAGATAAGTATTCGCAAAAGGCTCGTCAGGGGTATGCCTCAGACCCAGCGGACCCGCTATGAAAGATAAGACCACAACTAACAGCCCTGCCGCCAGCGATAAATAACTGTCCAGCTTGTCGCGAAGATGCAGCAAACTGAGCAGTTCCGTTAACAGCCAGGCCGTCAGCATCAGCATAAACGGCAGGGCGATAAGAAGATAGCGCGCGTAGGCATAGACGTTGCCGTGCGGCCTTGATATTAGAATTCCTGCGACAGGCGCAAGCGCCGCTGTAACCGGCATTAATGCTCCTGCACCCCGTCTGGCAAGAAACCATACCGCACCCGCAGCAACTCCCACGAGAAGGATATAGCCGGCCACATGGCTGCCGGCCAGAAGGGCGAACACATCCGGTATCCCGGACTTCGCAATTCTACCCTGCCCGTATTTCATTCCGACAAAATCGCACAACGGCCTCCAGGCCGGCAGATACAGCAGCAGACAAATTACCGCCGCGATTGCGAAGCTGCCGGCAAACCAGTACCAGTGGCGCCTTGAGCGTTTGTTGATTACCATCACTGCTGCGCCGGCGGCGGCTACGGCGGCAACGAAAATCACGGCGGTGAGGTGGACGTAGGGCAGCAAGGCGGCTGAAATGGTGAGAATCACGTACCACAGAACCCCTGGCCTCTCGCGTTCGAGGGCCCTGTGCACCGCATAGACAAACAACAGGCCGAGAAAAACGGCAAGCGAATAAGCCCTTGCGAAATGCGAGTAGAAGATGTGCATCGAGTTTGCCGCAAGGGCCGGTGTGGTTATCAGGGCGGGTATTCGGCCGACCAGACGCCGGGCCACGGGATAGACAATCAAAACAGACAGAATTGCGCCGAGCACCGCGACAAATCGATACGCAAACAGGCCCGGCCCGAACATATCGACACACAGCCGCTGGCAGAGCAGAAAAGCCACTCCGGTGCCGAATTTGTCGTAGAATTTGATTAGCTCAGTGTAGGGCTTGTTTAGATTCCATATACCGTGAAATTCGTCGCCGAACAGCAGCAGGTCGCCGCTCCAGAACCGGCAGAAGTACAGGGCCGCTAAAACGGACACGGCTACTATAATATAGACGACGATGGGATTAATCACGTCTTTTTCGCTGCCGCCGGTTTCCTGTATTTTCTGCTCCATTGTCTCGATAGCCGAATAGGGGTAATGGTGACACTAAAAAATATGGGCTAAAAGTATCGCAATCAGGCAAAGGCGTCAACGAAGAAACCGGAAACTTCTCCGGTGAAGTTAATTCGCTTCGCAAACGATATGGAAAATTGTATAATGGATGTATTATGCAGGACAGCGGAAAATGCGGCAAAGATGGTTTGTGCAGGCCGACTTTCAGGCAAAGGTCGCGTAAGCCGACTCGCCGGCAGGTCCTGAAATACGGCGCTTATGCCGGTCTGGGCTGTGGATTATCAAGCGCTCTTTGGATTAGCGGCTGCGCGAAATCCACGCCGAGTAAACTGCCGAATATCGTTTTTATCCTCATCGATGCATTACGCGCCGACCACCTGCCGTGCTATGGTTATCCGGTTGATACCGCAGCGAACATCAGCCGAGTTGCCAAGCAGGCGGTTATGTTCAGAAAAGTAATATCCCCTTCAAGCTGGACAAAAACGTCGATGGCTTCAATTATGACCGGCACGATGCCGGTTCGACACGGCGTCAAGGGCGTCAAAGACGTTCTGCCCGGCCGGCTCACTACTATTGCCGAGGTCCTGTCGAAAAACGGCTATCACACCATCGGCATCAACACGAACCCGTGGCTGAAAAGTATGTTCGGGTTTCAGCAGGGCTTTAATGTTTACGGTATGTGTGCCAGCCGAAGCAGTATGTTCGCAAGGGCCTGGGCGGTGAACAAGCAGGCGGTGATTGAAATGAAGCGCCGGCGGGCGCGAAAACCGGTTTTCCTGTACCTGCACTATATGGATGTCCACGCCCCATACGTACCGCAGCAACCCTATTTTACGAAGCCGACTCTGGCGGTACCTGGTATTGGGCTTTTGCCGGACGCCCGCCTTGAGTATCTTTATCGCAAGAAGGGGCTGCGAGGGCCGGGGGTTCAGCAGAGGGTGATTGACCTGTACGACGGGGAGGTAAAGACGGCGGACGCTGCGGTGGCCGAGATTCGCGACGAGATGGATAAGCTCATTGGGCTTGAGAATACGCTTTTTGTTATTACAGCCGACCACGGCGAGGCGTTTCTGGAGCACGGCACGCCGGAGCACGGGTACAATCTGTACCCTGAGGTGTACTTGGTGCCGCTGCTGCTGCTTTGGCCGGCGAAACTGCAGGGCGGTACGGAAATAAACGCCCAGGTGCGGTCGATTGATATTGCTCCGACGCTGCTTGAGTTAGCGGGGCTTGAGATACCGGCTTCTTTCGAGGGAAAGGTATTGCCGACGAGCGCCGCCGAGACCGCCGGTGACCGGCTGGCAGTGGCCGAGGTGGGTACGAACGACTACATACCAAATCTGGACTATGCGGCCGTGATATCAAGAGAATATCTCTATATTCACGAGAGAATAAACGACAGGGTGGAGTTTTACGATTTGCTGGTTGATGCGGGTGCGAAAAAGAACCTTGGGCCCTCGCACCCGAAGTTTGGTTTCTACGCGAAATTTGAGCCGGCGGCGGCAGATGCGGAGCCGGCCGGCAAGACCGAACTGGACGAGCAGACCCGGCGACAGCTTGAATCGCTCGGCTATCTGAAATAGACAGCCGATAGAGAACAGCGGCGAACGTATAGCGGATAGTGGATAGGTTTAAGTGCACCTCCCATCGGGATGGCCAAACCCACGTAGGTATCTCCGCCCCTTGGGGGGCAAGCGGCGCTGCGAAATTGGGTTTGTTTTGGGTTCGTTTTTTCAGGGGCCTGGCGGCCGATGTTTGATGTAAACCTTTTCTATATAAAGGGATATGTATATTTCTATCATTTTGAGAATTGGGTTCGTTTTGCGCAAAAATGTTAAAATGTAGAGAGTTCTCTACAGGTGTAGAGATGTAAGTTGCGAAACAGAAGGACTTTAGACACAGATTGACACGGATTAACGCTAATTCTTGAGGTTGGGTGGTCATTTTTAATGTTCCGAGTTTTTTGATACTGTATTCACTTTCTCAATGTTCGGTGGATATTATACAATATGGGAAGTTGTTTGTCAAGTGAAAAACATAGTTTGCCACTAAGGGGGTGTAGCACGATTTTTAGGCACATTTTCCTATCACAGATTCCCAAAGGTCAC
>CAYMYK010000257.1:0-3936 GCA_964394625.1 uncultured Pirellulales bacterium
GAATCGGCGTGCCACTCGCCTGCTTGAAAGGCGTATGAATTACTCCAATCGGTTTAACTTCCATTTTCTTTTGCTCCTCAATTCATAGTGACACTGCCTGATTCTCAACATAACGCATCTCAATGGCAACTGCTTCGCTTCAAGAAACATTTTTGGCTCAATAATTCTAATGTCCTGTCCCGACTAAGTAAAGACCACCTGCTATGACCGCCAAACCGCATAATTTCTTTATAATCAGCGTCCCCTTCGATTTCTCCGTCCAGTTCATATAGCCCTGCACGAGCTTCGCGCTCGTCCCGCCGCAGACGATAACCGTGCAGTGTCCTGCTCCGTAAAATGCCAGTAGTACCATACCGTAAACCAGGTTCGTCGAGGCCAGCTTGAACGTAACAGCCAACATCGGCGCCATATATGCGAATGTACACGGCCCTAAGGCGATACCGAAAAGCAACCCCAAAATAAAGGCCCCGAGCGCTCCTTTGCCTTTTACGGCATCGGCCTTCGGCCCGCACCAGCCGAACGAAATAACATCCAGCAGGTAAAGCCCCACCAAAAAGAAAATACCAGCCACAAAATAGTTGCCGAATTCGCCCACGTCGCCCATCATCCGCCCCGCAACGGCTGTAACCGCACCAACGGCGCCGATTGTCGTCAGTATGCCCATCGCAAACAGAAGCGATATGACAAACGCCCTGCGGGTCGAAACGTTTTGCTGGCCGGTGATGTAACCCACTACCAGCGGAATACTCGCCAGGTGACACGGACTAAGCAGTATGCTCAACACCCCCCATACGAAAGAGGCCGCCAGTGCAATTGCAGCGGTTCCCTCAACCGCATGCGTCAACGTTGTAAAAAGTCGCTCTATCATCGATTCTTCCTCAGTTCAACGCCAAACTCTTTCCACTTGGCAAGAATATCTTCTTTCGAGAAGAAACCCTCGTGACGAAAAAGCTCTTTTCCCGAAGCATCAAAGAAAACTTGCGTTGGTATGACGCGGATACCATATTCAGCTCCCGCATCCGGATTCTTCCAGACATCGATGAAATCCACCTGCATACTGCCCGCGTAATCGGCCTTGAGTTCTTCGAGTATCGGCGCCATCATCTTGCACGGGATACACTTATCGGCTCCTAAATCGACTAACCGAACCGTTTTCCCTGTCGCTGCCCGGGCTTGCAAAACGGTGCCGGCTTTGCTACGCGCACTTGCTGCCTGAATCGGCTCGGCGCTGTCCCCGCGATTATGCTTAAGCGCGACAACTCCTGCGACAGCACCTGCAAGGACTGCAATTATCATAATTCGCCAAATTAGTTTCATCCCGCATCACCTCTCAATTTAACAACCCCGTAGCCTTATCTACAACCTTCGCCACGTTCTCATCGCTCGCCGGACTCTGTCCCTTCTCCAGCCCCAAATCCGTCACACGCAGATACGCAAACTCACTAAATCCCGCATTCTCCAAAGTCCTCTTCACGCAATGAAGAGAACACCCGTCTATCGCAAGTATCTTCACTGCCACCTTCGCCTTTTCCATAATCGGCTCGACTCGTCCGCCTATCCCGGCTAAGCAGAACATCTTGCCCGCACCGTCGCTGGTCATCCGTCTGGCCGCCAAATCCGATATCCAGCCGACATCCGCCGCCCCCGAACATGAAAATATCAGTTTGCCCCCGCCACTGCACACCTGTTCTTCGCCCATTTCTTGTCTCCTTTCGAATACTTTCTACCTGAGCATTTCCTTTATTTCATCCGTGCTCGCCACCTTGCCTGTCACCTTCACCTCGCCGTCTATCGCCAGTGCCGGTGTCACCATCACACCGAACTTCATAATCTCGTTTATCTGCGTTACCTTCTCTATCTCGTATTCGGTTTGCGCTTCCTTCGCCGCCGCCTCGACGTTGGCGGCCAATTTTTTGCACTTAGGGCAGCCCGTTCCCAATATCTGTATCTTCTTCATAACATGCTCCTACCCGCCTTTTTCTTCATAAAATCTCTTGTCCGCTCTGCCTCGCCTCTCGGTTTCACCTCCATTTTCGCCCCATCCATCAGAATATCGTCCCGAATATGATGCCCGAAATAGTCGCCATCACTATCACCAGCAACACAAACGCCGCCGTCTTCTTTGTCCCCATCACCGACCGTATCACTAACATATTAGGCAAACTAAGCGCAGGCCCCGCTAAAAGTAATGCAAGTGCAGGCCCTTTGCCCATCCCGGCGCCTATCAGGCCCTGCAATATCGGCACCTCCGTCAGCGTCGCAAAGTACATAAACGCTCCCGCCACCGCAGCGAACAGATTCGCCCAGATTGAGTTTCCCCCGACCGCTGTGTTCACCCACTTATTTGGTATTACGCCCTCGTGGCTCGGCCCGGGCTGGCCCAGCAAAAAACCCGCCGCAAGGACACCGAGCAGCAATAACGGCAGTATCAGTTTCGCAAATCCCCAGCTTGCATCGACCCACTCGGTCACTTCCGTCCGCGAAAACCAGAGCCGAATCTGAACCGCGAAAAACAACAGCAGCCCTGCAACAATGAACCATCGCATCTTGTGAATCCACTCATACACCCCGCCTTTTTCGACTTCTTCAACACCCTGAAGCAGCTCAGTCGGTATGATGTACTGTTCGCCTGCCGAGTCCTGAATCACGACCGATTCTTCGCTCTGCTCTACTAATGTCCCCTCCATCTCATAAACACTCAATCCCCCCGGACAGCACAAAAACAGCGCCCGAGCGTCACCGCTTCTCGCCCAGTTCGCAAATACCAATATCGCCACCATTGTCGCGAAGTACGATGCGTTTTTCCATAAAGGCCGACTTACCTGTACCTGCGGCATTGCCGCCTGGGCGTTTACCTTTTCAATCTCCTCCTTGCGAAAGATAAAGTGCATCGCCAGTCCGATTACGATACTGAAAACCACCGCGCCGACCGCTCGTGCAATCCCCATCTCAAGACCGAGTACGCGCGCCGTCAGTATTATCGCCAAGACGTTTATCGCAGGCCCCGAATACAGAAACGCGCTCGCCGGCCCAAGCCCCGCTCCCATCCGGTATATCCCCGCAAACAAAGGCAGCACCGTACACGAGCAAACCGCAAGAATCGTCCCCGATATGCTCGCCACCCCGTAGGCCAGCACCTTATTCGCCCTTGCGCCAAGGTACTTCATTACCGATGCCTGGCTTACGAAAACACTTATCCCGCCCGCGATAAAAAAGGCCGGCACTAAGCAAAGCAATACATGCGCCCGCGCATACCACTTCACCAGCGCAAGCGCCTCACCTACCGCATTATCAAAACGCCCAACTCCCACAGGCAGATAAAAACACGCCGCAAAAACTCCCACGACCGCCAACAGCTTCTTCCATTCCTTTTTGAAATCCATATCCGCCTTTGTTATAGCGTGCTAAGCAGCTTTTCGTTTTCCTTAACCTGTTCTTTCAAAACCTTCCCCACGCATCGAAAAAACTCGAAAACGCACGGGCATTTGAGTCGATACATCACCTTCAGACCGTCCTTTCGCGATTGAAGTATCCCGGCGGCAACCATCACCGACAAATGCCGCGAAACGTTCGACCGTTCGGCCCCGACGTACTCGGCTATATCACAAACGCACTGCTCACCGTCCCGCAGTGACTCCAGAATCGCTATCCGAAACGGATGGCCCACCGCCCGGATTACCTGCGCCTGCTTCTCAAACAACTTCTGCCTTTTGCCTGTCATACAGCCAATCTCCAAAACACGATTTCCTCGTAGTTCCGGTTATCCAGTTTCTATGTGATTATATGATTACATACTCACATATTAAATTATTGTTCGACAGCAGTAAAGAAATTTTTCTCGCCCCGCCAATCCCGAACCCCGTAGCACGGCCATCCCGCCCGTGCCCGCACCGCCACCCCGTTTAGCCGTCGTCGGCACGACGACGTTTGTTTCGC
>CAYMYK010000258.1:0-3906 GCA_964394625.1 uncultured Pirellulales bacterium
GTGACCTTTGGGAATCTGTGATAGGAAAATGTGCCTAAAAATCGTGCTACACCCTACCGCAACCGCTTATCTAAAAATACTTTGCACTTTATTCTCCGGCTGTTTATAATCGCGGTTCTCTGGAAATCACACTTTGTAAATTATATTTATGTTTGGCAGGATGCTCAAAAGAAGGCTTTATGACGCTTGAGAAGTTTTTCAATCCCGGCTCGGTTGCAATCGTCGGCGCCTCGCGTCAGAAGGGCAAGGTCGGATACGAAATCTTGAAAAGCATGATTGACGGCGGGTATCCCGGCGAAATTTTTCCCATCAATCCCAGCGCCGACGAAATTGAAGGCCTAAAGTGCTTTGGCGACCTAAAGTCCATTGGCCAGACACCCGACCTTGTCATTATCGTTGTTCCCGCTAAAATCGTCCTCGACGTTATGCAGCAGTGCGCATCGGTCGGAGTAAAAGCAGTGGTAATTATTACGGCCGGTTTCAAGGAAATCGGGCAAGAGGGGAAAACCCTCGAGCAGGATGTTGTGCGAATTGCAAAAAGAGCCGGAATCAGAATCATCGGCCCAAACTGCCTCGGGGTCATTGTTCCCGCCAGCAAGCTAAACGCCAGTTTCGGGGGCGACCTGCCCGCCGCCGGCAAAATCGCATACTTCTCACAGTCAGGGGCGCTGCTCGCTGCTATTCTCGACAGGGCCAACGCGGACGGTATCGGTTTCAGCAAGCTCATCAGTATCGGCAACAAGGCCGATATCGACGAGAGTGACGTCATCGAGGCGCTCGCGACCGATACCGATACTAAGGTCATTGCCGGCTACCTCGAAAGCATCACAAACGGCGCCGCCTTTGTAAGACAGGCCGAGCAAATCTCGCAGAGTAAACCGATACTGCTGATGAAATCCGGTGGAACCGCCGCCGGCGCGAAGGCCGCTTCCTCACATACCGGCAGCCTGGCCGGAAGCGAAACCGCTTATGAGTGCGTATTCGAAAGGGCCGGCATCATCCGCTGCTTCTCCATCACGTCGCAGTTCGATTTCGCCCAGGCCTTCGCCTATCAGCCCCTGCCGAAAGGCCCTGCGGTCGCCGTCATCACAAACGCAGGCGGCGCCGGTATAATGGCCGCCGACGCCATCGAAAAACAGGGTCTGACCTTTGCAAAACTCACCGACGAGACCACAAAAAAATTAGCCGAAAAGCTGCCCGCCGCCGCAAACCTCTATAACCCCGTTGACATACTTGGCGACGCACTCGCCGACCGCTACGAATTCGCACTCGACATCGTGCTCGACGACCCGAACGTTGACGTCGTCCTTGTGCTTTTGACGCCGCAGGCAATGACCGAACCGGCTGCCACCGCCGAGGCGGTCGTCTCAAAAACGCGGCAAAAACCCCACAAGCCCGTCGTCGCCTGCTTTCTCGGCGCATCCAGGGTTAAAGACTCAATCGAAGTTCTCCGTGAAGGCAACATCCCACAGTATGATAGCCCCGAAAGCGCCGTGCTCACCATTAAGGTTATGGCTGAATACGTCAGATGGCGTTCAAGGCCGAAACGCATCGTAAAGCTTTTCCCGGTGAACCGCCGAAAAGCCGAAACAATCGTTGAAAGACACCTCAGAGGCCGGATTCGGGAAATCGGCGAGGCCGAGTCTAAAGAAATACTCGAGGCATACGGCTTCGTAACACCAAAGGGCTCAGTCGCCGCCACACCCGAACAGGCAGCCGGCTTCGCCGAACAGCTCGGTTATCCGGTCGTACTTAAAATCTGGTCCCCGGACATCATTCATAAATCAGACGTCGGCGGCGTCAGGGTCGGTCTGAAAAGCGCACAGGAAGTTGTGGATGCATTCGACCTGATGATGTACCGGGCACCTCAAAAGATGCCCGATGCCAACATCCTCGGCGTCCTCGTTCAGGAGATGTGCGGCAGCGGAAAGGAGGTCATCCTTGGTATGCACCGCGACCCTCACTTCGGGCCTGTTATGATGTTTGGAATGGGCGGTACTATGGTCGAGGTGCTCAAGGATGTATCTTTCTACCTAGCGCCGCTTACCGCCGACGAGGCGAAACAGATGCTTACGCACACCAGGACGTATAGGATGCTGAAGGGCGTCCGGGGTGAAAAAGGCGTTGACATCGACGCCGTCGCCGAGGGTCTGCAGCGTCTCAGCCAGCTCGTCACCGAGTTTCCGCAAATACAGGAAATGGATATAAACCCGTATATGGTCGGGCCCGAAGGCACCACCCCCGTCGCCGTCGATGCAAGAATCAGCGTTGAGAAGGTGTAGAGGAAAGATATGAGCGCTCAGGGATTTGATTGGCGGAAAAAGTACAAGGATAAAACAAGCACCGCCGCCGCTGCAATGCGGCTCGTAAAATCCGGCAATAGCATCTTTATCGGAACGGGCTGTGGCCAGCCGCAGCACCTTGTCGAGGCCCTCGTCGAGCATTCCGCCAATATCTACGATGCACACATCGTTCAGCTTTTGACTATTGGCGCAGCCCCTTACGCCGATGAGAAATTCCGCGAAAAATTCAAAATGAACAGTTTTTTCATCGCCGACAACGTCCGCGACTCCCTCAGCAAAGGTATTGGCGACTACACTCCAATCTTTCTGTCGGAAATACCGCACGAGTTCGAGAGCGGCAGAATCCCTCTCGATGTCGCCCTTGTCACCGTCACGGCGCCCGACGTTAACGGCCTGTGTTCGCTCGGCGTCTCTGTTGATATCGTAAAGTCCGCCGTCGCAAATGCAAGATACGTTATTGCACAGGTCAACAGCCGTATGCCAAAAACGTGCGGCGACAGTTTCCTGCACGTCAACAACATCGACCTTCTCGTTGCCCACGATGAAGACATTGTTGAAATCCCCGTTCCTGAGCTGGATGATACACTGACCAGAATTGGTTACAACATTGCACGGCTCGTTGAGGACGGCAGCACCATCGAGTGCGGCATCGGACGGATTCCCCAGGCATTAGCCGAGTCGCTCAAAGACAAAAAGGACCTCGGCGTTCACACCGAAATGTTCAGCGACTGGATTATCGACCTCATCGAATGCGGCGCAATTACCTGTTCCAAAAAGACGCTCAATCACGGCAAAATCGTCGCAAGCTTCTGTATGGGCACACGCGGGCTGTATAACTATATCGACAATAATCCATTCTTCGAATTTTACCCCACCGAGTACGTCAACGACCCATATATCATCAGCCGGCACGAAAAGATGATCGCAATAAATGTCGGCCTTGAAACGGACCTCACTGGCCAGGTATGCGCCGACTCACTCGGTTATCAGTTCTACAGCGGAATAGGAGGCCAGGTCGATTTCATACGCGGCGCCGCAAAAAGCAGAGGGGGCAAAGCGATTATTGCCATGCCGTCCACCGCCCAGGACGGCGAGGTGAGCAGAATAGTGCCGCATCTTACCGAAGGCGCCGGCGTCGTCACCACCCGCGGTGATGTCCATTACGTCGTAACCGAATACGGCATCGCTTACCTGCACGGCAAAAGCATCAGGGAAAGGGTCCTTGCGCTCATTAACATCGCTCATCCGAAGTTCAGAAACCAGCTCATCCAGGCCGCCAAGGCCCAAAGGTACATTTACGAGGACCAGATTGAGCTTGCCTGGGACAAGGTCCGTTACCCCGAAGAGCTGGAGAAATACGAAACACTGCGCGACGGTACCGAGATATTCTTCAGGCCCGTAAAGCCGAGCGACGAAGCCGCCCTGGCCGAAATGCTGTATTCGCTCAGCGAAGAATCCGTCCACAAACGCTACTTCAGCCGCACCGTCACCTTCCCGCACAGGGATGTCCAGCAGCTCACAAACATCGATTACAAGCAGGATATCGCGATTGTTGGAGTCATACCGGGCGTCTCCGACGAGCAAATCGTTGCCATTGCACAGT
>CAYMYK010000259.1:0-3850 GCA_964394625.1 uncultured Pirellulales bacterium
TTCTGGATTCCCGCCTGCGCGGGAATGACCGAGAGAAGTGTGGTCGGTATATTTGTGAAGATTACGGTCATTTTATCATTCCGGCGAATCCCATAAAGGCCAGCGTGAGCAGGCCGGCGGTAATCAGGGTAATGGGAGCACCTTTTAGGGGCTTCGGTACGTCGGCGAGGTCGAGGTTTTCCCTGATGCCGGCCATAATGCATATCGCCATAGTAAAACCGATGCCGGCACCGAAGCTGAGTACCGCCGCTTCGAGCAGGTTGTCAATGCCCCAGAGGTTGATGAACAGGCACAGGCCTAAAATCGCACAGTTTGTCGTGATGAGGGGCAGGAAGATACCGAAGCTGTCGTAGAGCGTGGGGAAGAATTTTTTCAGGTACATTTCGACCAATTGTACGGCGCCTGCGATGACGAGGATGTAGCAGACGTACCGGGTAATTTCGAGGTTGAACGGCATCAGGATGAGGTGGTCGAGAAGAAAGGTGAGCGTGCCGGCGAGCGTAACGACGAATGTTACGGCCAGTCCCATACCGAATGCCATATCGATTCGGCCGGAGACGCCGAGGTAGGGGCAGATTCCGAGAAACTTGGTAAGGACCAGGTTGTTTATGAGAACGATTGAGATGAATCCGAGCAGTAGTGTTGTTAGCGTATCCATTATTCTATTTACTATTTAATATTTTCGATTTACTATTTGGCTGCGTTTTGAGCTTTTTTGGTTTTTGCGGTTATTGTGTTGGCCAGGGCTATGAGCAGGCCGAGCGTAATGAAGGCGCCGACGGGCATTCTCATAGCGGCCCAGGGTACGAACGCCTTCGGCAGGATGCCGATTTCCCAGATAGCGCCGGTGGAGAGGATTTCTCTTATCGAGGCGAGCACGCACAGCGAGATGGTGAAGCCGGCTCCCATACTAACGGCGTCGATGACGCTTACGAGGATTCCGTTTTTACTTGCGCAGGCCTCGGCCCGGCAGATGATGATGCAGTTCACTATGATAAGGGGGACATAGGGGCCGAGCGTTTCGCTCATTTTCGGCAGGTAGGCCTTGAGGAACAGGTCCGCGATAGTGACGAAGGTCGCTATGGTCAGCGTGAACATCAGGATTCGCAGGTGCGGCTTGAGCAGGTTTCTCATCATTGAGACGACTATGTTCGAGCACAGCAGGACGAAGACGACGGCAAGGCCCATAGTCAGGGCGGGTTTGACGGCGGCGGTGACGGCGAGCGTAGGGCACATTCCGAGGAGGAGGCGAAAGACGGGATTTTCTCGCCAAAGCCCCGCCAGGAGCGTCTGCTTATAAATAGAAGGCGGATTTTGGGTGTTAGTTTCCATCTTCGATTAGACCTTTTTGCTTCATTTGTTTCTTTACCTGCGGTAAAGCGTTATTAACTATATCGACGACGGCTTCGCTGCTGATGGTAGCCCCGGTGATAGCGACGATTTCGGAGTCGATTTTTTTGGCATCGCCGGTTTTTTCGAGACGAAGCCGGCCGGCGGGTGCGCCGGCGAACTGGTTTCGGTAGTATGGCTGTTTAATCCGGTCGCCGAAGCCGGGCGTTTCGTTGCTGGAAAGAACGTTGAAGCCGGCGATTTTTTTGAAGTTTCTATCGACGGCGAAAACAAGCTCTATTTTGTCGGCGAATCCCGGCCCGGCGGTGTTGAAGCAGTATCCGATGCAGTGGCCGTCATCGGCCAGGGCCTTGTAGAGGTCGGTGGGGATTGGCTTTCGTTTTGCCGAGGTTATCGTCAGGGTGCCGGCGAGCTGGAACTTTTTTACGGCGGGTATGAGGGACGACATAAGTTTGTTGAGCTTGTCGATTTTATTCTGCTGGATTCTTGGCGTCCAGACGGCGTTGGCGCCGGCCAGGAGCAGGCCGAAGAAGAGCGAGCAGACGATGAGCAGCCAGGACTGTCGTATGAAGAATTTTATTTTAGACATTCGGCTTGCCTCCTGCGGGGGTGAGTTTGCAGAGCCGGTCGATGAGGGGTGTGACGGCGTTGGCCAGCAGGACGGCGTACATAACTCCCTCGGGGTATTCTCCGACGATTCTGATGAGCATAATCAGCGAGCCGACGCAGATGCCGAACAGCCACATACCTTTTGTTGACAGCGGTGCGGTGACGGGGTCGGTGGCGATGAAGAATGCGCACAGGGCCAGCCCGCCGGTAGTGAGGTGCACAAGCGGTGATACGTAGGCCGAGGGGTTTATCAGGTATGCGACGGCGGCGAAGATAAAGGCGCTCAGCAGCACGGCCAGCGGAATATGAAAGGTGATGGTTCGTCTGAGCAGCAGGTAGATGCCGCCGATTAGAATTGCCAGCGTACTGGTCTCGCCGAGACAGCCGGGGATATTGCCGGTGAACTGGGCCTTGAACTGTTCGTTCGCGACGGCTGAGGAGGATTGCTTTTTTATGGCCTGTTTGCTCCACGCCAGCGGTGTTGCCTGTGTGCGGGCGTCGATGGTGTTTTCGGCGGAGACGATTGGCATTTTCGGATTGATGGTAGCAGGAACGGTCCAGGTGGTCATAAGCATACCAAAGCAGGCGGTGAGGAAGGTACGCCCGGCCATAGCGGGGTTGAATATATTCGAGCCGAGTCCGCCGAAGACCATTTTTGCAATGGCGATTGCGAAGGCAGAGCCGATGACGGCGGCCCAGGCGGGAAGATGCGGCGGCAGGGACAAGGCCAGTATTATGCCGGTGACGACGGCGCTGAGGTCGGTGAGCGATTCGGCGGGGTTTGGTTTTTTTCGCAGGAGGTTGCAGAGGTATTCTGTGGCAACTGCGGAAACGACACAGGCGGCCAGCAGGTTAAAGGCATAGAGGCGGAAGTAGTAGAAAGCGGCGAAAACGGCGGGCGCAAGGGCTATTATGACGTCGAGCATAACGCTTCTGGTCGAGCGCTGCTCGCTGATATGCGGTGCAGGCGAAACTGTTATCTTGCTCAGCATTTAGCGTTTTCCATTTCCACTTCTTACGAAATAAACCCTGCTGCGACCATAATGGATTTTCATTGCGGCATTTTCTTTTTTTGTCTTGCGAGAAATATTTTTCCTGTTTTTATGTAGCCGGTCAGCTCGATTTTTGCGGGGCAGACATAGCTGCAGCAGCCGCACTCGTTGCAGGCGTTGATGTAATATTTTTCGGCGATGTCGAGCCGGTTGTTTTTGACAGCGTGTGCGATTTTGGTCGGGTTGAGGTTCTCGGGGCAGACCCGGAGGCACCGGCCGCACCTGATGCAGGGCGTCTGTTGTTTTTGGTATTTTGCCTTTCCGATTTGATATTTTGTCAGGACGGTAACGGCGTTTGTGGTTTTTGTGATTGGTGTTTCGAGGTCGGCGATGGCGATGCCCATCATAGGGCCGCCGAGGACGACCTTGGCGCTTTTTTGGGTAACGCCGCCGCAGAAGTCGATAAGCTCGCGGACGGTGGTTCCGATGGTGAGATAGTAGTTTCCCGGCTTTGCGACGGCCTGGCCGGTGACGGTAACGACGCGGTGTGTGAGCGGCTTTTCGAGCAGGACGGCCTCGGCGATGGCGGCGCAGGTGGCGACGTTGAGCACGAGTACGCCTATCATCGGCGGTATTCCGCCTGTGGGGACGTTCTTGTTCAGGACGGCCTTTATGAGCTGCCTTTCGCCGCCCTGGGGGTATTTTGTTTTTACGGTTGCCAGGCGGATATTGCCGGTATCCGGTAAATTTTTGATAGTTCGGCCGAGGGCCTCGATGGCGGCGGGCTTGTTGTCTTCGACGGCGATGAAGACGCCTTCGCAGCCGGATGCCTTTTTTGCGAGCATTACCCCTGCGATGATTTGTTCGGTCCATTCGAGCATAATCCGGTAATCGCAGGT
>CAYMYK010000260.1:0-3843 GCA_964394625.1 uncultured Pirellulales bacterium
GAACCCACGAGCCCCCCGACACGACTATCACCCGAAACCGACCCGCTCGCATAACAACGCGTCACGGTGGTACTACCATTGTCCCCTGCCAACCCGCCAACATCCGATCCCCCTGTGACTTCTCCGGTTGCGTAACAACTGGTCATACTGCTAGAGCGGTTGACACCCGTCAAACCGCCTGTCTCATCACCGCCACGAACCACACCGGTTGCATAGCAGTTAGTGATGCTGGCGTACCAAGCATGTCCCCCTAAGCCACCGACGGTGCTTGAGCCATCAGAACTGCCGGCTATACTCACGTCTCTAACGCCCAGATTTGAGATAGCGGCGCCATGAGCAGACCACCAGCCAATCTGGCCGAAGAGCCCCAGGTAATCGTTCCCGAGGTCGCAGGTATCGATGATGAGGTTAAGAACGCTGAAACCGTTGCCGTCGAAAGTACCTGTAAACGATGTGCCCTGGAAGCCGCCGTCATCATTGATATCCGGTGCAATAAGTGCGGTAGTAAGCTCCCTTCGCCCTGGCAGGCACGGGTCGAGGTCGATGTCGGCCGTCATTACAAAACATTTTTTGTAGTCGTTTACATCGTCTGCCAGCACGTATAGGTCATTGTAATTTGCTATTCTGTAGGGATTAGCCGCCTCACCCGTTCCGCCGCTGTATTTGGCCTGGGCGGTGCGCAGACTGAACAGTACGCTAAAAAAAGCGATTGCGAAAACGATATTCCTCATCGTTCTATCCTCCGCTCCCCCCAGGGCCGGTAAAGTTTCACACTTAACTTATTATATACCATGATTCCGTAAATATCAAGACAAAAATATCTGCCGCATGGCTCTGAAACTGAGAAAGTTCGTGCAAATTTTGATTTCTGCGGTTAAAAATATGCGTCTATGAGTGACATTCAGATACCAAGGCCGCCGAGAGGGCTGATGGTTTTGGCCCTGGTGGGGCCGTCGTTTGTGTGGTGCAGCGAGTATATCGGCTCGGGGGAGGTCATTCTTGCGACGCGAGCCGGTGCGATACTTGGCTCGGGTATTCTCTGGGCTGTTATCCTCGGGATATTTCTGAAATACGTAATCGGTCTGGCCGGTGCGCGATACACGGTGTGCACCGGCGAAGGTATGGTCGATATGTTCGACAGAATGCCGGGGCCGCGTCACTGGGTCGTGTGGGTTGTGTTCTGCGCGCAGTTCGTTGCGGCGATGATAGCGATAGCGGCGCTTGCGAATGCGGCGGGAGTTTTTATTGCGGGGATATTCGGCAGTGAATCCTGGGCGGTACAGGTTGCGTGCGGCTGGGCGGTGTCGCTTTTCGCAGTGGCGGTCGTCTGGTCGGGCGTGTTCGAGGTTCTGAAAATCGTAATGAGCTTTTTCGTGGTCATTATTGTTGTCGGGACTATTTATGTAGCTGCATGTGTGTTCCCGCCTTTGGGTGATTTTGTCCGGTCGTTGGTTCCGAATGTCCCCGTGGTGTCGGGTTGGGCGATTGAGCAGGGGACAAAACCGAATGCCTGGGCCGAGATACTGCCGTTGATTGGCTGGGGCGCCGGCGGGTTTGCATCGCAGGTATGGTACACATACTGGGTTCTGGGCGCCGGCTACGGCGCCGCCGCGGGTCGAAGCCAGGGCCAGGCCGCCCGGGTCGATAAGCTTCGCCTTATGAGCAGCGAGACCGCCGAAAAAATCAGGGGCTGGTGCCGGGTGCTGCTCGTCGATGCAAGTTTGGCGATGGTGATAGCGGTAGTGGTCACGTGGGCGTTTCTTATAGCCGGAACGGGTGTGCTGCGGCCGAGGGAGCTTGCGCCGGAGGGGGCCACGGTTGCGGTGACATTGTCGGAGGTCTTTGCGGCGAACTGGGGCAAGGTCGGTGCGGCTTTGTTTATGTTAGCCGGCGCCGCCGCCCTGATAGGTTCGCAGGTAGGCCAATTAGCCGGCTGGCCCCGGCTGTTTGCCGACTCGGTGAGAATCTGCTTTCCGTCTCTGGGGAGGCGGTATTCGTGGAAAGTGCTGTATCGGTTTTTCCTGGTCGTCTTTTTCTTTACATCGATGGTCATCATCTACACCATCGGCTACAAACCCGTCGTTCTCGTCAAACTGGGTTCCATTCTCGATGGCCTGCTGCTGACGCCGCTGCAGGCACTGTGCTGTTTAGTGGGTCTGTATTTTGTGCTGCCTCGCCTTCTGTCTGCCGAGGCGGCGAAAATCTTAAAGCCGAGTCGTATCCTGGCGACAGGGTTGATAATCTCGTTTACGGTATTTACATATTTTTGTGTGGTGAAAATACCCACTATGCTGTTTGGCAAATGAAGTCTTCCGACCAGCTTCAACAAAGTATCGAACGATTCAAAAAATCCTTCTGGGGAAAATCTTCGGTTGACCGCCCACCGGTCGGAATCGTCCCGAAGGCAATCTGGCTGCCCATCCGATACTGCAAAAAGCCGCTGAGCAAACCGGAACTGAAGGCATCACGGCTCACGGCCGATTTGGCCGCGACAGACTACGAATTCGCCTTTGCAAAAAAGCGTGTCACTATCGATGATTTTCTGCCCTTCAATGCGCCGTGGCGTGCGGTTCCGTGGGTGGAGGCAATGTGCGGCTGCGGCGTCCACGTCGCCTCCGGCTCACTTGCGCCAAAACCGTTCATCAGAACCGGAGCCGAGCTTGATTCGGCGCCTATCCCCGCAAATACCGCCTGGCTCGATTGTATGAAAGTCCAGCTCCGGCTTCTAAACGCTTCGCTGCCGGCGGACTGCTTCCTGTCACCGACGATCCTGCGAGGCCCATCGGATGTCCTCGCCGGCATGCGCGGCCTCACCGGGTTGTTCACCGATCTCTACGACCACCCGGAACTGCTGAGCGAAACCGCCGCTCGAATCAATCAACTCCTGATGAATACGCTCGATATGCATTTTTCCATTGCCAGGCCGAAGCTCGGCGGCTACGCGCACATCTTCGGGTACTGGGCGCCGCAGCCCACCATCGCCATCCAGGAAGATGCGATGACCCTCTGCGGGCCGGAGCACTACAACTCTATCTTCTACAAACACAACGTCGAGCTTGTCTGGCACCTCGGCCCTGCTGTCTTCTTCCACCTGCACTCGACCGGCTTTATGCACTACCCACACGTCCTCAAGATTCCGAACCTGGCAGGGGTTCAGCTTACCGTCGAACGCGACGGCCCATCGCTTCGCGATATGCTTGGCGACCTCAGGGCCATCGCCGAATCCTCGCGACTCATCCTCTACGTCGAGGGCTACTTCGACGAGCTGCCCGAGGTGCTGGCGAATCTGCCGAAAGAGGGCCTTTACCTTATCCTGCCCGACAGTTTTATTCGCAATGACGTCGAGTTCCACGACTTCGTAAATGCCGTCTGGTAACGCCCGACCCCGCCCCGCTGCTCAATCACAAATCCATTTTGCTACCTAAAGGTAGTCGGCCTGTTTGACAAACCCCAGGTTATGATCAATAATGAGCCAATGGAAAACAGAATGGAGCGGTATCAAGAGAATGGCAAATTCCTTGAATTCCTGAGCAGCCAATTCGACAAGACGGCCGAAAATGCAACCGTTGAGGAACTCGCTGAATTTGTATTTGGCTCGCTGTATGCTGCTATAGAGGCCTTTAGGGAAAAAATAAAAAGTGAAGGTTGAAATAACCACAAACCCTTTTACATACATCTTTCTTGATATGGTTAGAACGTCGCAAGAGAAATTTATTGCAGCTTTTAACAATCCTCTAAAAAGGTAAGCTGTAGTTCATCATTTCTCACTTTATCTTTTTTCATTTTCAGACGATATTTTTCATCGATTTTACCTTTTTTTAGCCTATCTGCAATGATTTCGTA
>CAYMYK010000261.1:0-3209 GCA_964394625.1 uncultured Pirellulales bacterium
GCGACGGCCTGGTTCTGGGCGCGCACGGTGTCGCTGAGGGCTGTAGTTTTTTCTATGATGCCAACGGAATTAGCGCCTCTTCGGGCTGTCTTATCAGGAATTGCTCTGTCGGCAGTAACGGTACCGGAATCGACGTTGAAATGTCGAATACGATTGAATCCTGTGAGGTTTTCGGCAACACGTACGACGGTATCAAGGTAACATCCTGCTGCAGAATCATCGGTAATAGCTGTTCTTACAACGGCCAGGGCCCGAGCGAGGGGGCGGGCATTCACGCTGCGGGCGGCGGCAGCCGGATAGAAGCAAATGACGTTATGCACAATGACCGTGGAGTTGACGTGGACGCCGCGAACAATTTCATTGTCAAGAACAGCGCCTCGGCCAATACCAACAACTACGATATTGCAGCGGGCAACAAAGTCGGGCCAATCTGCAGCGACCCAAATACACAAACCAACGCTTGGGCAAATTTCCAATTTTGAGATTTTTCAGGAGACAAAAAATGAAAATGACAGGACAAAAAAACGTTTTGGCGGTTATTGTGCTGGGCCTGGCAAATGTATTATGGTTTTTGCCGTTTGCTTCAGCCGGTAGTCTCGAGCCGGCTGTGCCGCCGGGGCCTACGATGAAGACGCTGAGTGAGGTGGAGCCGAGGATTGCGGTCCAGTCGCTCAGCGGTGACGCGGGCAGTGTCTATGTGATTGACCAGCCGGGCTCGTATTATTTCACCGGTGACATTACCATTGACGTTAACGACAAGGACGGCATCGCGCTCGAGGCCAACGATGTGACGATTGACCTTATGGGTTATACGCTCAAGGGCCCCGATTCGGGCAACAAGCACGGCATCAACATAGACAGATGCAGGAATGTGGAAATCCGTAACGGCTCGATACGGGATTTCGGCGACTTCGGTATTGTGGACTTGGCGGGTGGCAACCAATTTCGGGTAATCGATGTGCGGGTGATGTCGAACGGAAACGCGGGGATGTATTTGACGGGCTACGGGCACCTGGTCGAGGACTGCACGGCAGCGGAGAACGGCAACGCGGGGATATATGCCGGCAGTGGCGGCACAGTGACCGGCAATACCTGCTATGGTAATGGCGATTATGGGATATCCGTGGGCAACGGCGGCACGGTGATTGAGAACAGTTGCTACGACAACGGCGATGACGGCATCAATGCGGGCACGGGCTGTACCATTACCTCCAACACAACGCGGTTAAACGCCGGCGACGGCATACATACGAGCGGTCTGGGAGTGGTGGTGAATAACACCGCAGACCGCAACACCGGCGATGGGATTTACGCCAACTCGGGATCTGTGGTGGCTCGCAATTCGTGCAGTGAGAACACGCTGGATGGGATTTACGGAGGGGACGGGAACCGGATAATGGGCAACAACTGCGTGGGTAACGGCAGCGGCGGCAGCGGGGCAGGAATTCACGTGACATCGCTTCGCAATGTAATTGTTGACAACACGGTCGTGCAGAACGACCGCGGGATAGATGTGGACTCGACGCGGAATTTTATCGCCCGGAACACGGCGGGGATGAACACGACGAATTACGACATTGCGGGCAACAACAGTTATGGACCGATAGTGAACGTGACCAGCGTCGGCGACATTTCGCTTACGGCGAATGCAAACCATCCGTGGGCAAACTTCGAGTATTAACACGAAAGGCGGATTTGATTATGAAAACCAGATATTTGTATGATACAGCGTTGGCGGCGGGGCTTTTGGTGTTTTGCTGCGTTAATCTGTATGCGGAGAATATCGACCCGTATGATGACGGGAGCCAGTATGCTTATGGCGAGAATATCGGGTGGGTGAATTTCGAGCCGAACGTGACCGGGCCGAACGTCGGGGCGCAGGTCGGCGGCGATGGGGTGACGGGATTTGTCTGGGCCGAGAATATCGGCTGGATAAGCTTATCCTGTGAGAATACGAATAGCTGCGGCTCGGTCGATTATGGCGTGGTCAATGACGGGGCCGGGAACCTATCGGGTTATGCCTGGGCTGAGAACGTCGGGTGGATTAACTTTGACCCGAACGTGCCGGGAGATGCGAATCACTATGGTGTTGCAATCGATGAGGACGGCAACTTTGACGGCTGGGCATACGGCGAGAATATCGGCTGGATACATTTTCGCTCGGCGGGGCCGGCTGCTTACGGGGTTCGGGTCTGTGTGGTCGCGCTCGACGATTTGGCCAATTTTGCGGATGACTGGCTCGTCAGCGGTGCGGATGTGCCGGCTGATTTGAGCGGCGACAGCGACGTCGATTTCGAGGACTACGGTATGTTCGCCTGGTGGTGGCGCGGCTACTGCCCGGACGGCTGGCAGCTAAAGTGAGTGCGTGAGGTTATCGAGGGGGATTATTCGGTTGCTTCTTTTTGAAGGAGCTGGATGATGTCGGCTTTTGTGGGCAGTGCCTCGACGGAGCCGAACTTTGTGCAGGCGAGTGCTCCTGCGGCGGAGGCGAATTTGACGGCGTCTCTCAGGTCGTCTCCTACGGCGCAGGCGGCGGCCAAGGCGCCTGCGAAGGCGTCTCCGGTGCCGGTGGAATCAACGAGGTCGACGAGGAAGGTCGGGATATGGTCGGCGCTTTTTCTGTCAACGACCATACAGCCGCGTTTTCCCATAGTGATGACGGCTGCGCCGGCGCCGCGGGCAATCAGGTCGGAGGCGATAAGCTTGGCGGTGCGGATGTTTGCGGTGGAACGGTCTGTGATAAGGGCGGCCTCGTAGAGGTTTGGTATGAGTATATCGGCGGAGAAGCACTCGGCGGGCAGGGCGTCCTCGTTTTCCGCGTTGGTTGATTCGATGGCGCCGGCGGGGTCGAAGATGACCTTTGTGCCGTGGAGTTTTGCCGAGAGGATTGCCTTTGCGACGGCCTGCTTCGGCAGCCGGCCGTGAACAAGGCAGATGTCGGCGTCGGCGAAAGAATCGTCGGCGGCCTCGATGTCTTCTGCAAGCAGGGCGGTATTTGCGCCCTCGTAGGTCAGCGAGGCGTTTTCGCCGCCGGAATCGACGATAGTAACCACGACGCCGGTATTCATTGCCCTGGCGGTGTAGAGGTGCTCGGTACAGATGTGGTTCTGGTCGAGAATGGCCCTGACGGTGTCGGCGAAGGGGCAGGAGCCGATTTTGCTGATGAGGTGGACTTCACAGCCGCACAGGGCGGCCTGAACGGACTGATT
>CAYMYK010000261.1:3219-3839 GCA_964394625.1 uncultured Pirellulales bacterium
CGGTGTATGAGAATTCCGAGCCGACGAGGTCTTCGCCGGCCTGCGGCATCCGGCTGCACCGCACGGCTATATCGACGTATGTGGCGCCGACGACAACGACTTTTGGCATCCTTGCTGACATCTATATCCTCAAACCGGTTTCGCCGTCGATAAGTGTAACAGCCGTCTATCAAATTGCAAAGTTTTTTTACCGGTCCGTAAATCAGTCGCCGACAAGCTCGATAGCTCCGGCGTCGCGATTTTTGCCGGCGGGTTAGAAGCCGGTTAGCCATTGGTTGCTGAACAGCAGGGCATCGTCGATGCCGACGAAGCCGTCGCCGGTTAATTCGGCGCCTTCGCAGTCGCCATAATCGGTAGCCAGCCACTCAGCCAAAAGCATCGCAAGGTCAACTGAGTCAACCGCATTATCACCGGTATAGTCAGCCCCGCCGCAGTCGCCGCAGGCGGTTTGGCCCCACCAGTTTGCAAACAAAGCAAAGTCGGCATTTTCGATTTTGCCGTTGCCGGATAATTCAAGGCCGTTGACGTCGCCGTAATCGGCGGTTAGTCGCGTAAGTCGGTTTTTAGGGAGTCGAGGATTTTTTGGATTTTGGATTCGTCTAACGTTCGCTCTTCGTCTT
>CAYMYK010000262.1:0-3814 GCA_964394625.1 uncultured Pirellulales bacterium
AATGCTGATTCCGTCGATATGGCCCGGTACGTATCGGCCTGCGCCGGCAAGCTCGTTGAATTGGCCACACAACCGGCAAAACATTAGTACCGCCTGCGGCGGCGAATTTTCAAACGGTGGTCGAGGAGTGGCCTGATTACCAGTATGCGGGGGGTGCTCAGTGTGCGGTGGGGTATTGTTATGCGGCGATGGTGAAGCTCGGCGAGATTAGCGAGGCGGAAATCCGCCGTTCTTTTGGCGTACACGTTTTTGGTCTAACAACGCGGATATTCCTCAAACGATGCCCGCATTTTTCAGGTAAAAAGGCCCATTAGAAGCCATAAAGGCGGTTTTGCGTGGGCAGGATCCTGATTCGATAAAATGGCCGGACACCGACGGCAACTTTATAGATTCCGGCGGCGATTTTTTTGTTGACGGCCCGGCGAAAAGAGTTTACTATGACTTACAGTTTGCCGATGAGATAGCTGATTGCGGTTCGCCCAACAGCACGGCGAGATTATATGACTGTTTTGTTTATGGGCGGCCCCGGACGCAGGAAGGGTTTGTTAAGCCCTTGTCCAGGCGGTAGTTAAGCTACAAAAGACACTTTTGGCGTTCACTGAGAACGGCTAAGCGGCCGGAAGATTTTGATTCCGATAAGACGTTCAAAAGTGAGTTGAAACTGAAATGAAATCTCTTTTAGTCAGGACCTACAAACCGGCGAAGGAATCTTGCTGTTGAGCATAGAAGCACCCAAATCAGCGGCCGAAAAAATGCTATGTGTTGTCCAGATCATTGCCCCTGGGGGCTGATTTGGCCTTGGGTGATTGAATTTAGGCGCTGGCGAAGGGATTTCATCCATTTCAGCTCATCTCTCTTAGTAGCCGACCTGCCGGAGGATTCCGCAATCCTGTTCCATTGGCTGTGTTTGTACTAACGCTTTTGTGACTGATTGCAATGTAAGGGTCGGAACTTATGAGTGCTATACTAATGCAAATTCCGCCCTCCGTACTTCTTTCGCTTATAGCAGGTCTCGCCGGCGGGATAGGCATTGCCGCCGTGTTCTGGCTGGTCTATTCCCGGGCCAAGGCGAGGACATTCCAGCAGGACCTGCAGCGTCAAATCGACGGTGCGAAGAAGGAATCGGAGAACATTATCAAGGCCGCCCAGCTCGAAGCGGCCACCGAGAGTATCAAGAGAAAAGAGCAGTTTGCAGCGGAAAGCAACCAGATACGCGCCGAGTTGCGCGAAACCGAAATGCGGCTGAGCAAGCGGGAGGACAGCTTAGATAAACAGGTCGAGCTGGTTCGGCAGCAGGAAAAGGCCATCGGCGAGCAGACGAAGGAAATAGACAGGCGAGTGCACAACATTGGCGTGAAGGAAAAGCAGCTCTCGGTGCTGATGGCACAGCAGAAAAACCAACTGCTCAAAATCACCGCAATGGGTGTAGAAGAGGCCAAAGACCTGCTTCTCAAGCGGCTCGAGGATGAGTGCGAGTTCGAGATGAGCGCACTTATCCAGCGCAAGGTCGAAGAGGCCACCGAGACGGCCGCTGAAAAGGGCAGGGAAATCATCAGCACGGCCATTCAGCGGTATGTAGCCGAGCAGACCTGCGAGGTGACGGTCTCGACGGTCGAGATTCCCAACGACGATATGAAGGGCAGAATCATCGGCAGGGAAGGCCGCAACATCCGGGCCTTTGAAAAGGCCACGGGGGTTGACGTCATCGTGGACGATACGCCGGGTATGATAGTTGTCAGCGGTTTCGACGCGGTAAGGCGTGAGGTTGCCCGGCTTGCGATGGAACGGCTGATTCAGGACGGGCGAATCCACCCATCGCGTATCGAAGAGATAGTTGCTCAGGTCAAGAAGGAAATCAACCAGAAGCTGCTTCAGTTGGGCAAAGACGCCGCGGTGGAGACGAACATCCGGGGACTGAGCAACAGGGTGCTGAGCTTAATAGGTGCATTGAACTACCGGACGAGCTACGGGCAGAACGTTCTTCGCCACAGTATCGAGGTTGCGTACTTAGCACAGGTTATGGCTGACGAGCTCGGACTGGACGGGACAATTGCCAGGCGGGCCGGTCTGCTGCACGATATCGGCAAGTCGATTGACCATGAGATGGAAGGCAGCCATCCTGCCATCGGGGCGAATTTTCTGAAGCGTTTCAACGAATCGAGCGTGATACTGAATGCGGTGGCGGGCCATCACGGTGATATTCCGCCGGACAATCCATATACTCCGTTAGTGGCCGCGGCCGACGCCATCAGCGCCTCAAGGCCCGGCGCCAGAAGGGAGACGTTAGAGAGGTATATCAAGCGGCTGGAAAAGCTCGAGGAGATAGCAAGCGGCTTCAAGGGCGTCGAGAACGCTTACGCCATTCAGGCCGGACGCGAAATCCGCGTTATCGTCAATGCCGAGAAGGTTGACGACGAGGCGGCGATGAAGGTTGCGCGCGACATCGCCAAGAAGGTCGAGGACGAGATGACCTATCCGGGCGAGATTCAGGTGACGCTGCTGCGTGAGGTTCGCTGTGTCGAATACGCAAGATAACACTCTCAAACTGACCGATTTGGTTTTTTAGACACTGATTAACACAGATTAACACAGTTTTTGAGATTTTTGGTTCGGCGTTCCCTTAGGGAATAAGTTCCCTGGGGACAAATTTTACAGAGATGACAAATTGTGTTCTTATGTTGATTTATGAAGCTTAACGTTTTGTGCATAGGTGATATAGTAGGCCGGCCCGGCAGGCGGGTTCTGGCAGAGAAGCTCAAGGCGTTGATAGACGAGCTGGGCATCGACTGCGTGATAGCCAACGCAGAGAACGCCGCGGGCGGCTCGGGTCTGACGCCGCAGATATACAACAAGATGATGCGTTACGGCGTGAACTTGGTTACTTTGGGCGACCATACGTACCGCAAGAAAGATATAATCGAGACGCTTGAGACGCAGGAGAATATCTGCAGGCCTGCGAACTTCAGCGAACTCGCCGCGGGCAGGGGTTTTGGCATTTATAAGACGAGCAAGGGGCCCACTGTCGGCGTGGTATCGCTGATAGGCCGACTTTTTATGAAGCCGGCCGAGTGTCCCTACAACACGGTTGATAAGATATTAGCGAAAGTGCAGCAGCAGGCGGACATCATATTCGTTGATTTTCACGCCGAGGCCACCAGCGAAAAAATAGCGATGGGCTACCATCTGGACGGCAGGGTAAGCTGTGTATTCGGCACACACACACACGTTGTTACGGCGGACGAGGGGATCCTGGCGAAAGGGACGGCGTACATCACGGATATCGGTATGACCGGCGCGCACGATTCGGTAATCGGCAGAGGAGTAGAGAATGTTCTGAAATCCTTCAGGACCCGGATGCCGGCGCCTTTCGAGATTGCCACCGGTGACGTGAAAATTAACGGCATTGTCGTCAGCGTTGACAGCAACAGCAAAAAGGCCGAGCGCATCGAGCGGCTCAGAATCGACGCCGACGGCGAAGATGCAAAGCGTTACGACAGCGACGACGGCAGGGCGGAATACTACAATAACTTTCAATAGTATAGCTTTATTTCTTCGGTTTCTCCTGAATTACTCGCTTTGCGAGGCGCAGGACGCGGGAGGAAATTCGCAGACGCTCGCCTCTGACGACGACGAGATTGATTTTGAATTCGAGCTTTTTGGCTCCGGGGACAAAACAGATCATACCGCCTTGTTCGAGAAAATTTTCGTGTTCACCGATAGTGAGCACGCCGTGTCCTCTCAGCATTTCCAGGATTTCTTTGGTGTGTTTTTTTTCGGAACCGCATACAAAAAGCAGGTGACATTTTCCTAATTC
>CAYMYK010000263.1:0-3813 GCA_964394625.1 uncultured Pirellulales bacterium
GATGTTTCCTAATTTGTTGGCGACGAATTATGGAGTTTTGTTAGAGTGCCTTAGTGTCGACATAGCAGTCTGAGCGGCATCTGTTGTTTTCTTTCGGATAGACCAGGACTGAAGAATAGGGCCGTATGCATCCCATTCGACGTTGCCGTTGGTATTGGCCACCCCCATGAAGCGAATGGTAGAAAACCTGGCGTTTTTCAGGCATCGAGTGAAGATGTTTGTGAATATTTTGTTTGTATCAGCAGGGTAACCGGGCCTGATGGCCTTGAACTCTGTTAAACCTGAACCGACCGGGCTTGCAGGGGTTCTCTTTGTATTCTCAAAAACAAGCTGCCAGAAACCGTGATAGAGTCCCGGCGGACTTACAGTCATATCGAAAGTCGTTGTGTTCGTGTTCGAGTCATACACTAAATTGTCAATTGTTACCTGATCACAGGTGACGTCGGCCTGGCCTTTGAACGAACACTTGTAACTTCCGCTGTAATCGACGCGATAGACCTCCGGGTCGTCAATTTCGCCGAACCACTCTTGCGCGGGGCGGTAGTCACATGTCCAGACGGTGTTGACTTCGGGCCAGCCGTTTGCATCGACATTCCAACTCTCGATGGGCTTCCATCCTCCTCCCACGTTTGGCTCGGACCAGTTGTAGCTCTGCTTTACCATATCCACAAAGACATTGCCGGGACACTCCACGCCTAATTGCCCGGGATAGGTCGCAGTAAACGCGACCGGTGAAGCAACGATGAGAATAATTATTGTTGTTACAGAAATTCTTGTCTTCGACATGACCCTCTCCTTAAAAGAATGTTACTTTTTCGCACCCACTGTTCCCATCTGTCGCCTGGGCGGCAAAGGCCGGGTGCGGCAACGATTTCTACCCGAGAATATATGCGAATTTTAGCACTTCGCTCCTGATTTGTCAAGAGCGGACTAACCTGAAAAGAAAGTTTTTTGCTTTCTGTGTATCGGGGAGAATTGTTTAGATTGTAACCGTTCACAGGATAATTGTGCCATTGTACGTCAATTCGAGATTGCTTCGTCGTAAACTCCTCGCAATGACACGAAAAAGAGGTTTGTACCCCGTGAACGGTTACCTTAGATTTTGTTAATATATCGGCGCAGACCCGTTTTTGTGGATTCAAAGGCGATGTTTTCGAAAGGGATTTTGCCCGGTTCGACCCACACGATATCTTTGATTTCGTCGCTGAGTTTCATTTTCTCAAGGTCGTCGGCCTGGCAGGTGAAAACGGAGTCGATAACGTAGTAAGGGATGTCTTTATAGACGTAGATATTGGGTTCGGAGGTGAAGTATCTGAGGTTGGTGATTTCAAGATTGAGCTCTTCGTGTATTTCTCGTTTGAGGGCGGCTTCGATGGTCTCGCCGGGGTCTGCGAAGCCGCCGGGCAGGTCGAGCAGACCGGCTTTCGGCTCGTGTCCCCGGACAGTAATCAGGATTTTCGAATCGTGTTCGATTATGGCGGCGGCAGCGGCGGAGATGTTGTGGAAGTAGGTGAATGAGCAGTTGTTGCAGACGAGTTTTTTTTTATCGTGGAGACTCAAGGCCGGCGCCGCACAATTGGGGCAGTATTTGAAGCTTTGGAGCAATCTATTTTCAGTCATAGTTAAATCATTCTCCGAGGTGGCGCACGACGCCGAAGTTTCGAGGGACAATTAAATCCGCCGTTCGCGTAGGGTCGTCCGGCTTCAACCGGTACGGCACATCCATAATTTCAATGAACTGGGCCGTATATTCTTTCAATACTCCGCAGTATTCCAGCACCTTATCGCCTTTAATCAACTCGAGCACGACTTTGTGGCCGATGTACTTTTCCAGCAGCGGCTCGTATGATGTCCCCGCGGCCCCGACCAGCTCCTGTTTCATCTGTGATACGTATTTATCCTGGCTGGTCAGTACCCCGCCGGCGGGTGTTGCCTTTTTGGCCTGGCTTATCAGGATATTGATCACCTCGACAATCGAGTCTCTGACCGTCTTGAAAACATTCAGCGTCTTTCTCCTGATTTGCCGCGGCATCGAGGGGTGGTATGTCATCGCAAGCTGGCTGTCCCGCCGGGTCCTGTTTGCCTCGCTAAGCTCGTCGTGGTAGCGAATCAGCGCCTGAATGTTTGCAAACTCGCTTTTGTACAGTAGATAAGATGTCTCATCGTGCCCGTCGGCGTCGCGGTGCTTTTCGGGATAGATAAGCTCCAGGCCGGTATTTTCGACGTTCAGCTTGCCCCAGGCGGTTTTGCCCGAAACCTGCTCGAGCGTTACCATATTGTGCCTGAAGTTTTTGAGGCACTTATCCCGCGTTATCCTTCTGACAAAGGCCGCTACGACCGTTACCAGCACGATAAAAAAGATTGTTATCCCAAACGTATCCATAAGGTGCTCCCGACATAATACGACGATGTGAGCTTACCGAAAATCGCCTGTGCTGTCAAAGCAATTGCTCAAAAGGTCAGGTACGCGCCCGCCTTTTTCAACAGTGCCCCGGGCCTGCCTATATCTTCGATGCCGCCGAGGCGTACCTGCCTGCGTCTCTGCAATATGCGGTTGACCGTTACAGGCCCGAGTCCCGGAACCCTCAGAAGCTCCAGCTTCGACGCCCGGTTCACGTCAACCGGGAATCGCTCGGGATGTCTCTTTGCCCACGCCTGCTTGGGGTCAACGGTTAAGGAGAGGTTGCCGGCGTCGTCAAAAACAATATCCGACTCCGTAAACTTGTACTTGCGCATCAGGAAATCGACCTGATAGAGCCGATGTTCCCGCATAAACATATCACCGGCCTGTTCGGCTGCGATTGACTCGTCCCCAAGCCCCTGTTGATATGCGCTGAAATAAATCCTGTGCATTCTCAGCCGGTCGTATAGGCCCCACATATATCTGACGATTTCCGAATCCTTCTCGCCCGCGGCGCCGACGATGAACTGCGTGGTTTGTTTGACCTTCTCGTATTTGCTGCCGCGAGCGGTGAGGCGGCTTATCAGCTTGATTGGCTGGATGATATCTTCGATATAGCGTTTCCTGCTCGACAGCTTTGCCAGGTTTTTTTCGCCGGGTGTTTCGATATTAAGCGAGACCGCACTGGACAGGCAGAGGGCCTCCTCAATCGCCGCATCGCAGGCGCCGGGTATAATTTTCAGGTGGATGTATCCCCTGAAGCCGTGTTTAGACCGCAGCAGCCGGGCCACTCGATTGAGGCGTTCCATTGTCGCATCCGGCGTGCCCACGACGCCGGAGCTAAGGAAAAGGCCGAACACCTTACGCCGCCGCAGGTAATCCAGAAACACCCTCACCGTCTCCTCGGCGCTCAAGCTGCACCGCCGAATATCCTGCCGTTCGCGCAGGGGGCAGTATTTGCAGTCGTTCGTGCAGACGTTCGACATCAGGGTCTTGAAAAGGACGCTTGTCCCGCCGTTTGGCAGTGTTACGGGATATACCCAGCTTCCGTCGGGGCCGCGGAGACGGCGCTGGTCCTGATTGGAGCTGCACGCGCAGGCCAAATCATACTGGGCATCGGTGCTCAGTATTTCCAGCTTTTCCTGAGTTGCCGGCCTGGTTATTACCGCAGTCATAGCGCCACCATCCGTGGATTCTCCCATCCGCCGGCGATTATAAACCGCCCCCGCCGGATGCTCAATCGAAAAATCGGCCGGTTCGCCCGAAAAACCGTAGTCACAGCCGAGCAAGAACGGTTAGCTTAAACCGCCCAACGCCCTCGCTCACGGCAGGGTTTATCTTCTTGTCTTACTCCAACTCGGCTTTCAGGGAGTCGAGGATTTTTTGGATTTTGGATTCGTCTAACGTTCGCT
>CAYMYK010000264.1:0-3811 GCA_964394625.1 uncultured Pirellulales bacterium
AGACGGCAGAATTCAACACATTCTTGGACTTAACGCTCGGCCACCTGACAATATAGTCGCCGCTGCTGCAGCACTGTGCGGACGTCTCACGACATTGACAGTCTGGTTTTGTTCGGCTATTATCGTCGGCTATGGAAAAAGCCCCTGTAAATATTCTGGGTATCGAGACGAGCTGTGACGAGACGGCGGCGGCGGTGGTGGCCGACGGCGGGACCGTCAAGTCTTCGGTAATTGCATCGCAGATGAAGCTGCACGAGAAATACGGCGGCGTCGTGCCGGAAATCGCCTCGCGCGCCCACGTCGAGAACATATATCCGGTGATAACCGAGGCAATGGCCCGGGCCGGCATGGCTGGAGACGATATAGACGCCATCGCCGTCGCAAATCAGCCGGGCCTGACCATCGCCCTGATGGTCGGCGTTACCGCAGCAAAAACGCTCAGCTTCGCCTGGGGAAAGCCGCTGATAGCAGTAAACCATTTGCACGCACATTTGCAGTCGGCAATGCTCACCGAGCATAACCTTCAGTTGCCCGCCGTCGCCCTTATTGTCTCCGGCGGCCATACCTGTTTGTACGATTGCGCCTCTGCCCTGAAACTCAAGCTGCTCGGCAGATGTCTCGATGATGCCGCCGGCGAGGCGTTCGACAAGGTCGCCGCGATACTGCGGCTGCCCTATCCGGGCGGGCCTGCAATAGAGAAAATCGCCGCAAATGGAAATCCAAAGGCGGTCGATTTCCCCCGCTCGATGCTCGGACCCGGTTCGCTGGACTTTTCCTTCAGCGGTATAAAGACCGCCGTGCTCTATCACTGCCGCCGGCAGGATATGAAGGGACAAAACCGGGTAGATTCGATGAGCGAACGGCAGATTGCCGATATCGCCGCTTCATTTCAGGCGGCG
Source organism: uncultured Pirellulales bacterium (assembly GCA_964394625.1). Classification (GTDB taxonomy): domain Bacteria; phylum Planctomycetota; class Phycisphaerae; order Sedimentisphaerales; family Anaerobacaceae; genus JAUVYV01. The sequence continues at coordinate 900 of CAYMYK010000264.1, forward strand.
ATGATTGATGTCCTTGTGGAAAAAACCCGCAGGGCTGCTCAGAAGGTTGCCGCTAAGACCGTTCTGCTCGGAGGCGGTGTCGCCGCCAACACTGCGCTGCGAAAGGCCCTTCGGCGGATGTGCGAGTCCAGTGTCCCCGTAACAAAACTGCACGTCGCACCGAAAGACTATTGCACGGACAACGCGGTTATGGTAGCTTCTTTAGCGTACTATAAGTATATGGCGGGTCTTTTTGCCGACCTGACTGTCGAGCCGAAAGCGACCGGTTGAAACCAATTACCACTTACGAAAAGGGGATATATGCCATTGTTTCAGGAAAAGCTGCTGAACGGTCGGTGGCAGCTCAAAGACGAAATACTTACCCTCGATTTGTCAAACGCCCGCGAGCTGTCCGAAGCGGCGGACGGCTGGCTCGACCAGCCCGTACCCGGTGATATCCACCAGGGGCTTGTCGCGGCGGGAAAAATCAAAGAGCCGCTCGTCGGCCTTAACTTCTTCGACTGCAAGTGGACTGAAACACGCTCCTGGTGGCTGCGAAAAACGTTCGATGTCCCCCCGGACTTCCTCGAAGCTGACATGGTCGAGCTTGAAATGAACGGCCTGGATTCCAACGCCGAAATCTTCCTGAACGGCCGCCACGTTGATTCGCACAGAAATGCATTTCGCCCGCTTATAAAGGATATAAAATCGTACCTTAAATCCGGCGCTAATACTCTTCTGGTGCGATTAACGGCGGGTCTTGAGAATATCTGCGAGGCGGACGTATATTCCACGGACGGCATTGTCGTAACGACCGAAGCCGACCAGGGCCGGCCCGAGCGAGGCGATATTCGCCGGACCTTTGTACGCAAGCCCCAGTACTGTTTCGGCTGGGACTGGAGCCCGCGATTGGCCACTACCGCTATCGCCGGCGACGTCAAAATCCGTGCGATAAACACCGCCTGCATCCGCGAGGTCAATTTGCAGCCCATCCGTCACGGCGACAAACACGTTTTCGTCAGGGCCACGGTCGTCGTCGATGGCCTGCACTACTACAAAACCACCAACGGAACCGTTATCGTGACCCTTTCCGACAACGAAGGACACAAATTCACCGCTCAAAGCAGCTCCCTTTTGCGCTCCGGATATAACTTTGTCAAACTGACCATCCCTGTCACTGAGCCGAAGCTGTGGTGGCCGAATGGCCTCGGGGACCAGCATCTGTATAAAGTCGAAGCGACGCTGCGGGTCGCCGACAAGTCGATGGATTACCCGGCCTTCGATTACGGACTTCGATTCGTCGAGCTGGATACAAAGGATAAGTTCGCAATAATCATCAACGGCAAAAAGGTCTTCTGCAAAGGAGCAAACTGGATACCCGCCGACGCAATTTATGCTCGCGTCAGTGACGGCCGGTACGACCAATTGATTCGCCAGGCCAAAAACGCCAACTTCAATATGCTCAGAGTCTGGGGCGGCGGCCGGTATGAACGCGATGCCTTCTACCGTGCCTGCGACAAATACGGCATTATGCTCTGGCACGATTTTATGTTTGCCTGCGGGCCTTTTCCCGACCATCTTGAATGGTTCCGCTGTGAGGTGGAGAAAGAAGCCGACTACCAGACCAGACGCCTCGGCCGGTATGCCTGTATCGTGCTTTGGTGCGGCAACAATGAAAACAACTGGGGATTTCGCGACTGGTGGAATGAGCAGACAAAGGCAGGCGCTTATCTCTACAACTATCTGTTGCCGGCTGTGGTACAGCGGAACTGCCCCCGGATCCCGTACTGGAACGGCTCGCCATACGGCGGCGATGCACCGAATTCGCACGATGTCGGTGACTGTCACCATTGGCAGGAGTGCATGATGAACCCCGATATGCAAAAACGCATCACGCCCGAAGAATATGATAAGTGCGATGCGCTGTTTGTCTCCGAGTTCGGCTACATCGGCGCCTGCGACAAACACTCAACACTGGCTTATATGGCGGGCACCCCTTTGGAGACAAAAAGTGAAACCTGGCGGCAGCATACGAATGTATTCGAGAAAAATACCGTCGAGGCCGGAATTCGCAAACACTACGCCGGGCCGAAAGACCTCGGTATCGACGATTACCTGCTTTTCAGCGGCCTGTGCCAGGGACTGATGTACCAGTACGCGCTCGAATCAATGAGATACAGGGCAAATTGCCACGGGGCGCTGTTCTGGATGCTCAGCGACTGCTGGGGCGAGCTCGGCTGGACGATTATCGACTATTATTTGCGCCGCAAAATCTCCTGGTACTTTGTCCGCAGGGCATTCGCTGCTGTTCGGCTGATACTGCGACGGGCCGAAAACACAATCCGCCTCGTGGCGGCAAACGATACGCCACAGGCCGTAACGCTTGATATCGAGTACGGCTACATAGCGCTCGACGGTAAAAGCAGTGAGCTTAAAAGCTGCAAGGTCGATGTCCCCGCCATCGAGCGGACCGAGTGCTGTCTGTTCGACAGGGCCGGGCAGGACCCGACGATGGGACTGTGGATTGCCCGGTGCATAAATAACCCCGACGTTAAGCCGGCCATATTCCGCGCAACGGATTACCGCAATCTGAAGACTACCGACCCGAAGCTGTCCTTCAAAATCACCCATGCCGGAAAAGGTCGATACACTGCAAAGGTCGGTACCGATGTTTATGCTCACGCCGCGCACTTTAAGCTGCCGGGCGGGTGTACGCCTGCGGATAATTATTTTGACCTGTTGCCGGGTGAAAGCAGAGAGATTAAAATCTCCTCTGCTCAGCCGATTGACGAGGCCGCCATCGGAATCGCCTGTGTGAACAATCTAAAATACTATTGACTTTTGCATAAGTAATGGAACGACTCGTAATTTAAGTTTCGCCTTTTTGAAAAAGGACCGTAATAATGATTGTTGGGAACGCATATGACTGATGG
>CAYMYK010000265.1:0-3783 GCA_964394625.1 uncultured Pirellulales bacterium
GCTCATTCACTTCCGCCGCCATCACCGAGATTATAAGCTCATCCTTGCCTTCTACCTTGAGCGGTACTGTTGCATCAAGCCCGTTTATCCGCAGCACCGGTGCTCCATTCGCAAGAGAAACTACTATCCCCGCCAGTGCCACCGCAAGATATTTTTGTTTTTTGCACATAGTAATCGCTTCCTGTTAAGACCTTATCACTATCTTCGCCGACACTCAACAAACAGCACAGAGCACCCCCAGCGATACCATAATCAGCTTCTTAGCCATTATCTTTACATCCAAATCAACAGAACCTGCACGCACACCGCCAACCGCCAAAGACTAACTCACTTCCACAACGGCGCCGACCGCCTCGAGCTGCTGCCTTGCCGCCTCGGCCTCTTCCTTGCTCACACCCTCTTTAACCGGCTTCGGGACCGCCTCAACCAGGTCCTTGGCCTCCTTCAGCCCTAACGATGTCAAAGCCCTTACCTCCTTGATAACCTGAATTTTCTTGTCGCCGAAGCTCTTCAGAACCACGTCAAAAGTTGTCTTTTCCTCCGGCTCCTCGGCAGCGCCTGCCGCAGGACCGGCCATCATTACCGCCCCGCCGGCTGCCGGCTCAATCCCATACTCATCCTTGAGATAATCACCAAGCTCCTTGGCCTGCATCAGGGTAAGCTTCACTATCGCATCACCTAACTTCTTGATTGCGCTGCTCCACTTCTTTACCTCTTTCGCCTTCGCCGGCTCTTTCTCGGCCTTTTCCTTTACTTCAGCTTTCTTTGCTTCTTTTTTTTCTTCCGCCATCTTATCTTTAACTCCTGTCACTCAACGCCCGACGGTAGCCGAGACTCCGCCGTCTCGTTTAACCCCTCAGCCGGGGGCAGCCGTCCGGGCCGTTCATTTTCAATTAGTTCCGATGAAGCTTATGCCGCCTCCTTCTCGCCCTTGTCCGCTATAGTCTTTATGCAGCCCGCTATGATACCGGCCGGGGCTCCGACGACCGAGGTAATCCTTGAACCCGGCGATTTCGCCGCCGCCGCTATCTGACTTATAAGCTCAATCCGAGTCGGCATCTTCGACAAATCCCGGGCGGCCTCGCTCTCCAGTACCGAACCCTCGAGAAAAGCTCCTTTAATCTCAATCGCCGGCACCTTTTTGGCCCACTCAACAAGCTCCTTGGCCACGTCAATAAGGCTGTCGCCTCCGTAGGCGATAACGCAGGGGCCGCTGAACAGCTCCGCACCGGCCTGCATCCGCCGGCTCTGAAGCGCCTTCTTGAAAAGCGAATTCTTCACCACAAGCAGCTTGATTGCCCTGGCCCTGAGCTCGCCACGCAGAGCATTGTTCTCAACGCCGCTTACACCACTGGTGCTCACAACCATAAAGTCGTCTATCTGCTCTTCATCGATTCTCTTCTCAAGCTCCGCCTGCAACAGCCCTTTCACGTATTTGCTCATCTTGCCACCTGAAAAATCCGTATAATCAAACCTGCTCGATACCCCTTCACACCACGACCGTAACCGAAGGGCTCATCGTCGCCGATATGCCTATCTTCTTTATGTACGTCCCTTTGGCCGCCTGCGGCTTTATCTTCTTTATATGCGAAACAAACGCCTCGATATTCTCCATAAGCTTCTGCGCCTCGAAGCTCTGTTTGCCCACTACCGCGTGGATATTGCCACCCGCGTCGTTTCTGAACTCGACCTTGCCCGCCGCGAATTCACCAACCGCAGAAACGACGTCGGCCGTTACCGTCCCGTTCTTCGGCGTGGGCATCTTGCCCTGCGGACCCAGAATACGCCCGAGCTTGCCGACCCTGCCCATTACCTTCGGCGAGGCAATCGCCACGTCAAAATCCATCCAGCCGCCCTCAATCTTTTTGACTAGCTCGTCGCAGCCGGCCTCTATCGCACCGGCCTGCCTGGCCGGCTCAACGTCCGCATCCTCACAGAAAGCTATCACCTTCTTCTGTTTGCCAATCCCGTGCGGCAGTGATACCGAGCCACGCACAAGCTGGTCGGCCTGCTTGGGGTCGATACCGAGACACAGCACACATTCCACCGTCTGGTCGAACTTGACCGAATTGAACGATCTTACCTTCTCGACCGCCTCTGCCAGACCCACCGGCTCTTTCCCCAGATTCTCGGATTCCTTCCTGTATCTTCTACTTCTCAATGCCATCTGTTGTTCTCTCGCACTGCATATCTTTCTCTTGTTTTCTAATCCTCAACGTCGATACCCATACTTCTTGCCGTACCTCTGATAATCTTCTCGGCCTGGTCCAAATCGTATGCGTTCAAATCCTCGAACTTCGCCTCGGCAATTTTGCGAACCTGCTCGGCGGTTACCTTCGCAACCTTCTCCTTGTTCGGAACGCCGCTGCCCTTTGCTATCTGCGCCGTCTGCTTGAGCAGCACCGCCGCCGGAGGACTCTTGACCTCGAACGTAAAACTCTTGTCCTTATAAACCGTAATTACAACCGGCACAGTTGTACCGTTGAGCTCCTTCGTCCGCTCGTTAAACTGGGAGACAAACTGGCCGATGTTCACCCCGTGCTGGCCTAATGCCGGTCCTATCGGCGGCGCCGGCGTCGCCTGACCGCCGGATGCCTGCAATTTAATCTTCACTAATACTTCTTTGGCCATCTTTTCCTTCTCTCATTTACCCGGACCCCAGTCGCAGGATACTCCGTTAAGTCAATATCACATCTTCTCAATCTGCCAGTACTCGATATCCAGCGGCGTGCTTCGCCCGAATATCTCGACTATCACCTTCACTATTCCACGGTCCTGGTCTATTGACTCGACCGCTCCCTCGAAATTCTCGAATGCACCTTCTCTTATCTTTATGTGGTCCCCTTTCTTGAACTCGACTTTGATACTCGGCGCCTCATCGGGCTTATCCACCTCTAAAAGCATCTTGGCCACATCGGTATCCCGCATCGCGGTCGGAAGGCCTTCGGTGCCGATAAAATCACCCACGCCGGGTATCTCCTTAATCATAAACCACGCCTTTTCCGGCACTCGCCCGTCCTCGGTCGGCTCCATCTGCATAAACACATACCCGGGATACAGCTTGCGCTTGTGTACCGTCTGCCTGTTTCCGCGAATCCGCTTGACACGCTCCACTGGAACCTCTATCCTGCCGATGATATCAGCCAGGCCGAGCATCTGCACCTTCTGCGAAAGCACGTCTTTGACGTGCATTTCCTTGTTCGATGCAACTCGCAATACATACCACTTCATTCTGATGCCTCGTCTTAACGTTCAGCGGCGGATTCCTCACCGCCGCGTTCGCTGCACTGTTCAGCCGGTTCTCAGCTCAAAAGCCATGTGAAAAATAATTGAAAGGTGAAATCGGTAACGCCAAGCAGAACGGCAAAGGCAATCACCACGAAAATGACGATGAACGTGGACACCACTATTTCTTTTCTGCTCGACCAGCTTACCTTCTTCATCTCCCCTTCGGCTGCAATCATGAAGTTTGCTATCGTCGCCTTGTTCATCAGCATCACAATCAGCAGCGCCAGCACCACAAACAGACCCGCCGGAACCATCGTCTCAATCCACAATCCAAGCTCGGTCGCCTGTAGCGTGTTGTAAAGCTGCAAACACCCCAGACCCGCAATTATGCCGAAGCCGAACCCGCTCCAGAGACGCGTGTACTTACCCTGACCGCGCTTGTAAATGCTAAATAACATAACAAAATCCTCGTCTGCACCAACCCGACAACCAACCGCTAACAGGCCAGGGAGGAATTGAACCCCCAACCTTCGGTTTTGGAGACCGACGCTCTGC
>CAYMYK010000266.1:0-3779 GCA_964394625.1 uncultured Pirellulales bacterium
TTCTGCAGGTCGGCAGCGAGCTTGCCGGCTATCTGAAGCATACTGGCGGTGTTTGGGTCTGCGTTTGCGAGTTCGCTGTCCTGTTTGGCCAATTGCAGGATGGTCTCTTTGACTTTTCTGGAGGCATTATCAACCTTGACCTCAGCCGATGTGTCTTCCGGCGGCCCAGGCACAATGAGGGCAATGCTCTGATCGAGGTACTGATTCATTTTACCGATGTAGGTTTCCTGCGGTTTCCTGGCGCCGACGAGGGTGCCGATTTTTTGAATTTCCGCGCCGGTTGCAAATTCTCTGAGCTGCCTGCGGGCGTTATCAGCGAGCGTTCTCTGCTGTTCGAGGTTCACATAGAAAATAATTGCGAGCGTTGCGGAAATGATGAAAAGCAGCACAAATGCGATTACCGCATAAAGCATCGTGTCAGTTTGGCGTCTTGGGCCTGCCGGCATAACAATAACTCCTCAGAAATACACAAAAAACCAAGTTCAAGGTTAAAATAGACAACATATTATCGTCCGAAATGAGCGGAAAGTCAACAAAAAAAACCGACAGCCGGGCACGGGGCTCGCAAATCCCTACAGTTCAAAGGGTTAGAAACGGTCATATTCCAGCCGGGCGTCCCCGGCATCCGCACTCAATCCGGGTTGAGCAGAAATTATACTGCAATCGGCCGTTTCAGGCCGAAGATACATAGTGATTTTTGATTGCCGATTGCTGATTTTCGATTTATAAACCATAAAAAGCCAGGGTGAGCAAAACAGATAGGAACAATCTGTTAGCCGGGCGAATCGCCATTGTCGTTTTGTTGATGATGGCGGTCGGCACGGTATTTGTCTTTTCGGCAGGGGCAAATGTCGCGCAGGGCTTTGAATGGGAGCGTTTCTATGCGTCAACGGCCCTTCGACAGATATTGTTTTTTCCGCTGGCCGTGGTTGTGATGTTTGCCGCCTGGCGGCTCGATTATCGACGCTTCAGCCCGGAAAATGGCTGGTTCAGGTCTCCGCTGCCGTATTTTTTAGCTGTTACGGTCGTTCTGCTTGTTGTGGTTTTGGTTCCGCAGGTCGGCACGGAGGTCAACTATGCCCGTCGCTGGCTTCGGATACCGCTTGGTGCTGCGACGGTCAGTTTTCAGCCGTCCGAGTTAGCCAAGTGGGTGCTGGTTTTTTTCTTAGCGGCCTTTTGCCACAAATCCGCCGATACGCTAAAGCGGTTCTGGGGTGGATTCGTGCCGGTCTGCGGCGTTATCGGCTTGGTCGTGGGGCTGGTTATCATCGAGGATTTCGGCTCAGCCGCTCTTATCGCACTGCTGAGTTTTCTTATCCTGCTGGCGGCCGGCGTCAATTACAGGCACATTCTTATACCTGTGCCGTTTGCAGCGGCGGCCTTTGCGGTTGCCATAATCACCTCCGCCGAGCGGAGGATGCGTATCCTCGCATTTTTGCATCCCGACAAGTGGGCCGATTCGGCGAACTATCAGGCGAATCAGTCGCTGATTGCGCTCGGTTCGGGCGGTCTGTTCGGCAAAGGATTAGGGATGGGTATCTGCAAGTACGGCCATCTGCCGGAAGATACAAGCGACTTTATCTTTGCTATCATAGGTGAGGAGCTCGGCTTTGTCGGCACGGCGGCTGTCTTAGTGTTGTTCATTGCCTTCGTCTGGCTTGGGGTTTTGGTTGTCGTCCGCTGCAAAGACCGCTTCGGGCAGCTTTTGGCGGCGGCAATAGTTCTGACCATCGCCGTCCAGGCAGTGCTGAATATAGGCGTGGTGACCGTCGTACTGCCGACAAAAGGTCTGCCGCTTCCCTTCATAAGTGCCGGCGGCACCAGTTTGCTGCTGTCGGCGGCGGCTGTGGGGGTGTTGCTGAATATCGCCTCACAGTGCGGAAGCCGGGCTGCTGAGAAGACGCACAGCGTATAGCGTATAGCGTATCGCGTGTACAGCGTGGCGGTGCTTTTGCCCTTTTCAGGGAAGGTAACAGCAAAAAAGGGGGTTTTTGCTGCGGCGGATTATAAGAAAAACTAATAGAGGCGGGCGAAATCCGGAAAACTTTGGAGGGCGATGCTGATTTTGGGCGAACAATGCACATTGGGGGTTAAGATGGGTAAGATATGCGGGTTATAGGGGCGAAAAATGGTGTAAAATTTGCGAAAATTTTGGAAAACTTTGGAAAACTTTGGAAAAAGAGGGTGAAAACCGGGTGTTTTATTTGAAAAAATGGGGCAATTTTTGCGGCTGTACTATAAGATTTGCTTATAGTAGCGTACCGCGTAACGCGTACTGCGTACTGCGTATTTCGTTCCGCCAAAGGTGCGGCGGGTAAAATTGCGGGCAGCGAACGGGGGGCCGGCCTGACTGCGGCGAGGGCGGCGGAATTCGGCAATGGAAATTTTTTTTAATTTTTCTGATTTTTTCCTTGACAGGCGTGGGGGGGGGGTAATTTACAATTGTTGATTGAAATACAGGGATAAAAGGGTAAATAAATGAAAGCGGCTCACATCTGCATTTAAGTCGAGATGGTTAGCATTTTGCGCTAAGCGGCCGGGACATAATGGGATGTTGTGCGCGCGGGTTTTAATGATTGGGAGGCACAATAATGGCTAAGAAGATTCTCTTAATATCGCCGGTACTCGTTTGTGCGGCTGTTATTACGGCATTGGTCCTGTCGGGCGTCGGCGGAGCAGTATCGGATGCAACGGTTGCTCAAATCGAGCAGGCAAAGGTGGAGATTGTTTCGCTGATTAAGTCGGGTGACTATGTCGGTACGGATGCGGCCATCAAGAAGCTCAAAGCCGACTTTGCCCTCGATACTAATCTTCCTGACGCGCTCTATTGGCTTGCGGGTGAATTCAGATGGGTAAGACAGTACGACCGGGCCGGAAACCTGTATAACGAATTAGCAGTTGAGTACGGAGCTGACGCCATTGGAAGGCGCGCAGCGCTGGGCAAAGCCAATGTTGATGTGCTTGCCTTGATCGACGCGAACGAATTTTCGCTGGCGCAGGCGGCCCTCAGCCAACTGGGCACAGATTTTGCCGGTCAGGAGGAGTTGTCAGACGTACTCTACTGGAACGGCGTGGAGTTCGAATTCCACGGGCAATACGATGCAGCGAAGGAACTTTATGAGCAGGTCCAAGCACAATTCCATGACAATCCGTACGAGGAAAACATTAGGCTCTATATTTCCAAAATGACCGTTTTGTCGCTGCTCGAACACGGCAGCGACGACGAAGTTACCGTAGCTCTTGACAAGATGATTGCCGACTTCCATGAACACCCTCTCTTGCCGCACGCGGTGTTTATGGTAGGGGAGAAGTACTTTGTTGATGCGAGGGCACCCGACTACACTCAGAAGGCCATAAGAATACTTGAAAGGGAATGTACGAGCTTGCTAGTTCGGACGCGGTGCAGGGGATGTATCCGGAGTTGTACTGCTGCGCCGGCGACTGTTACACCCAGCTCGGCGAGCTTGCAAAGGCACTCGCCTGCTACGAAAAGATACTTGCTGACTACCCGGACTATAGTTTTGCCTGGCATGCCCTGTTTATGGTAGGCCGCAGCTACGAAGCCCTTAGGGAGTCGGAACAGGTGCCACAATCAGAAGCCGACCAGCGGACAAGGGCTGCCTATGAGCAGCTTCTCCAGCAATATCCCGATTGCCCGGCCGCCGAGTACGCCCAGGCCTGGTTAAGTAAGTACAAACCGTATCAATAAAAGGAGAATGAAAATGAAATCAGTTCCCATTATTTTAATCCTTTTGTCGCTTTTGATAGTCACTTCATTT
>CAYMYK010000267.1:0-3762 GCA_964394625.1 uncultured Pirellulales bacterium
GGCTGCCTGAAGGATATCAATAAGGTTTTTTCTTGTTTCATCGTTCATAAATGACGGTCCTTGTCCTATCAATAGATTTTCTTAAGACAGGGTTTCTGAATTTTCTATCAACAACGAGGTCAACCTCTCGTTTAAATATTTCTTCTAATTGCTCTTTTAATTCAAAGTACTTGTCGAAAAGGTCAATATTTTCGCCCGAATCAAAAATCACCAGAACATCGACGTCACTACCTTGAGTGAAATTTTGGCTCAAAGCAGAACCAAACAGGCCTAATCGTTTGACCGGCAAACGCCGACATACCAGCTCAATCTCTGGTTTGATTTTTTCTATATCAATCATGGAATACTATTGCCTGACACTTTCTTTTTCGGAAATTCAGGTATTGGCTTTGCTTACTGGTTAAATTGGCAACCATACCTGACTTTACTGTCATAAAGTAACCATCCTTGGCGAAAAAGTCAACTGATTTCGTGGATATTCCATCAAATTTTATTTCCTTTGCACAACTTCATCTGCCAAATTTATCCCTACCTGAGGGGGATCTCGCTTAAACAAAACCCAGCTCCCAAATCAGCATCCAATCTGACCTTTCGTGTCTATTCGTGAAAATTCGTGGTTCCCTTTTCCCCGGCTTTGGGGCAAGGCCGACACAGTCGGCCGCAACGCCAAAGGCAGATGACGGCGAATAAGTCGAAGATCTTGGAGCGAAGCGGAAATCCCAATCCATCGGGGCCTGCGTCTTTTGTCGGGGGCTCGCTTAAAGAGCCGGCTCTGCCGAGGCGACCCTCGCCGCCAGGCGTGCCCCAAAGCCAATCTCTATGTACTTCCCTATGGGACACCTTACGGTGCTGTGTCCGGAGCTTGCCCCTGAGGGGTGGCTATAATCTATCCTTAATCCATATAATCCGTGGTTAAAATAACCATTCCTGCCAAGCCAATCTATCCGCCTGTGCTGGAATATAAATCCTCACAAACACCCCGTCAAACAAATCTTTTCGCCGCAGCGCGCATATCCAATATTCACTATTCAATAACCAATATTCAATAATCAATATTCAATAATCAATATTACCCCCCCCCCCCACTGTCGCTGCATCTTCCCGCCCCTGTGTACCGTTTCGGCCGGGGCCGGCCAAAATGGTCAATCGGTCTGTAATCTGTTTGTGCGCCGGGACATGGGTACATCTTTCTCGTGCTCGAGCGACCACTCCGGCCGCTTTTGCAATAGTCGGCATTGCATACTATACGAAAAATAATGGCTCGTAACTGCTTTGAAGGTAAAGACTTAAAAAAAAATTTCCGCCGGGCGTCATTCTGGCACATGCTTCGCACCTGTATCGGCTTTAGTAGTGGAACACCGCACCTGTGGGCATAGGCACTGCGGTTATAGCAGACGAAGCCAGGAAACGGAATGATTGTACTCGTTCAAGCAACAGTATTAACGGTAGGCCTTAACGGCAGAAACGAGGTTTTGCGGCAGTTGCCGATACGATTAATAACAATGCAGTCCGGTCGAAGGGCTGCTCGTTCTTTGAAAACTGAAAAGGTCAACAGTGTTATCAGCAGATGGGACCTGGACGATATGGCCGACGGAAGGTTTCTAAAGTCCTTCAGAGCCATAAGGCCGGACATCCCGACGATAGCGTTTGTCAGGGCTTCGGACCCGCGGCAGGAAATCGCGGCGAGAAGTCTCGGAGTCGCTGCGGTGCTTACCGAAGACGCCGACGACCAGCTGTTCCGGGACACCGTCGCGAATGTCCTTAAGCTCAAGGGCGACGTCTCGATAAAAGCTATATCCTCTGCTGACAATACCGAAGAGCTGCTGCGAGAGAGATAAAATTAAAAAGCAGTCGGCTCTGATATAAGGGGATAGGGAGAACCTACTCTATTGGATGGCGATACAGAGAGAGCCTGACCGTCTTGATGAGAGCAGCCGCGGCCTTACTCCGCCGCGATAGTGATAAATGCTCAAGAAGAGTTTTCTCCCCCCAAGCTGGGCTTGATGACCGTAAAAAAGGAAAAAACCTATTTACCTTAAAGCGAGGTTGGCAGGCCCGGCAGAATGTAAGCACGGCAATTGCCGTGATTATGATACCAAAGTGATATCTACACATTTTCTCTCTCCCTCTTCGCTGGGTTTGACTGAACTCTTCCACAAACCCAGCACGACAAAAACCACGGTCATGAATCGTGATGCACATAACAGATGTGTTGGATAAAACTACTCATTCTCTCTCCCCTTCTTCTGCTGGGCGAGCTCTTCTGCAAACCCAGCACGACAACAGACACGGACGGCTGATTCCGTGACGATGATAGATGTTGCAGTACCAAATTAGCTCATTCTCTCTCTCTCTCCTTCTTCGCTGGGTTTGCTTGAACTCTTCTACAAACCCAGCGTGAAAACTCGCACGGCTTTTTTGAAGCTCGTGATAAGAATAGGAGGTATTCTGGGTTGATGTGAGGCATTCTCTCTCCCTTTTTGCTGGGTTTGAACCGGTTACACAGGACTTGGCAAACCCAGCACGGCAACAATCGCGGCCTTGTGATGCCGTGATAATGATTGCGGGATTGTTCGCGGTTAAAAGGGGCTACTCCACCCCGTGTATTTTGGGAACGGTGATTGTGCGGTTGCCGCTGCCGAAAGCCGCAGCAACACAAGCTTTTAGTTAGAATGGTCTTGTAGAAGCTGGTGAAAGTTACTCGGCCGGACAGGTTAAGTCAGGACCTGTCCGGCCAGGTGTTTTTTAAACGCGTCGGCAAGGCCGATAGTTGTGTTTTCCGGTGTTCGACCGTGCCGGCAGCGGGGTATCAGGCGGAGTTTGAGCCGCCTGAGCGGCGTTTTGCGTGTTTGGCGGCGGCGGGCGCAAGCAGTTGCTGGAGTTCTTTGAGCAGGGCCTGTTCCTTCTTTGAGGGGAGCTTGAAGCGAACGTAGTATTTGATGTTCTCGATGGATTCTCTGATGGTTTGTTTTTCGGGTTTTTTCTGAGATTTTGAGCGGCTGACGGCGGGCAGGGCCTGTTTCAGGCGTTCATCGACGATTTGCTGGACGACCTCGACAAAGCTGACATTGTCATAACTGCTCGTGAGCAGCTTGTGTCTTACCTCCGGCGGCAGTTCGACCCAGAGCTTCGCGGCAGCGGTCACAACGTGCTTGTTTTTGAAGCCCTTCGGGACTGTGGCCCAGAATTTGCTGCGCAGCTCAGCCGACACCCTGGCCGAGAGCAGCTCTTCACGGTTTGTACCTTCCTGCATCGGCATAATAACACAAGCGTAGGTAAAAACGTATATGCGGCAAGTATAAACTTTTATGAATTTTTCGCGCTTTTTATTAACATTTTGTTTGACATTTGCTGTTTGTTATGGGATTTTGTCGGGCGTGGTATTGCCGGCGAAGAAGTGGGTTGTGTTTGTGCAGTTATATAGCAGGTGTGCAGGTGACGGTTTCAGTGGATATTAAAGAGCCGGCAGCAACAGGGAGGGCTGGAGGTTTCCCGGTCGAATTTGGTGGCTGCTCCGGTGTTTTTTGGAACTGCCGGGGCTCGTCGCGGCAATGTGACGGCCCCGGCAGGGTATTTTCAAATTGAGCAGCGGCCGGTTTGAGGGTGCAAAAATCAAAAATGAGTCCGGTCTAAAAAGCCCGATTACGCAAATTACAACAAGAACAACGGCTTTTATTACTGATGTTTGAGAAAGTAAAGGAACGAGCATTGGGTAGTCGATAATATTATGTATGAGACCAAAAGGGACGGCAAAGGGACTTC
>CAYMYK010000268.1:0-3706 GCA_964394625.1 uncultured Pirellulales bacterium
CCGAATAAAACTGAGAAAGCTATACCCGACAATGTAGCGTGGACTGAGTACTAGGCTATTGGATTTTAGCTATTCATTCAACGTCGCTCTCTATTTCGCTCTGTGTGATAGCACTAAAAAATGTGCCATTTGGGCCTTGAATGTTACGCGCATTGAAAGAAAGACGAAAAAACTGTTCAGTGGAAAAGTTCCCAAAGTATTCAAGGATGATCCGAATGCGATTGTTTATAAGAACTTCGAGAAGGTCTTTATGGCTATACCATTAGTTAAATGTGCATGCCCGATGAACCCACATGACTTGAATGAAAGACTAATTCTGCAGCAAGGTATTTTTATGTGTCCGGGAGATGTGTCAGCAAGTTTTGAAGACAACCTTTCGAATGTTGTGAGCAGCAAAAAGGACATTCGTAAGTACACTATCCCTAATGACCTTAAAATACGAAAGAAGTTCATCCAGTATCTACATCGAATGAATATGAATAGCGCAACGTTGTTCCCAGGTATGGATGGTTTTGCCAAATCGATGCATGCATTGCTTGCCTTTGGGAATCTTGAGGCATTCCTGCCAGTACCCAGCGAATACATTAAGAAACACACATATGGCAAATGCCGGGAAGCAAGTGTAAACCTTAAGAAGAAAGCGAAGTAAATGAGAAAGGGCAAAAGCCGGAGGATACTCGACAGAGACATTCGGGCACAGGCGGGTCGAAATAATCACCGGCGAAGCCGGTGACTTTAGATAAGTGTTCCTAAAGTGAGCAACCCCCGAACGCCTTTCGAATCTGTTAAAACAGATTCTTCAGGGTTTGGGGGCGAAACATTTTTTAGGCCTTCGGCGTTATTGGATGCCCCCTTACACCTTCGGTGTGAGGGGGCGAAACAAAAAGCACGGACAGGGTTTCGCTTGTATCAATGGGGTGATTTTCGGGCGTATCGGCGGCGGTCGGCTTCTTTTAGGAGGCGTTTGCGGATTCGAATTGAGCTGGGACAAATCTCGACCAGCTCATCGTCCTGAATGTACTCCATTGCGGCTTCGAGACTCATTTTCCTGGCGGGTCTTACTTTGGCGGCGTCGTCTTTGCCGGAGGCGCGAACGTTTGTAAGCTGCTTTGCTCTTGCGACGTTTACCGGTATGTCTTTATCCTTGCAGTGCTCGCCGACAACCTGTCCTTCATAGATTTTTTCGCCCGGCTCGACGAAGAAAATGCCCCGGTCGCACAAAGCATCGAGTGCATAAGCAGTTACCAGTCCGGTGACGGTGGCGACCATAACGCCGGCCTTTCGCTGCGGTATCGTACCCCGCATCGGCTCATATCGCTCGAAGGTATGGTGCATGACGGCTCTTCCCTGAGTGGCGTTTAACATCCTGGCGTGCAGGCCGAACAGGCCTCGAGACGGTATCATGAATTCTATATGAATGAAACCGCTTGCCCCACTCTTGGCGTCGAGTTTGATTATTTCGCTGCGTCTGTCGCCAAGGAGACTCATGACGGAACTTTGACAATCGACGGGGCAATCCACGGCGAGCAATTCTATCGGCTCGTGACGTATGCCATCGAGTACCTTGAGAATCACGTTGGGCTTGCCCACGCAAACCTCATATCCCTCTCGGCGCATATTCTCGAGCAGAATGCCAAGGTGCATCAGTCCCCTGCCAGAGACATCGAACTCTTCGGGCGTTCGGCCCTGCTCGACTCTCAGGGCGACATTGTGCTGAAGCTCTTTTTCAAGACGTTCTGCGATGTGCCTTCTGGTGACGTATTTTCCGTCTCTTCCGGCGAACGGGCCGTCGTTCACGCGGAATGTTAGTGTCATGGTCGGCTCATCAACATGGATAACCGCAAGCTGAGAAGGATTATCCGCAGAGGCAATTGTGTCGCCGATATCAACGGGGTCGAGGCCTGAAATGGCACATATATCACCGGCCTGGGCGTTTGCGACCTGCTTTCTGCTCAGGCCGTGAAACTGATGAATCTGCAAGACTTTCTGTCGCGTATGGAGGCCCTGCCTGTCAATTACGGTGACCGGCTGACCTTCGGTAATCCGTCCGGCGACGATTCTGCCTATTGCTATCCTTCCGACGTAATCGGAATATTCCTGATTCGTCACTAACATCTGCAATGGTGCATCTTCGATAACCTTTGGCGGGGGGACATTTTTTATGATGGTCTCGAAAATCAGCCTTACATTATCGGTTTTGTTTTTGAGATTGGCGGTGGCCCAGCCCTCTTTTGCGGATGCGTAAACAAGAGGGAAATCGAGCGTTTCATCTTTTGCGCCAAGCTGGACGAGCAAATCGAATACCTCGTTGACAACATCATCGGGCCTGCTGTTTTCGCGGTCCACCTTGTTGATTACGACTATGGGCCTTAGCTTATGTTCGAGCGCCTTGTTCAATACAAATCTTGTTTGCGGCATAGGCCCTTCGAAAGCATCAACCAGGAGCAGCACACCGTCGGCCATTTTCAGGACACGTTCGACCTCACCGCCAAAGTCGGCATGGCCCGGTGTATCGATTATGTTGATTTTGTATTCGTCGCCCTCTAAATCGGTATAGTATATGGCGCAGTTTTTGCTGAGTATTGTTATGCCGCGTTCCCGCTCCAAGGGGTTTGAATCCATGATAAGCCCGTGCTGGCCGCCGGCCAGCTTGTCAAGCTCGGCGTTGCGAAACATCCCCGACTGGTACAAGAGCTGGTCCACCAGCGTCGTCTTGCCGTGGTCAACGTGTGCGATTATCGCGACATTACGAATATAGTCTGAATACATAGCAATCTCTGGAAAAGTATTATTGAACATTCAGGACGTGGTTCAAACCTCATCATGAAGACAGCGTATTTTACACTGTTTTTTATGAATGTCAATTCAAAACGGTTCAACAATACAGAATTTGCAGCTGAAATTATCTTGCCTTCAAACCACTCGGACGATATCCGGGTATAGACAGGGATGCTTTGTGGGTGTCGATGCCGATGCGGCGGGGGGGGGGTTATTCGACGTAGCCGAGTGAGCGGAGGTTTTGTTTTTCCTGCTCGCTGAGGGTGCGTTTTTTGCGAACGGTGCCGAGTTTGAGGAAATCTTCGTTGAGGGTTTTCGAGAGCGCGCCCTTCAGGTTTTCCATTTTTGTGCGGTATTCGGGCCGGTCGGCAAGATTTTTTTGTTCTTCGAAATCGGCTTGCAGGTCGAACAGCTCGAAGGAGTTGTCGATGGGTGTGTAAATGAGCTTGAATTTATCTAAAATGAGTGAGTATTTGATTCCATCTGTGACGAGGGGCGAGCTCATTGCTGCGAAGATTTGGCCGGGGGTTTCGCTTTCTTTGCGGAGGTCGCGGCCTCGATAGCGGGGGTTTGCCTCGGCTCCGAGGATATTTAGAATGGTGGGGACAATGTCGAGGTGCTGGACGTAGTCGGTTCTTCTGCCGGGCGATACAGCCGGGCAGCGGATGATTAGCGGCACGTGCGTAAGTGTGTTATAAAGGTAATCGATGTGCGCGAAGAAGTAATTGTGCTCGCCCATACCTTCGCCGTGGTCGGAGGTGAAGATGATTATCGAGTTGTCGAATTTATTGGTATCGACGAGGGCGTTGAAGAGCCGGCCGAGGCACTCGTCCATATATCGTATTTCTCCATCGTATTGGGCGAGATAGTAGTAGTAGTTTCTGTTGTTACCGAGGCGTTGATGGGTGGGGATGCCGCCTCGTCCGGT
>CAYMYK010000269.1:0-3654 GCA_964394625.1 uncultured Pirellulales bacterium
CAGGGCGCTCAGTTCGTCGGCATGGGCAGGGACATAGCCGAGCAGTTCGACGCCGCAAAGAAAATCTTCGATAAGGCCGGCGATATAGTTGGCTTCGACATTGCAAAAATCTGCTTCGACGGACCTGCCGAGCGGCTCAATACGACCACAATGTCCCAGCCGGCAATCTTTACCACCTCGGCGGCGATATTTCAGGTACTCAGGGCCAAATCCGCGGCCAAAGGAATAAAAGCAGACGTTACCGCCGGACTTAGCTTAGGCGAATATACCGCGCTTTACGCGGCGGGCGCGATAACCTTCGAGGACGCCCTGCGATTAGTAAAGAAACGCGGCGAGGCGATGCAAGCCGCCGCGGACGCCACCGACGGCGGTATGCTCGCAATCATCGGACTTGACGAAGCCAAAACAAAGGCCCTGTGCCACGAGGCCGGCGAAGGTGAGCCGCTGGCGGCCGTGAACTTCAACTGCCCGGGCCAGGTCGCGATAAGCGGCAGCAGGCCCGCGTGCGCCCGAGCGGAAAAACTTGCCGACAAGTACGGCGCAATAAAGGCGATTCGGCTGGAGGTTGCCGGCGCATTCCATACCGATATGATGAAACCGGCGGCCAAAACGCTTGCAAAAACGCTGGCTGAAACCCAAATCGCTGAGCCGACCGAGCCGAAAATTATCAGAAATATCGATGCCCAATACTACACAAACGCAGAATCAATCAGAGACGGTCTCACAAGGCAGTTGACATCGCCGATTTTGTGGCAAAAATGTATGCAGCGTCTGCTCGACGAGGGACTCGAACGGTTCTACGAAATCGGGCCGGGCAGGGTACTTACCGCCCTGATGAGGAGAATCAGCAGGAAAACAAAAGTTATAAACCTCGGCAGTGCGCAGGCGATAAAGGAATTGTTGAACAGTTGAACAGTTCATTCGACTAATACTATTTGTCAGGGAGAGTATCAGGATGTCAGAAAAGAGATTGGCGATTGTAACGGGAGCGGCCAGAGGCATTGGCCGGGCCGTCGTGCTGGAACTCCTGAACCAGGAACGTATCGTGGCCGGAATCGACGTCAACGCCGAGCAGCTCAATCAGCTTGAAGAGCTCGCACGCCAGCGGGGCTTCGAGCTTGTCACCAAATGCGTCGATATCACCAATACGCAAAAGTTCACCGAAGTTCTCGAAGAGCTTGCCAACCAATTCGGCGGGATTGGAATACTGGTCAACAACGCGGGTATAACGCGCGACCGCCTCCTGATGCAGATGAGCGACGAGGAGTTCGACAAGGTTATCGAGGTCAACCTTCGGGCGGCCTTTGTCGCGATGCGGGTCGCCGCAAGGTCTATGATTCGAAACAAGTTCGGACGAATCATCTCACTGAGCAGTGTCTCCGGCGTCATCGGAAACGCAGGCCAGGCAAATTACGCCGCAAGCAAGGCCGGCCTGATAGGTCTTACAAAAACCATCGCCCGAGAGCTTGCGAGAAAAAATGTCACCGCCAACTGCATAGCCCCCGGTTTCATAGTGACGGAAATGACCGACAAGCTGCCCGAGCCGGTAAAGGAAGCTGCGAAACACATTATCCCGATGCGCCGGTTCGGCTCGGTCGATGACGTCGCGAAGGCAATCGCCTTTCTGGCCAGCGACGACGCCGGCTACATCACCGGCCAGGTGCTGTGCGTTGACGGCGGTATGGCGATGTAGCAACTCAACCCGCCCACCAGATAAATCAGGACGGCATTGAGCTGACATTCACCCGCTCGCAGGACTAACCCGAGGGCAACAAACGTAAAAAACAACGTTTTTTATGACAGAAACCAAATGTTACCGGACATAGCGAAAGGGCCAAAAAAATAAAAAAAATCATTGTCGAGAACGGATTTGACCGGTATATTACCTGCCTATTATCAAAACCGTTCAGTGGTAGCGGGCTACGAACAGGTTGACCCGCTCGGCCGATTGTGAAAAAAATCCTTTTTGGAGGAATAGTCAAGTGAGTGCTGACGAGGTCCAGGAGATAGAGTTGAAAATTATTGAGATTATTAGCGAACAGATGGGAGTGGACAAGTCTGAGATCACACGAGAAACCTCATTTATCAACGATTTGAACGCCGACTCTCTCGATACCGTCGAGTTGGTAATGGAATTCGAGGACGAGTTCGGTATGAGCATTCCGGACGAGGAAGCCGAGAAAATTCAGACAGTCGGCGCCGCAATCGATTATATTGCCAACATCACGCGTTCACAGAAACAAGACTAACAAGTGTATTGTCGATGAGCAGAAGGCGAGTAGTCATAACGGGCTTAGGCTGTGTCACCGCGCTGGCTGAATCGGTTGACGGCCTCTTCGGGAAGCTGTGCCGGGGCAACAGCGGAATATCGAAAATTGAATCGTTCGATACGGATGCCTATCCGGTACACTTCGGCGGAGAAATAAAAACCTTCGACGTAACACGGTACATCGACCTGCGCGAAGCCAAAAGAATGGACCGTTTCAGCCGGTTTGCCATCGCGGCGGCAAGCAGGGCCGTGGACGACAGCGGTCTGGATTTCGCAAAGGAGGACAGCTATAGGGCGGGTGCGATTGTTGCAACCGGAATCGGAGGCATTAAGGAGATAGAGAAGCAGCACTCATTGCTCCTGAACAAGGGGCCACGCCGCTTGTCACCCTTCACCGTGCCCCGGCTGATGGCCAACGCCGCAAGCGGTAATATCGCAATCCGCTACGGCCTTCGAGGCCTGAACTTTTGCGTCTCCAGTGCCTGCGCCTCGGGCAATCACGGCATCGGAGAGGCCTTCTGCAGTATTGCATACGGACGAAGCGATGTGATGATAACCGGCGGGACAGAGGCGGCGGTGACCCCGGTAGCTTTGGCGGCGT
The DNA here is from genome assembly GCA_964394625.1 of uncultured Pirellulales bacterium. Lineage (GTDB taxonomy): Bacteria > Planctomycetota > Phycisphaerae > Sedimentisphaerales > Anaerobacaceae > JAUVYV01. Next base: position 2,871 of record CAYMYK010000269.1, read on the forward strand.
TCTGTGCCGCCAGGTCGCTGAGCAAACGAAACGAGCAGCCGCAGAAAGCATCCAGGCCATTCGACAGGGACAGGGACGGCTTTGTCCTTGCTGAAGGCGCCGGAATACTCGTCCTCGAAGAGTACGAGCACGCAAAAAAACGCGACGCGAAAATATATGCAGAGCTCCTGGGTTACGGCGCCACCGATGACGGCTACCATATCACCGCACCTATCGACAACGGCGCCGGTGCCGCCAAGGCGATGGAGCTTGCGCTCGACGATGCCAAAATCCCAAAAGAGAAGGTCGATTACCTCAATGCGCACGGCACAAGTACCGTCCTGAACGACATCGCCGAGAGTCTCGCCATCCGCAGCGTCTTCGGAAACCACGCCTATAAGCTCATAGTAAGCTCGACAAAGAGCGCCCTCGGACATACCATGGGCGCAACCGGGGCTATCGAGCTTATTATCTGCGCCAAGGTCATAAACGAATCCCTCATCCCCCCTACCATCAACCTCGAAAACGTCGATGAACGCTGCGACCCGAAAATCGATTACGTCCCCCTCGAAGCACGACAGGCAAAAGTCAACGTCGCACTCAGCAACTCATTCGGCTTCGGCGGCCACAACGCCTGCCTTATCATCGGAAAAATATAAGCCCCGCCCCCGCCGCCAATTTTTAGACACAGTTTTACACAGATTAACACCGTCTTTATTCTGCCTCGAAAAACACCACCCCGCAACCCCCCTTCCGGCCAGAACACCAAGATTTCCCCTATCCACGAATTAACACGAATTGAGCA
>CAYMYK010000270.1:0-3620 GCA_964394625.1 uncultured Pirellulales bacterium
TAATTGGTGTCGGGAGGCGGAAAACCGTGGTTCTGGAACGCGGAATTGCTGATGAAAGTGTTGTTCGCGATTACGGAACTGATATGCACGGCAGGGTTGCTCGGGTTGTCGGGATTGACGGGGTCGCCATATATGTAGATGCCGGCCCCCTGGCCTGCGGTGTTATCGACGAAAACGTTATTGCTTATCGTTGGTGCGGACATATTACAGCACAGCACACCACCGCCGCAGCGGTTCCAGTTCAATCCGTAGAATTCCCAGGAGACCAGAATCCAGGAGCCGGTACCGCCGGTGATGGTGAAGCCACTTAGCACCGAGTCATTGCCTTCACTACTTTTGAAAGTAACTACGCTTGCACTATTGGGGTCGGCGGGACTCGAACCGTCGATTATCGTGATGGCGACTATGTTCGGGTCGTTCGGGTCAGTTGAGCGGACGGTGATTGCCTTTCCGAGAAAATCTATTGTTTCCTGATATGTTCCGGGCGAGACGATGACTACATCGGCGGTGCTTGCATCGTCTATTGCAGATTGGATGGCACTATATCCGCCGGAGCCGACGAAGAGAGTATCCGCGCGAAGAGCTGCGCAGCCAAACACCAATATCGAGAAGACAAAGAGTCTTTTCATTCACAACCTACCTCCAAAGGCCGTCCGCACATTGCTTACGATTATAATTATAGCAGCAGGCGGGCTTTAAATCCAGTATTTTACGCCAACGAAGTGAATTTAGCGGTCAAGCCCAGCCGCAGGGCCACAAATGCCGCTAATCTATCGCCCTTTACCGGACGCAGCAGTCCTGCCGAGCCGGCCGGGCTCGGGAAAAAACACTGTAACCCTCCCGGTCTGTTCCACCTGTAAAAGGGATACCAGAGTAGTTCGTATCCCCTTAGCAGCAATTCATCTCTGGCTGCATAATCCGGGCCCATTGTTATTGCGGGCAGTTCTATGGAAAGTCCGCCTCCTTTCTGGGAAGATTCTTTCTGGGGCATAACGCCGAATATCGACAGAGCGTTCCCGTTTACGAACATAGCGGGCGGACCTTGCTACGCCGAACAGCTACGGGTCGCAGCATATCATTACTCAGGTTTATCCGGCTTGTCTGGCTGCTTCTCGATTAATCTCGAACAAGGGTGGACAGGGGGCCATTGCGCAGCTAATTATCCAATCTGGCCGAACCGGGCTTTCTCCTTTGCTTCTTGAGCAGCGACCGCTTCTTCTTCTCGGCCAATCGTCTCTCCCTCTCGGCACGCGGCACCGATGTCTTCTTCCGCACTCGCCTTCTCGAAAGCGCGCCTCGAAGAAGCTCAACCAGCCGCTCTAAAGCCGCCTGCCGGTTCGCCTTCTGAGTCCGGTGACGCTGTGACACCACGCGCAGCAAACCCTCCTTGCTCACCCTGCCCGAGAGCCGACTCAATATCCGCCGCCTCTGCTCGTCGCTCAGCCCCTCGCACTTGGCCACATCGAACAGTAGCGTCACCCGCGTATTCACCTTATTGACGTTCTGTCCGCCTGGCCCGGCGCTCCGCGAAAAGCGAAACGATATACTCTGCTCGTCAACGGCTGTTCTGTCCGTGATTCTAATCATTACGCCACCGCTGCAAGCTTTTCCTTGGCGGCTCGCTCAGTCATAACGGCAATCCAGATATGCAACCACCGCTTGCAAAACACGCCTCGACTGACGAGATACGAACGACGAATCACATACCTGTCGGCCCACCCGTCGGTTCATCCTCGCTCACTTCGCAGGTTTGCGCCTTTTGAGCCCCAACTCAATAGCTTTGTTCCTAACCGCCTTGATGCCCCTGCCGAGCTTTTCTGCGATATCATCCACACGGATGCTGGTGTCGCCGAATTGCCGTTTCAATAACTCGACATCCTTGTCGGTCCAGAGGAAGTACCCCACGGCCTTTTTTAGTCCCAACATGCGTGCCTTGTATTTCACCGCTTCGCGAGTTCTGCCGAGCTTCTGAGCTATATCAACATTGCTCGTCCTCGGATACAGCTTCCTGAGCAGCTTTTTTTCTGCTTGTGTCCATTCATTCATCATAAACAACCCTTATATCACACAACAACTCGATTGCCAACAGTTCGCCGGGGGTCTTGCCCGCCACCCACATTTTAGCCGATTTTATCCGTAGCTGCCCGCAAAATACCGAATACTCAACCATCAATATTAAATCCCCGCTCTCTCAACATTCTTCTTGTCTCAGTGCCTTCGTAGTGAAATGCCTTTGTTCTCCGCGAGCTCTGTGGCGGCAATCTCAGCATTTCGATAACCACATACCCTGTTTCGCCAAACGGTCTATGGCTGCTCGCTCACGTCCTGTTCCACGTCTTTCTCCATTTTCTCTAACTCCGAGGCCATATTATCCTTCGTGATATCCTTTTTTGCCTCGGCGTCGTACTCGGCCTGTGTCTTGACAACCTCTTCTTCCGGCTTGCTCTCGCTCGAAGTTTTCTTGCATCCCGACATCCAGAAAACGCTTATCGCCGCGATAGAAACTATCACTACTATTGTTCGCAACATTTCTATAACCTTTCAAAGTAAAATCGCTCTGTCAGAAAAAATTTGAAGCCGCTCCATCTCTTACCATTCTCTCACTGCTCTTCATTGGCCTTGTTGTTGTCGCCGTCACCGCCGCGACCTCTGCCCGGCCTGTTGATATTGTCCGACCGGTCCTTCACCTTCTCGCTAAGCTGCTCAACTCGCCCGTTCCTTTGTACCATACTTTCCATTTGGCGCTCGTAACGTTTCTGCTCCTTGGTCATAAGCTTATCAACCCGCTGCACCATTTGCGTATTACCTTGCTGCTCGGCGAGCTCGCGAATCCTGTTCAGCCGGGCCTCACGCCTGCGGTGCTTCGCCTTTTCATTCGCCGCCTGCTTTGCCGCCGCTGTCGCCTGCTGCTTATGTTCCTTGCCTTGCCCTTTTGACTGCTCAACGCTCTTACCTTTGGCCTCATCCCTGCCGGCCTTTTTTTCTGCGAGCTTGCCTTTGGCCCCGGTTTTTCTCTTTGCCTCACTCGCCCTTTCACGCATTTTTTTCTGCAGTTGTTCTCTGCTCTGACGTACTTGTTTCCTTGCCTTGTCACGAATCCGCTCACGCCGCTCTTTCTCGAGTCTCTGTTTTTCGTCTTTGTCCCCGGCCGGCCGTGCCGCTTCTGCCCTGTTGGCTTTCTCCTGCGCCTTAACTTGTGCGCCACTTTTGCCTGCCCGAGTCCCGCCTCCGCCCCTACCCCGCGCAAAAACGGTGTCAAGAGCAGGCAAAACAACCAACGCCACTGTTACAAAAATTATTACCCTTTTCATAAGAACAGTCTCCTAAATCGCAAATTCCCTGCTTTGCCGCTTCACCGCGGCGAACCGGACACCGAATCCGCCGGCTCAATGCCCCGTATTATACACATTTATCGGCTGTTCTGAAAAGCCGTTCAAAATATAAAATTCCCGCCGCCGACACCAAAACCTTAAACCACCTCGCATCCTATTGACCTTTGAGAAAGTAAAGGAACGAGCATTGGATAGGCGATAATATTATGTATGGGGCCAAACGGGACAGCAAGGGGACTTCAGAAAGGGGACTTCAGAAGGGAACTTCAGCGGCGTCGAGAGCGGGCA
>CAYMYK010000271.1:0-3609 GCA_964394625.1 uncultured Pirellulales bacterium
GAAACCAAAAACACCGTGGCCTTTTTGCGAATCACCCTGCCTAAATAATCCAGCGCCATTGGGATATCCGTGCGCCGATGCGGCATCTTGAAATACAACAACTCGCGAATCAGTCGCAGCACGTGCCTGCTGCCCTTTTTGGGCGGTATGAACAGCTCTATCCGGTCCGTGAATATCAAAAGTCCCACCTTGTCGTTGTTCTTGGCCGCGGCAAACGCCAGCACCGCGCAAAACTCCGCCGACAGCGTATTTTTCATCCGTTGCACCGTTCCGAACCGGCCCGAGGCGCTCAGGTCAACCGCGAAAATCACGGTCATCTCACGCTCTTCGACGAATCGCTTTATGTAGGGCCTGCCCGTCCTGGCCGTCACGTTCCAGTCGATACTGCGGATATCGTCGCCGGGGCTGTACTCGCGAACCTCGTCGAACTGCATCCCGCGACCTTTGAAGACGCTCTCGTACTGGCCCGCAAAGCTCGCGTTGACCGCACGGGATGTGTAAATCTGTATCTGCCTGATTTTCTTGACTAATTCTTCCGGTATCATCGCCGTAATGCGCAAATAGGCAGCCCGCTTTTATGGTACTTCGATGTTATCGAAAATTTTGAGGATTATATCCTCACTGGTCTTGCCCTCGGCCTCTGCCTCGTAGCTGACAATGACCCTGTGCCGTAGAACGTCCAGGCCGATGCTCTTGACATCCTGCGGCGTGACATAGCCGCGCTGCTGAATAAAGGCGTGGGCCTTGGCTGCGACGGCTAAGTAAATCGTCGCTCGAGGACTCGCGCCGTAGTTGATGAAATTGTCCATTTCCATCCCGTATTTGGCCGGCTCCCGCGTCGCACACACCACGTCCACGATATAATCCTTAATTTTCTCGTCGATGTATATCTCATCAACGACCGCCCTGACCTCGGCGATATCACCGGGACTTATCACCGGCTTTATGTCGAACTTGACGTCCGTGGCCGCCATCCTCTCTAATATCTGCCGTTCTTCGTCTTTGTTCGGATAGTCAATTTTCAGCTTCAGCATAAACCTGTCAAGCTGCGCCTCCGGCAGCGGGTATGTCCCCTCCTGCTCAATCGGGTTCTGCGTCGCAAGGACCATAAACGGCTGCGGCAGGGCGAGACTCTCTTCGCCTATCGAGACCTGCCTTTCCTGCATCGCCTCGAGCAGGGCGCTTTGGACCTTCGCCGGCGCCCTGTTGATTTCGTCGGCTAATATGATGTTCGCAAAAATCGGCCCTTTGCGGGTGTAGAACTGCCCATCGGATTGGCGGTATATCTGCGTGCCTATCAAATCGGCGGGCAGCAAATCGGGCGTAAACTGGAGCCGGCGAAAGTCCGCATCTATCGCCCGTGACAGAACCGTCACCGCCATTGTCTTGGCAAGGCCCGGCACGCCCTCTAACAGGATATGCCCGTTCGACAGCAGTCCTATAAGCATGCGCTCGAGCATATAGCGCTGCCCCACAATTACCTTGTTCATCTCGCCGAAAAGCGCCCGAACAAACTCGCTCTTCTGCTGTACCAGCGCTCCTATCTGCTTTACGTCAGCCGCCATAAAAACACCTCCTACAAGCTCCGGCTGTTATACCCTTCAGGGTAGTAAATGCCCGCGAATAAAACCGTAACTGCTTATTTTTAAGTTACTTACCCGCGCGTAAACGGGAAAATCCAATCGAGACCGGTATAGAAAACAATTCTCTCTGGTCGTACCTGTAAAAATTAAAACGAAATATACGTGTAAAACAAGCGATTTGTTTTGTTTCTGCCCTGCAACAGGCAAATATTATTGAAAAATCCGCAATACAACGTGGTTTGCTATACGCATTTTTTTACCACAAAGGCACAAAGACACGAAAAACTCCGGCCGCGAATTAACACAAAGAAAACACGAATTTCAATCTCATTATTCGTGCCCATTCGTGGCCAAATAATTCGCGTGACTGTTACGAATGGCATTTATTCAGGCACACACGCCGGCTCGGAGGGATTCGCTGTACAGTCGATTAGCCGGTTCTCGGCCATAACGGCAAAGTCGGAACAATCCACCCGGCAGTCTCCGTTCAAATCACCGGTCAGGGCCGTAGGTACAAACAAACCTAATCGGCGAATCCGGCATTCAGGCGCCTGTGCTGCCTGCGGGGAGGGGCAAAGATTCGAACCTCATCGGTTCCATACACGGCCTGGCCGCTCATCAGCCGAGTCACAAGCATCATTTCAATATTGCCGTTTTCACCGACAGCCTCCAGCAGCGCCTCCGCATCGAAGAAGGCAAAAATGCTGGCCCTGCCGCCATGGCGCCGCCGGCCCGGCAGGACGAACTGGCGTTGCGCTTCAATCTCGGTATCCCCGACAAGCAGCAGTAACGGTTCATCGCGATTGACATCATCTACACCAACACCTTCCGGCAGCATCAGCCAGCCGAACACATACCGGCGATGCCGAGTGCGATTGAGAGACCGCGGCAGTATCCTCGCCTCGGCTTGCATCGCCTCAACAACCGTCACCACGCACGAATTCGGCTCCGAATCCTCCGTGCCGTCATTGACAATCAAGTCGATCACATACTCACCGGGTACAAGCAGTACATTCGGCTCCGGGCCTGTCGCGATCAACTCATTGGCATCATACCAGAAATAGTCCAGCACATCCCCGTCCACATCATAGCTGGCGGTGCCATCCAGAGATACCATCGCATTGCCATCGACCCAGGCAAAGGCGGTTATGTCGGGCCCGGCATCCACCACCGGGGGCTTATTCACTTTACGAAGGGCAAGAGAGTGAGACCCGCCTGCGGCAATGGCAACGAAATGGGTGCCCGCAGGAGGCGTCACCTGACCAGCCCAATTACTCCCCCAGCCCATGATACTGCCGTCGGACTTCAGGGCAAGAGAGTGTCCCCATCCTGCTGCAATGGCAACGAAACGGGTGCCCGCTGGAGGCGTCGCCTGACCATAACTATCTCTCCCCCAGCCCACGATACTGCCGTCGGACTTCAGGGCAAGACAGTGAGACCCGCCTGCGGCAATGGTGACAAAATCGCTGCCCGAAGGAGGCGTCGCCTGAGTAAAGTAATTGCTCCCCCAGCCAACGATACTGCCGTCGGACTTCAGGCCAAGAGAGTGCCCCTCGCCTGCGGCAACGGCGACAAAATCGCTGCCCGCCGGAGGCGTCGCCTGACCATCAGAATTGTACCCCCAGCCGACGATACTGCCGTCGGACTTCAGGGCAAGACAGTGAGAATCTCCTGCGGCAATGGCGATAAAGTCATTTCCGTCCGGAGGCGTCGCCTGACCATACCAATTGTCCCCCCAGCCAACGATACTGCCGCCTGCCCCCGAGGGGTCGGACTTAAGGGCGAGAGAATACGAATTGCCTGCGGCAATGGTGACGAAGTCGTTCCCATCCAGTGGAGTCGCCTGACCATAATCATCTCTGCCCCAGCCGACGATACTGCCGCCTGCCCCCGAGGGGTCGGATTTAAGGGCAAGAGAGTGTTCCCCTCCTGCGGCAATGACGACAAAATCGCCCCCAAGGGGGGGCGTTGCCTGACCGTAATTATCTCTGCCCCAGCCGACGATACTGCCGTCGGACTTCAGGGC
>CAYMYK010000272.1:0-3574 GCA_964394625.1 uncultured Pirellulales bacterium
ACTATGGAACCCAATTCGAGAAAATCATCGTCCTTTCCGGAAATGACGGAACCCGAATCCGACTCGGCGACATCGCCGCCGTCAGAGACGACTTCGAGGACACCGACCTCTACGCACGATTCGACGGCCGACCGGCCGCACTCGTAAAGGTCTTCCGTGTCGGCGAACAGGGCGCTCTCGACGTCGCAGATACCGTCAAAACGTACGTCGGGGAAAAGAAAAATATCTTGCCTGCCGGCATCTCGATTGCCACCTGGCAGGACCAGTCCGAAATCCTCCGCGCAAGAATTCGCCTCCTCACAAAAAATGCATATTTCGGCCTAACCCTTGTCTTTATCTGTCTTGTGCTCTTCCTGAATGTCCGCTTGGCATTCTGGACCACTATGGGAATCCCCATCTCATTCTTTGGCGCCTTTTGGCTGCTTCCAAAGTTCGGCGTGTCCATCAACATGATATCGCTGTTTGCATTTATCATGTCACTCGGCCTCGTCGTTGACGACGCAATCGTTGTCGGTGAAAACATCTTCGCCTGGAGACAGCAGGGCCTCACACGCCTCCAGGCCGCTGTCAAAGGCGCAAGAGAAATGGCCGCGCCCGTCACACTCGCCGTCCTCACCACCGTCTTCGCTTTTGTCCCCATGCTCTTCATCCCGGGAGTAATGGGAAAAATTATGCGGGTCATACCCGTCGTAGTCATAAGTGTTCTCTGCGTCAGTCTCGTCGAGGCGCTGCTCATTCTCCCCGCACACCTCTCCGCCGGCGGATTCGAAGGCAAGTTCATCGTGTTTCGCCTCATCGAAAAGCTCCGCGTCCGGGTTGAGCAACGCCTCTTTGCCTTTGTCAACGGCCCCTTTGCCTCATTTGTTGAGTACGCCGTGAAGTTCCGATATCTCACTCTGTCGGTCGGCGTCGCAATCTTCATTCTTACCATCGGCTGGATTGCAGGCGGCTACATAAAGGTGGTCTTCTTTGACCCTGTCGAGGCCGACAATATGGTCGCAACACTGACCATGCCGCAGGGAACGCCCGTAAAACAAACACAGAAAGTCATTGCGCGGATCGAAAACGCCGCCCAGCAGGTCCGCGATGAGTTCGATTCAGAACGCCCGTCGAAACCCTCACTCTTCAAGCACATGGCAACCATCATCGGAGACCAGCCCAGCTCACAAGGCGGCGGCCCCGTTAGTAGGGTCGGTGCGGTCGGCGGCGCGCATCTGGCCGAGGTCAATATCGAGATGCTCAGCGGCGAAGAAAGAAATCCAAAAACCGAATCGACCGCTAAAATGGAAGCGCGATGGAGAGAAATCGTCGGCGAGATACCGGGTGTCTCATCGCTGACTTTTATGTCAACGATTATGAGCACAGGCGATCCCATCAACGTTGAATTGTCACACCAGGACTTCGACACACTCCTGAAGACGGTCGAACAGTTAAAAGCGACCCTGCGGGAATATGCCGGTATCAGTGACATCGCCGACGACTTCGAAGAAGGAAAGGCCGAGCTGAAACTCCAGCTTCGGGAAACCGGCCGTGCGCTTGGCCTGACTCTTGCAGACCTCGCCAGACAGGTCAGACAGGGCTTCTACGGCGAGGAAGCCCAGCGAATTCAGCGAGGCCGAGACGACATCCGCGTTATGGTCCGCTACCCCGAACAGGAAAGAAGAAGTCTCGCCGACGTCGAGAATATGAGAATACGCCTGCCCGCCGGAACCGAGATTCCATTCAAGGAGGTCGCAGAAGTCAACTACGGACGCGGCTATGCAACCATTCGTCGCGCAGACCGCAGGCGAGTTGTCAGCGTGACCGCCGACGTCGATGAAACAATTGCAAATACCGCTGAAATTAACGCTGACCTTGGCAACCGCGTTCTTCCCCAGCTTATGCGCGAGTACCCGGGTCTGCAGTTCAGATTCGCCGGCGAGGAAAGAGAAAGAAACGAATCACTCGGCTCTCTGCTCGTCACTTTCCCGCTGGCTATGCTGGCTATCTACGCGCTGCTCGCCGTCCAGTTCCGAAGTTACTTCCAGCCGCTGATTGTTATGTCTGCTATTCCTTTTGGAATCGTCGGCGCCATCATAGGGCACATCGTCATGGGATTCGTCTTTATGACAAAGTTCAACCTCAGCTTGCTCTCTATGTTCGGAATCGTCGCGCTCTCAGGTGTCGTCGTGAATGATTCACTCATCCTCATCGACCTCATCAATCGCGAACGCAAAGCCGGCGTTGGTCTCGTCAGGATAATCCGCGACTGCGCCACGCGAAGATTCCGCCCCATTATGCTCACTACCCTCACAACCTTCTTCGGCCTGGTCCCTATGCTCCTCGAACGCTCGCTTCAGGCACGCTTCCTTATCCCCATGGCCATCTCGCTTGCCTTCGGAGTTGTCTTCGCCACCCTGATTACACTGCTGCTCGTTCCGTCGCTCTATATGATTTTAGAGGACTTCAGAGCCGCCGTTACCCAAAAGCCCGTTCAGAAGGACGCATCGGCCGATTATCCCCTGTTCGAGGGCCACAGCGGCGTTTAAAAATTTTACTGGCCAAATTTTTTCTGGACTCGTATAATGATTTTTGACTATATTTATTCGGCTGTGTTGCTTGACAGTTTTGTTGTTTGGCATATAATCCGGGCAAAAGGGCTAAGAATATGGAAGCCGTGACAAACTACAAACCGAATCTCGAAGTAGTCGGCGACACGGGCGCTCTTGCATCCAGATGTGTCGAGCTGCTTGTCGCCGCGGTCAAAAAAGCCCTGGACCAAAAGGATAAATGCTGTATCGCCATTTCCGGCGGTCAGACACCGCGTCAGTTTTTTCAACTGCTTGCCGACGACCCCGGCGCAAAAACCCTCCAATGGAACAAGATTCACCTCTTTTGGGTTGACGAGCGATGCGTTCCGCCTGATTCTGTGCACAGCAACTACAAGCTCGCCGCCGACACTTTCCTCAGGACTGTGCCCATCCCCGACGAAAATGTTCACCGCATTCCAACCGAGTTCGACGATTTCAACCTCGCCGCACAATTGTATGAACAAACCATTCGAGGCGTGTTCGGCCTGAAGCCGGGCGAGCTGCCTGAGTTTGACCTAATCGTTCTTGGTATGGGCGCCGACGGACACACCGGCTCGCTCTTCCCTGATAGTTTCGCTTCGTTTGAGACTAAAAACCTGACCTGTGTCGTGTACTTTCTCGACCAGAAACTTGCCGACGAGCCGGTTAACAGAATTACGCTTACCCATCCCGTTCTCTGCGCCGCCTCGCGAATAACGGTCCTCGTCAGCGGTAAGGAAAAGGCCCGCACACTAAAAGAGGTTTTGACCGCCAGGCCGGATGAGGTTCGCTACCCCATTCATATCCTCTGGCCTGTCCTCGACAAAGTCACCTGGCTCGTTGACGCCGACGCCGCAAAGCTACTCTAATCTGACATTTCCCATTCACCCCGTTAGACGTTCTTTCTCTAACAGGGTAAAAAAGAGGAATCAACTTCCATCGGTAATGCCGTTGTGGGGCATCCCGTGGATGAAAACTCTGGAGAGAATCCGAAGCAATACAACGTGAAAAGAGCGAGAAAAAGA
>CAYMYK010000273.1:0-3537 GCA_964394625.1 uncultured Pirellulales bacterium
GACTGTAGCGTTTATGAGCATCCAATGCTATAATCTCCATATGCGTGTCTCCTTTCTGCGGAAAATACCGCTAAAAATTTTTCTGGTATCCGGGTAATTATACCCGGCACCGGGAGACACGCTTTCATAAAATCATTGCGAGCGAAGCGAAGCAATCTCACCCATTCGAGCGATTGAGATTGCCACGGCCCGCTTCGCAGGCCTCGCAATGACAGGGCCCGAAAGGTTATTCGGAGCAGTTCTTACCGCCCCGGCCCAAAGGCATATACGTAACCGTCGTCACAGCCAACGACCACCATCCCCATCGCAACGGCCGGCGACGACATTATCGGCTGGCCCGTTTCGTATGACCACAGCTTCCTGCCGCCGGCAACACTTATCATATACAGCCGGCCGTCCTCAGAGCCGACAATCACCTTGTCGCCGCAAATCACCGGCGAGCCGTCAACCTCTCCCAGCGTCTGGAATCGCCAGAGCACCTTCCCGTCGTCACGGCTTACGCAGTGAACCCGCCTGTCGCGCGAGCCGAAGACAACCACATCCCCACTTACCGCCGCAGAGGAAAAAAATGGAAAGTCCCCGTCGCCATACCGCCACAGAATCTTACCTGCCTCGATGTCTGCGCAGACAAAGACGCCGTCATAATTGCCCACGTACACCCTGTCTTTATAAACCGCCGGCGAAGCCGCGATATACGAACCGGTATCAATCTCGCTTTGCTGCCCGCCGTCGGCTGCGGATACTATGTGGATAATCCCGTCGCAGCCGCCGAAAACCGCCCCGCCTTTCGAGACCGCAGGAGCGCCGTTCACGTAGTTATCTGTTTGATACGTCCACAATAGCTTGCCGCTTGCCGCATCAACGCAGTGCAGCTCGCCGTCATAGCTGCCTACTACTATCCGGGTTCCACCGTCATCAAGCCGGGCCAGGTTGGCCGAACCGAGTATCTTCGCCCCGGTTTGATACTTCCATCTCAGCGACCCGTCGGCGGCGTCGAGCGCGTACAAAAACCCGTCCGCCGAGCCGGCAAAAACCGAACCGTCGGCTGCGCACGGCGTCGCCTCGACCTCGCCGCCCGTCCGGTAGCTCCATAGTTCGCTGCCGCTTTTCAAATCGATTGCATAGATATAGTTATCGTCCGAGCCGATATAAACTGCGCCGTCCGCAATGGCAGCCGACGACCTGACCTCAGCTTCTGTTTTGAATTTCCATACTAACCGCAGAGATTCTGTCAGGTCCCCTGCCGCCCTGCCCTGCAACTCGCTTCCGCCGCGAAACATAGGCCAGCTTTTCTGTACCGCCGCTGCCGGCGTCCGGGCCGGCTTTTGCCGTTCAGCCGCCTCGCCCGGGCCACTCGCCGCCCGGCGCCCGGCGAGCATCGCAGCAATTACCGCAACCAATACCGGCAGAACAATGAAAACCAGGATTTTGCTTACTTTAGCGCCCATCTGATATTTTGAAAAGCACCTTTAACCGGCTGCTCATAAGATGCCTTCATAATAACAACTACCTGCCTCGACGGCAATCAACTCCCCGCTGCCGAGCGGTGGGTCATTCCCGCCCCAGCCGCTTCGTCGATATTCACAGCCGACCGTTCAATACACCTTGGCCGTCGTCCGGAGGAATTTTAAAACCATAAATATATGACGTAATGCCGCTGACAAAATAATGCTCAACTGCTATACTTAAATCAGGAATCCGAAAATGAAAATACATCAAGACATCTACGAGAAAATCAGAGAGGTTGCAGTTGTACCGGTGGTCGCCATTGATTCTGTGGATGCCGCCCTGCCGTTGGCCGATGCGCTGATAGCGGGCGGGCTGCCCGTCGCAGAGATTACGTTTCGGACTACGGCGGCGGCCGACGTAATAAAACTGCTGACAAAGCAGAGGCCCGAGCTGCTGGTCGGAGCCGGGACGCTGCTCAAAGTTGACGATTTGAAACGGGCCGAAGCCTGCGGCGCCAAATTTGCCGTCGCGCCCTGCCTTGACCCCAACGTGGTTAAAGCAGCGATGAAAATTGACCTGCCGTTCGCACCCGGCGTGATGACACCAACCGATATCGAACAGGCCCTCTCACTCGGCGTTACAAAACTCAAGTTCTTTCCAGCCGAAGCTGCCGGCGGAATCAAATTCCTCAAAAGCATCAGCGCCCCTTACAAACACCTCGGTGTCCGGTTCATTCCCACCGGCGGCATAAACGCCGGCAATATGACGGAGTACCTGCGCTCGGACGTCGTCCTCGCGGTCGGCGGCACGTGGGTGGCAAAACGAGACGATATTGCCGCGGGAAACTGGAGCAGGATAGCCGACAACTGCAGACAAATCCGCTCTGTCTTGTCTGCCGGCCACAACTGAACTGTCCCGGCCGCGGCGCGGCATTGACTGGCAATCTCCGATTGAGTACATTGCGGCTATGGGCAGCAATTTGGACAAAACGCAGGGCGGTGCATATTCGGCGATGGATGAGCTTCGGCCTCGCCTGATTGCATTTGAGCTGACGAGGCGGTGCCGTTTCTCGTGCCGACACTGCCGGGCCAATGCCGGCCCTGCCGGGGACAAAGACGGGCTTTCGACCGGCCAGTGCAAAAAAATCATCGCCTCGATTGCCGAATTCACCGCGACAGCCAAGCGAAAGCCCGGCTGTACCATTATCGTCACCGGCGGCGAGCCGATGGAACGCGACGATGTCTATGAGCTTGTTAAGTACATACGCGATAAGGGCCTGCGTGCCGTGCTGGCCACCTGCGGCTACCTGCTCGACGATGAGTCGATTGCCCGGCTCAAACAGGCCGGCATCCAGGCACTGTCGTTCTCGCTCGACGGCTCATCGCCCGAGTCGCACGATGCATTCCGGCAGAGCAAAGGCGCATTCGATACGGTTGTAAAAGCCGCCGGCCTCGCACGAAGGGCCGGGATGCCTTTTCAAATCAATACTACGCTGAGCAAAATCAACGCCGACGAAATTCGCGGTATAGCCGACCAGGCCAAGAAACTTGGTGCGATTTGTTTCAATCCCTTTATCCTTGTACCCACCGGCAGGGCAAAACAAATTGAAGACGAGATACTCGACCCCGTTGAATACGAAGCGCTGCTCAATGAGCTGCTGCGGATTAAGCTGGCCGGCGAAATAGACCTGCGAGTGACGTGCGGGCCGCAGTTCAACAGGGTCTGCGAGCAGGCCAGGGGTAAGGGCCTTGTTGCAAAAGGCACCGGCTGTATGGGCGGTATGGGCTTTGGATTCATAAGCTACCGCGGCGATGTACAGGCGTGCGGCTTTCTGGATATCTCGGCTGGCAATTTGGTGGAAAACGGCTATGACTTCGGACGAATCTGGCTGAAGTCGAAACTCCTCAACGAGATTCGCGACAGGTCCGCTTATCACGGAAGGTGCGCAAGTTGTGATTTTGTAGGGACCTGCGGCGGCTGCAGGGCAAGGGCTATGGCGGTCTATGGCGACTACTTAGCGGACGACCCGGTTTGCGGCTATCAGCCGGGCGATAACGCTTAGCAAATCTGTCGAGCGTTTTTCTTGTC
>CAYMYK010000274.1:0-3500 GCA_964394625.1 uncultured Pirellulales bacterium
CCCGAATAAAACTGAGAAAGCTATACCCGACAATGTAGCGTGGACTGAGTACTAGCCCCATGTGTGCGAAAACTACATGAATTAACGGAAAGAATTTGAAAGGAGAAAGGTTATGAAGACGAAAGCGAAAATGCTGTTGTTGGCTTTGCTGTTGTTACTGATAGTTGGGGCATTTATCGGCAGGCGTTTGATTGATACCGTTGCCGAGTGGAAAGATGTTAAGAAACAGGCGGCGGTAAGCGTTAGAAAGCAAGTTAGATGGAGAGAGATTGGACCGGACGGCTTCACCGCATTGAAGGAAACACGGGAACAAGCAGTAGTTAGAACACCAGAAGAAGAGAGAAAATTACAAACTAAACTTAGCCAGAGCAGATATCAACGTGGACTTGAGGAAATTGAGTCGTTGGGTATTCCTAAGAATGAGAAGTCGGGGAACTATGCCGCATTAAAGAAAAAACAGGAATTGCTCGAATCCAAAATGATAGAACAAGCATCGGAAGCTCTGGAAGCTCTGGAGGTTTTAGAAGCATTCGGAGCTTTTGAGTTGCTGGCCATGTCGGAAGACCATGCAAGCGAGGAACCGTCCGTGCTCAAATTACGAATTGATATCCTTGAACATAAGGTTGTTGTTTTGGAAGCACTAATACTCAAATTACAAATTGCTACCGAGGAGCTATCCGTCCTTGAACGCAGGATTGCTGCTTTGGAAGCAGCAGTATTTCCAAGACGGAATCTCCCTGAATCGATGATGTATGACCCTTCCCGAAAGCAACCGATAGAACTGCCGTCCGCCGAGGTACGGGTACAAAGCGAAAAATGAGACAGGACATTCCCCAACAACTGCTGTTGGGTATTATTATCGCCGTGATCGTAGCGATAGTTCGATGGTTTGCTACGTTAATTCGGTAGAGCTTATGAGTTTTAGGGCAAACAGGCCGATGATAGAACGGGCATCTGATATCCCTTGGATAGAAGACCGTGAGTCAGAAGAATGGCAACGTCGGCATCAGATCAGAAGCGATGCCAAGAGTGCCGTCATGGCAGCCGTAAAGTCTGGCCAATTGAAAAAGCCAAACCGATGTAGAGCTTGTGGCCGTCCTGTTAGGCGTCGCAAACATAAAGTCAAACCCCGGACCCAAAAATACCCCCGCCGACGCAAGTACGCTTACCGTCTCGAAGCTCATCACTGGTCATATTACAAAGAACATTTCCTCGACGTTATATGGGTATGTTCTGAGTGTCATCACCTTATACATCAAAGCAAGCAACCGGAATACCCATCTCTGAATAGCCCCGTATAAGCATACGATTAGAAAAGGTGCTACCTACCCCGTTCGAGCAGGATGAAAGTATTGTTCCCTATATGCGAGTATTATGTAAGATGTTGGCTCAAAAACTCTTCGATGTCCGCATCTAACTGGGCAAAATCTTGCACTTGGTCTGGTCTGGAAGAAGGCACATGAAAACGCTTCCAGCATTCACTGACGATCTCCCCCCATGACCTACCGTACTGCTGTTGATACCAGTCAAAGCCGTCACTCGGTACGCATTCATCTGTATTTATGATCAACCCGTTTAGGGGTGGCCACTGATGATACTGACAGAAGTCGCCGAGCCTTCCGGCGTATATCCCTGCTTGCTTGTGGGCCAGGCCGAAGACGTTCTCTAACTCATAGTAGTTCACGCATCGCTTGTCTTTTGCGACTTTTACCAGATACCGAACGAAACACTTGAATTTCCCCTCTTGAAAGTTGCGACCTATACTTGTCATTAGATTATCTCCTTAACGATTGTTCGTTTCATACATCGTTAAATAAGCTCGCCTTATGTTACCGTTTGATAATATCGGCCAATACGACCATAGGGTTAATCTATAACCTAACATAAATTTGTCAATACAGGGGTTCTTGCAGCTTACACACACGGCCAAGTGCGCACGCAGCCGCCCGCAGTGCCCCGATTGGGGTTTGTGATTGCCGCCCTTCACTTCGATTTCACTCAGTGTAAACTCTTACACTCAGGGCAAACCCGCCAAGGGAGTGGCGGGCAAGCTTGCTTCGCCCCTAAGGGGCAAGCTGCTTCGCGGAGACAGTGTGGGAGCATGATGTGTCAGGGTGTCAGGCCGTAGAAGGCGAGGATGTTCTCGGGCGGAACGTCGGGCTGGAAGAGGTGTGATGGGGCGAGGATGTATCCGCCGTTGTCTCCGAGGGTAGTGCAGTAGCGGTTTGCTTCTGCGGCGATCTGCTCGGGGGAGCCGGAACTGAGGAGCTGCTGAGTGTCGATTCCGCCGTGGAAGCATAGCTTATCGCCGAAGTCGGCTTTTAGCTTTTCCGGGGACATTTCGGGTGTGACGGGCTGGATGGGGTCGAGGATGTCGATGCCGATTTCGATGAAATCTTCGATGAACGGATGGATATTTCCGCAACTGTGGAACATTACGTATGCGCCGAGGTAGTGGATGTGGTCGGTGATTTCTTTTAGATATGGTGCGACGAATCGGCGGAACATGTCGAGTGAGATGAGTGGTCGTTTTTGCCCGCCGAGGTCGCTGATGACGAGGAAGATGTCGATACGGCCTTTTGTGATTTCGGCGGCGCGGGTGTAGTCGGCGAGGTAGAAGTCGGTGAAGACGCGTGAGAGGCAGTGCACCCAGTCGGGGTGCTCGATCATATCGAAGAACATATTTTCCCATCCCCGGACGAGGGCGGGCCGCTGCCAGATGTCGGCAAAGCCGTAGATGAGGGCGTAGTCTTCGTAGTTGCGGCACTGCTGCGCAAGATTGGAGTAATCGAAGGAATCGGGGCTTGGCCAGTCGAAGGACCGGATTTCGGCGAGAGAGTTGGCGGATGCGAGTGCACCGGGGGTGTCTTCTCGCATTGGTCCCCATGGTGTTTGGTTATATCGATATCGTTCTCCCCAGAAGTTCTGGAAGAGGTCCGGGGTGATTTGGCGTTCGGGCGGGGTGAGAGCGTCGAGGTGGCGGATATCAACTGAGAGGTCCTTGATGAGGCGGTCGTAGTTGCTGTGGCCTATGTATTCGAAGAGGCGATTGAGGGCAGGTGGTTCTGCGAGGAAGTCGCGGGGTGTTTTGTCGGGTTGCTGGTGACGAATCGCTGCTAATGCACGTTCTCTTGAGTTAATCGGTTAGTTCTCCGGCGGGATGGTTGCCTGTTTCGTGGTGCAAGAACGGGGACGACATTTTTTGCTATGGGGCGACGGCAAATACGTGTGTGAAAACAGTGTTTGGTGCTGGTTGGCCATAACGGCTAATTATGAATGGTTGTGGTCGGAGAGTCGAGGGAAAAATTTTGGGTTGCGGGTCTTCGCAATGACCCCGGTGGGATAGATATGCGTCATCTCACAGGGCAAGCGGGGGATGCGAAGGATTATTCCAACTGCTGTCGGCCTGTTATTGCGTCGGTGAGGATTTTTCCGGATGCGTATTCTATTGTGGTGCCGGTCGGCAGGCCCCGTGCGAGGCGGGTGATTTTTACTCCGGT
>CAYMYK010000275.1:0-3497 GCA_964394625.1 uncultured Pirellulales bacterium
CAGCGCCGCGTCCACAGACAGCCTATTCTAGCACAAGAGCTTCGGTATGGCCAGCCTGGATTCTTCATAGCCCCGCTTTCAACACTGCGGTCCCACTGCCGTCCCACCGTCTCGTCGGGTTCTCGGCTTCGGTGACAGCCAGCGCGAGTACCCCGCGCTAGCCCCATCTATGAAGCAGCCTTTGTCAAGCCGCCGGAAACGGCGATTCTGCGATTTGGGAGAGTATTTTGGAGACCACGCCTCCTACAATGTTGCATAATGCCCCGTTCGGGGCTGTTGTCAAAAGGGGAGGGGCTGACCTTGTAAACCACCCGTACGTTCTCCTTGTCGATCTCCACCCGCTTGACCAGGGCCCGGATGACCTCCCGTCGTGCCATCCAGTCAGCGTCTCGTAAGCTCTCCTTCATCTTACCGGCGAACTCCTTCAAGTGCCCGATGGCCAACCGCAGGTGCTCTTGTTCCGTTTCCTGTTCAGCCTGGGCCTGGGCTTCGGCCTGGAGCTTGGTCAGGCGATCCCTGGTGTTCTTGATCCGCGGCTCGAACTCCGCCCGATCCAATAGGCCGTCCTGGTACGCGTCGATGAGCCGGGCAATTGCCCGTTGGACACGCTGGATCACGGTCTGCAGGCTGGGACCACGCCGGGATTCGCGGCTCTTGGTCTTGCCATCTAGACGCCGTTGGTATTCCCGCTCGATCCGCTGCGGCTCACTCAACAGCGAGCAGACATCCTCCCATACGGCTTCTTCCAAAAGGTCCGTCCGGACCTGCGGATTGTAACAGATCCGTTGGCCGCCGAAGCGATACGCGTCCGTCCCGATACAACGGTAATAGGCATAGTCGCGCCGCTTACCCTTGCCGGCACTCAGGCTCCCCGGCTTGCCATAAAACGCGTGGCCGCAGCTCTGGCAGACCAGCAAGCCCTGCAACAGGTAACGGGCGCCACGCTTGCTCTGGCGGTTGCGAACCCGATTCTCGGCCAGTTGCTCACCGACCGCGTCGAACAATGCTTCATCGATGATCGTCGGAAACACGGGCGTAAAATCCAGTTCGCAAGGATTCGCTATGGATCATGGTTCATGCTCCTGTCGCATAACGTCGTCGGTCACAATCCGATCCGCCGAACGCGTTGCAACCGTGCTCGTGACTGGAGAGGGGAGACTCGGTTTGTGCCCATCGACCATGGCCTCGTTCGTCAGGCCCGCAGCGTCCAACCGGTAGGACTTGCTCATACGCTAAAGTCATCAGTTCGCCCTCCAGTCGCGACCAATCAAAACTCCGACCCACCTTCACGGTCCGACCGCACGCAGATGGGGATCTGGTACCATCCATGGCAAGCACCTCCTGCCGAATCCTCGGCTGTACGGCATGTGCGCAAACCACCCCCTTCGACCTCGCCAGCCCTGTCCATAGCGAGGCCGTAGCCGCTCCCGGGAGATGGTTGTCTCAATAGTTATCGGATGTTTTGCAACATTGTAGGAGGCGCGGTATCACCTGTACTCTCGAACGTCTTCTTGCACTATGTGCTGGACGACTGGTTCGCGCGGGAGGTGCAGCCGCGTCTGAAGGGCAGAGCGTTTCTGATTCGCTATGCCGACGATGCGGTCATCGGGCTTACCGATGAGTGTGACGCACGGCGGGTCTTGGACGTGCTGCCGAAGAGGTTTGGCCGGTACGGCTTGAGACTGCACCCGGAGAAGACCCGGCTGGTTCGGTTCCATCGGCCGCCTCGGCGCTCGGGCCACAAGCGTCCGCCGTCGGATCGGGCGCCCGGGACATTCGAACTGCTGGGATTCACCCATTACTGGGGTCTGTCCCGGAAAGGGAACTGGGTAGTGAAACGCAAGACGGCTCCGAGCCGCCTTACGCGGGCATTACGGACGATCGCCCGCTGGTGTCGGATCAACCGACATCGCCCGATTGCCGAGCAACACCAGACACTATGTCAGAAGTTACGTGGCCACTTCGTGTACTACGGGATCACCAGCAACGCCCCGGCGTTGGGACGGTTCCGACACGAGGTGGTTCGCACCTGGCATAAATGGCTGTCCCGCCGTCGGCGTGACGGAACCATCCCGTGGCCGTGTTTCAACCGGCTGCTGGAGCGACACCCGCTGCCAAGCGCGGTTGTAGTCCACTCTGTGTACCGTCGCAAAGCGAACCCGTGACATGAGGAACCGTATGCGTCAATCGCGCACGTACGGGTCTGCGGGCACGACGCATGCGTCGTGGGGTGGGCAACCACCCAGGGCCACCCAGCCCGAAGAACCCCGCGACTACAGAAATACCGAGTGCCTCGAATACAGACATCGTACGACGATCCTCCCAAGCAGCTGATTCTCTGATCTCACCTCGTAACCGAGATTTCCCATGTACCGTCTCCGTCCGCACGATTCTATTCACACGGCGGCTCTGCTTCAAGCGAGAGCGAACATCCCGGCCGGGATGCTCGCTCTTCAGCACCAGATACCATGTACGTTGGCTTGTCAGACCGCCGGTGTGTCGGTTTCTGTTGCACGCCGCGCGTAGGCCGGTTCCCAAGCGCTCGCCCGCCGTTTGACCGGGCGCGACCGCCACCGGATGTATTGCGGTCAATCCAGCGTGTCGTCGGGCGGCTCAGGCCTGGGACTTTGTTGCAGCAGTGGTTGACCGGGCCCGGTCGTTTCCACTTCAGTCTGATAGTCGTAGTACGTGCGCAGTTGCTCGCGGAAGTATCCACCGCGCGTAACCTGGGCCGCGTTGAGCACTGCGCCGAACAGATGGGCGCTGACATCGGTAAGGAGGCGGCACGCCCGTCGCGCGATCCCACGCGAGTTCCGATTCGCGCGCACCACCAGGATCACGCCGTCCACCGCGGTCGCAAGAACCAGCGCATCGCTGGCCAGTAGTGCCGGGGCGGTGTCGATGATCACCTGGTCGTACTTTGAAATCACTTCTTGCAGAAACGCCCGACAGTGCTCGCCACCCAGCAGTTCCGCCGGGTTCGGAGGAACCGGACCGCTGCCGAGAAGATCGAGTGCCGGCGTATCCGTCTTCATGACGTAAGAGGCCAGGGTCCCGTCGCCGACGAGGAGGTTGCTGAGCCCCGGCCCTGCGATCTGGTCAAACACTTTGTGCAGGCCCGGTCGACGGAAGTTGGCGTCGACCAGAAGCACGCGCCGCCCGCCTTGTGCGACGGCCATCGCAAGGTTGCAGGCGACGGATGTCTTGCCGTCTCCCGGATGCGGACTTGTTACCAGCACGCTGCGTTGGCGCTCCGCCGGTGCGCTGAACTGCAAATTGGTTCGGATGCGGCGGAACGCCTCAGCCACCATCGACCGCGGCGCATCGCGAACGGCCGTCTCGACCCGTTCGATGGCAACCTCTTCGTCATCCGTGTGCGGCACCGCACCGAGCATGGCAATGTCCACGTGCCGAACGATGTCTTGCGAGGTTCGTACTGACTTGTCCATTAACTCCACGCCCAGCCCAATCCCTACCGACAGCGCGATTGCAAGGAA
>CAYMYK010000276.1:0-3435 GCA_964394625.1 uncultured Pirellulales bacterium
CCCATGACCTCGTCCTTACCAAGGACGCGCTCTGCCACTGAGCTACAGCAGCTACACTACTACCCTATGCCATTTGATTTTGTGAACTGTCATTCCCACAAACTTTGTCATTCCCGCGCAAGCGGGAATCCAGTTTGTTAATGCCTGGAATGCTGAATCCCACATCAAATCGGAAACCCATTTATCCATAAATCCAATTGTCATAAGGTACTACCCTGCCGCACAGCCATCCACAAAACAGCTACACCAACCCTCCCACGGCCTCGCCTCGCAGTTAAGCCGCAAAAAAGGCAAAACCAACCTTGCCCGCCGTCCAAAAAACTGTACTATCAGCGCAGGATATCCTATTGTTACACAACGTGAGCACAACAGTTTATAGGAATGCGCACCGCAATGCAAACACAAAAAATCCCGAAAAATGCAAAAAAATTAAAAAAATTTTCCCCACCCCGTAGCACGGGCATCCCGCCCGTGCCACCTATCTGCCCGTGCCACCTATTCCCGCCCGGCCATCCCCAAAAACCTCCACATTTGCCTTGACATTTCCCAGCCCCGAATATAAAATTGAGGCAGCTTTATGATAATCAGTGGGGGGCATACCTTTAGCTAAAGGATGTTGAAAGTGAGAAATGTACGCACAAACCTGTGCCTCGCCGCAGTATTCCTCCTCTGCCCGGCTGTCTTCGCCACCCCAAACACCCCGCAAAACCCCGCCGCCGACGCCGCAAAATCCCAGGTCTTGAAGCTGTTCTCAGCCGCACCCGCCGTCTTTATCGAAAAACCCGCCGATATCGCCTCCCCCGGCTTGCCCGCCTCTCCGTCTGGCGGGGTGCAATCGTGAGGGCCACTTACCCTCCACCCAGGCATCAGCCCTTGTCTGCCTCTGCCTCCACGCTCCCCCTCACACGTTCACACGAGACCTTCGTCTCTGCCAAAGGCCGCCTCACAGACGACAACGCAACCCCCGTCCTAAGTGCCGTCATTATCCCAACAGCTTCCGCATAGTTCTCCGCAATAAACAGCTTTCCCGCAGCAAACCCCAACCCCTCAAGCTCATTCTTCATCCGGCTGCGGTTCTCCCCCACCGCTATCCCCGGCTCCAGCGCCGCAAGCGTTGGCAATCCAACGCAACCATCCGGTATCACCACACACGATACATCCGCATCACAAGTGCACCCGTCCCAAGGCCATTCCTTCATCCATAACCAGCGACCTCCTCACCAAACCTACCCTTCCTGCCGCGGGTCCTCTACTCCTTGTTGGACGCATATTCCCTTCGAACACCCTTGCACTGATCTCATATAGATCATAAACCTCGGGCAGTACTTCGAACGCGCCGACTACTCCGTCAAGCCTCTTCAACATCCTGTACGACACCCCAATATCATTTGTCTTCCTCCTCGCGCATTTAATCGCCACAAGCCGCCCATCAAGATAACACTCATTTGTATTCGCATCTATCGGTGCCGTCCCAAGTGCCTTCATGATCTTGCGAGCCGTCTCTCTACCATACCGATTTGCCCGTGCTCCACTTTCTCTATCCTGTGCCATCTGATCTACCTCCAGATCACCTCCACCCAAAGACTTCCCTATCCGGCACCCTTCTTACCCTGGCGTTGTTCCTTTTTGTTTCACCAGATTCCAATTCACTGCGCCGCAATTGCACCGCACATTCTTAGGATTGAGGCCCTTCGTCGTCACATGCAGCATTCCCCCACATTTACTGCACACGAATAATTGATTTAAGTCTTCGAATGCGTCGACGACAGGTTGAAAATCGTTCTTTGAAAAATTGGCCCAATTGTTATAGTGAACGTTTGGATTAATAGCCCATTGTTCACCCCCGCACCGCTCGTATATTTGATCCCGAGTGCTATCCAGTTCCTGGAATTTCTCGAAAGCCTCTTCGTCTCTCCAAGACTGCGCCGCGCTCTTTGCTTTTTTAAGCAAAGAGCGATATTGCCTCATCGCTGCCGGCAAGAAATCTCCCAACTCCCACCGCCCATCCAATTTGAATCTTACCTCAGCCCATAATGAGTCACACACATGACTAAGAAACTCTTCGCACCCCCGGCGCAGCTTCTGAGCGGCACTTGAGACATCTTCGTTATCCAAGTCCTTTTTTATGCGCTCCCAGAGACCAACTTCATCATTCACCTGAGGCCCCAGTTCCACGCACCAATTATAGAACTCAATAGTCCCTTGCGACCCCACAACTCCTTCCGCTTTCAGTTGATTTGCCCACGTTTTGTCATGAGTTGTAATAAGAAATTGCCGGTCTGGAAAGCATTTGGCCAGCATGCTACATAGCCGCCGCCGATGTGCAACATCAACTGACATTACCACGTCATCCAACACAACCAAATCAATCACGCCTTTTGTCAAATGTTCTGCCAAAGCGAGAAACAGGCACAACCCCATGCTGTCCTGATGACCTTCGCTATGAAGAGCATGCGGCGGATGACTACCTCGCCCGTAAAAATCAACCTCGAAGTTCAACCCCGCTTTTTTAGGCTCGATTTTTGCACCGAAGTCACCTTCATCATCAGTGTGAAGAATACGATATAGAGAAACAAAACGTTCCTTGATTGCACCGTAAAGTTCCCCCAAAACGGTGTCCCTTGCTGACAAGAAATGATCATGTAATAGGGCAGCTCTCTTAACCCACAATCGCCCCTGCTTTACATCCGCTTCCGCACCCTCCACAGACCGAAGATTCTCCTCGAGGCGCGTCAACATGTCCCAAGCAGTTTGTTCGCGGGTAGTCTCTGGATGTTTTACCCTAATCTCCTTTTCAATATTCCCTAGCGATTCAAGAGTACCTGCAGGCGCAAGCATCCGTTTAATTCCTGCACTGGTCCACTTGGCCTCCAAGTAACTTTCCACAACAGAACCTAATACAACAGAAAACTTACCCAAGTCCTCAAGCCATGATTCGAGAATCGCAAGATCATTCTTCAGCCCCGTAACCTTGCCTCCTGCAATGACTTTCTGGAGGCTCGCTATTGTGTTATTCGCCATAGTAGAGATTTCTGTCACCAACTGCCCAATCTCCGTCTGATATTCCCCTGCGATCCGACCTGTCTCCACTCGACTTTTCAAGTACTCGAGTAGCTTATCCTTCGGCCATTCCAGATCACATAACGGACACTTCCCCGTCTCATCTATCATTTTCATGCCGAGCTTAATTAACCGTAGTTGTTTAAGTGTGCGCATTAATTCGGGATTAGCACGAATTTTCTCTATAACCTCACGGAGTCTTCTATCGCTCTTCTCAATTCGCGCTTCGCTCCCCTTTGATATTGTATTCTGAAGATTCCGAATGTCCCTATCGAAGATCGCCACATTAATCCCATCGCTTTGTGAAATAACTGTCGGTGCCCGCACATCTTTTTTCAGATTAGCCGAACAGAGGTCGGATATAGTACCCGCGCC
>CAYMYK010000277.1:0-3431 GCA_964394625.1 uncultured Pirellulales bacterium
TCGTCCCAGCGTTCGTAGATGCCGCCGCACTCTATTCCGGGATAGGGGGGCTTTTTCAGTCTCCAACTGTCAAAAATCTGGATTTCGTACTGTCCCTGGATATATACGCCTGAATTCGAGCCCTGCGCAACCATAAACTCGACGTGCACCCTGGCGTCGCCGAACTCGGTTTTGCTTATAAGGTCTTTGGCCTTACCTGCGGGCCCATTGATAAGGACGCCGGTTCCGGGCATAGTTGCAAGCATTTTCGGCCTGGCCTTGTCTATCATCGCCTTGCCGACGACCTGCCAGCCGGCCGGCGAACGCCACATACTAAAATCCTTACCCGCCAGTTTCAGCTTCCCGGCACACGCTCGGTCCTGACCGCTGCAGGACAGCGACATACCCGCAGCCAGAACAAGCACTAATGTCAGAGCATCGTAAACTGCATTTGAATACCACACGTCTTTTTTCATCGTCTTTCTGTCTCCCATAGTCATACTTTGTTTGCTCAGCCATTAGGCGGGAATATTTTTCTCAGATATTCGGCGTCGTAGCGCAGAGATGCCTCAAGGCCCAACGGGGTTTTGCCGCCTTCAATAACGAGCCAGCCGCGATAACCGATATCGTCTATTGCCTCCCGCACAGCGGGAAAATCAATGGAACCTTTGCCGTAAAGGCCGTCGTAGTCCTTGGCGTGGAACTCGACAATCTGCTCGCCCAGCATTCGTATTTCCTTACAGATGTCGTAGCCCTTCTTATTTGAATTGGCGACATCGTAATACACTTTTACAGCAGGCGAGCCGACCCTGTGGATAATGTCAAGGTGCTCTTCGGCGCTGAGCCAGGACTCGATGGCGAGATAGGCGCCGGCCTTTTCGGCCTTCGGGGCGATTCTCTTTAGCTTTTCGACCACAACGTCGGTACCTCGCTTGTCGCCCAGCAGGTCGCCTTTTACGAAAAAGGCCATCAGGACTACGTTGACTCCCATCGCTTTGCAGACATCGATACTTTCAGAGACCCATCGCTCCGGACGGGGGTCGCCGCCCTTCAGCGGGATGTCGTTCAAACGCCCTATCGCTATTGAGGCAATCTGCATCCGCTGTTTTTCGGCCGCGGCAAGAAATTTCTTCTGCTCCTCGACTCGGCACAGGAGGCTTTCATCGTCGGCTGTGTTGAAACTGAGCTGAACGCCATCGACGCCGATGCGTTTTGCAACGGCGAACGAATCGACCTTGCCCTGCTGGCCGGCGGTCCAGTCGCAGACACCGATTTTAAAACCCTTGCCGCGGGCCGGTAACTTCGAGCCGGGCCCGGCGCAGCCCCCTGCAAGGGTAAGGCCGGCGATTACCTTAGCGGTTTTCGCCATCATTTTACGACGAGTTATCGTCTTCATACCTGTATCTCCACAACAATATTATCCGTTCACTCTAATCCTTCAGGCCGGTAGTGTCAAACTCATACTTCTCATCAGTGGTTATGAACTTATCCCATGCCACGGTTTGGCCGGTATAAGCAGCCGTTCGGCCCATAATACAGATAAGGTTACTCAGCACGCTCGGCTCGACCGTCGCATAGCTTAGATTGCCGCTGGTTATGTCACTGTGGAAGGTCTTGATGTTGTTGACCGCCCCTTCCTTATAAATATCGGGAGTCTTTCCGCCGCGGTAGAAACTCTTCCCACGTATCAGAACCTGACCGCCGTACTCGGTTTCCAAAACGCCCTTTGTTCCGAACATCCTGTTCTTTATCCCCTCCGGCGACCCGTATACATCCATCTGGCACGAATCGAATGCAACGCCCACGTTATTCGGGTATTCATAGACCATCGCAAAATGGTCATAGATGCCGACGTTCTTGCGCGCCTTCATCCCCCCAGTCCCGGTCACCTTCACCGGGGGTATATCACCCATTGCCCAGCTCATCACGTCCAGCGTGTGGATATTCTGCTCGACGATGATGTCACCCGACAGAACCCTGCTCAACTGCCAGGCCTCCAGCGCGTTCTCAGGATGAGCCGCTCTGCTCCACCACGCCTCATACTTGTCCTTGAAGTACTCCTCACACTGATAGCTCGACTCACCAAAGCAAATATTACCCAGAGCACCATCGTGTACCCGCTTCAACGCCTCGATGAAGAACGGCTGAGACCTGGTCTGGAAATCAACCAAAAACACAAGTCCCTTTTCCTTCGCCCTGGCCCCGCTGGCCCTGACACTCTTGCAGCCGGGCGCATCCACCGCGATCGGCTTGGCAAGATACACATTCAAGCCCGCCTCAACGCCCGCCGCCGCCTGGGCCGGGTGAAAATAAGGCGGACTTATTATCACGACTGCATCGATACCCCCTGCCTCGAGCAAACGTTTGTAACCTGAAAGTCCAGCATACTTTTTCAGACCCGGCAATCTAACCTTGGCCTCGAACTTATCCATCTTGCGCTGGAAATAGTCCGCCGCCGCGACATATTCATACCCGCCATGCTGTTTGAAAAGATTGGCTATCCAGGTCCCCCTGCCGCCGCAGCCGATATGGCCGAGCCTGATTTTTGAGTTCGCCTCGGTGCCGCGAACGAGAGCTGGCTTCATTATGGTGAACGACAGGGCCGCTGCGCCTGCGCCGGCAATGAAATTACGCCGGCTGATGTTCTCTGATTTAACACTTTCTGCCGATTGGTTCATTCTGTTTTGCATTGCTCTATCCTCGAATTTTGAGTTAATCTTTCAGGCCCTTAACGTCTGCCTGCCGTTTTTGATTACGCTTGACTATTTCGTCCCATACGAACCCGATGATTTTACAAAAGTCACTTCGAACTATCAAGGATATTTCCCGAGGCGGCTTTGTCGATAAATTAGCCGGCTTTGCCGCCAGGCATCCTGTGGACGGTGGAACTTTCCCCTTGGGATGTGGCACCGCCATCCCAAGGGGGGCGTGGCCATTTTAGACACAGACGCCGTCCTGAGCGAAGTCGAAGGATTAACACTAATTTACACAGATTTATATTTTTATATCTCTGTCCTCTTCCCTATGGGACGCCTTACGGTGCTGTGACCTCTCCGTAAGTCCCGTAGGGGACGCCTTACGGCGGAGTCCCAAGGACTGTGGCTAATACAAATTCCTGTTGTATCAGTAATGGAAATTCTGGAGAGAAACCGAACCGATTTAACGTGAAAGGAGCAAGAAAAAATAACAGCTTCTTGATGTCCAATTATAATGGATCTTGTATTCTAAGAAATTCAACCGTTTTTGTGAAACCATTTGACCAATATTGATTAGCAAGCATCATCAGGGGCATCGTAGAGAAAAAATCGCCTATGATAACGGGTTCATTTTCACCACCACCTCCACGGCAAAATTGTTTAAACTTAAACTGTAAGGCCTCAAAAAATTTTTTCCAATCGCCATTGCTAATTTCCTCATTATGAGATTGTATCAACTGGAAGTATTGTTCTCCT
>CAYMYK010000278.1:0-3373 GCA_964394625.1 uncultured Pirellulales bacterium
TGACCTATCTGACGCCTGCCCCCGACCGAGAGAAAATCGACCACTGGCTCTGGAAGCCGTCTATGCTCCGACCGTTGACAAATACAAAAACAGACCGTTATCCTTGGTACAAAAGACTTATACTCTGGTGGATAATCCTGCTTGCCATATATGTCACCCTGTATGTGATGTTCTGGTAGTACGGGTACATTTATTCTTAGTCTGAGTCACTGCGAGGATAAGAAATGGACAGAAGAGAGTTTCTTTTTAAGGCGTCGTTGGCAGCGGCCGGTGTGAGTCTATCAGCAAATGGTTGCAACGGCTCTTTGGGGTCACCAAAAGAAAATGATGTGATGCCTATGTCCGACGCACTCTCAAAACGAACTGTCCATACACTTTCTGATAATTGGCAGTTCCAAATGGACGTATTTAATATCGGTGAAAAGGAACAATGGTTCTCAAACGATTTTAAGCGAAGCGATTGGACAAAGGTCAAAGTCCCAGGCGCCTGGGACTGTTACGAAACAGCCCTGTGGGGCTACGAGGGTATCGGCTGGTATTGCACAGCCATCTCACCTGAGCTTGTGAAGTCCGGCATGTTCCAGAGGCTTATCTTCTGGCGGGTGAACTACTACACAAAAGTATGGTTGAATGGCCGGTTCATTGGTGAGAATGTCGGCGGCTACCTTCCCTTCGAATTTGACGTTACCGAACATCTAAAACCCGGCATACCGAATCATCTGGTACTGCGTGTCGATAACAAACCGAGAATCGAATGGCTGCCTGCCGCTTCGAATATAGAGTGGGTACAATACGGCGGAATACTCCAGCCCGTGCATCTGGTCGGCACAGCGCGCGTGTATATTTCGGACCTCACAATAATTGCGGTTCCACACAACAACGCTGCCCAGGTAACCTGCAAGGTCGAAGTCACAAATTGCACCGCTGATACAGTTGAGACAGTTCTGGCCGTTGAAGTTGCACACGTTAAGTGCACGGCAGGCAAAAAAGTAAATTGCGGGCCAAATGCCGTCACTGCCGCTGAACTGGACCTCTCAATGCCAAAAGCTAAACTCTGGTCGCCGGATACGCCGGTTCTCTACACGCTCACCGCTTCACTCGCTCGTGACCAACGGACAATCGATGTCCTGTCGGACCGTTTCGGTGTAAGGACTATCGAAGCAAAGGGCAAAAAGCTGTTCCTCAACAGTAGGGAGCTAAAGGTCAAAGGGGTAAACCGATATGACATCTACGGCAGGCTCGGCCCTAATCCGCCAAGAGAACTCGTGACCGAAGACCTGCGAACGATAAAGAAAACGGGGGTCAATCTTATCAGGGGCCATTATCCGAATTCCCCCGAGACGCTCTCACTCTTTGACGAGATGGGCTTTTTGATGATAGAGGAGTTGCCGCTGAACTGGTGGGGACAGGACTGGTGGGGCAAAGGCGCCCGCCAGAACCTCGACATTCTCGAACCAGCCGCCACTGCGCTCGAGAAAATGATTCGCAGGGACAAAAACCACCCCTGCATCATCATCTGGAGCATGGCCAACGAATGTGCCACCGACAATGATATCGGTATCACGGTGATGCGCCGGCTTATTAAGAAAACGAAAGAGCTCGATAAGACCCGACCGGTGACTTTCGTTGCCAGCGGCGATGCAAGAGGACATCTGGCTTTCGAACAGGCCGACATAGTGTGCTTCAACATATACTACGGCGTGTTTACCGAGCCCGTTGCCTATCACTACTCTCAGCTTGATTCCAATGTGCGGGAGCCCTCCGAAAAACACATCAGACGCCAGCGGCGACATTTCAGCAAGCCCATCATCATCACCGAATTCGGAACGCGCGGCATAAAGGGTATTCATGGTGACGTGCACTATTCCGAAGACTTCCAGGCACGCTACATCGAAAAGGTCGCCGAAGCCATCAATAACGTCCCCGACATCTCCGGTGGCATCCTCTGGTGCTGGGCCGATTACTATCACCGCCGTGAGTTCATCGATTATGCCGTCTTTGGCCCTTACGGCGTTGTCACCGCCGACCACAAGCCCAAGAAATCCCTCGAAGCACTCGCTCGCATCTATGGCGGCTCGATAGGACCAAAGTCAAAGAAGTAATACGCCGAGATAGCTTTATCGCTGCCGGAACTTGATGTAGATGTAGCCGTCACAAATTGAGTGGTTAGGCGTAAGAAAATAAGGCCTCTTTGCCGATGTTTACTAAAAAACACGGCAAGGAGGTACAAATGATTCGCTATATCACTCCATCGGTCGAGCAGGCAGGGGTAAAGGCCGACCCGTTCGAGGCAATTGCTCTTGCCGAAAAATACGGATACGAATCGGTGACACCCTTGACCGATGCAATGCTGAGGTATTCGGATGCCCGTCTGCAGCGGCTGAAAGAAAAAATGGACGATGCGGCGCTTGACGATGACCCTGCTGCCTTTCGTTTTCAGAATCCTCAAAATTGATGTCAACGACTTCAACATGGCCGGTCTGCTTCTGATTCCTGTGGTCATCTTCCACGTCGTGCTGACCTATCTGACGCCTGCCCCCGACCGAGAGAAAATCGACCACTGGCTCTGGAAACCCTCGATGCTTTGGCCTCTGATTAGCGCCCCGCAAGCTCGCTATCGGTGGTACAGACGGCTCTCGCTCTGGTGGGCGATTCTCTTTGTTGTATATCTGGCGCTTTACGTGGTGTTCTGGTAATAAGGTCGCTACACCGAGGTTGACCTGCACGAATTGCCACGGCAAGCATCGCCTCAAGGTCTTTACCGTGCGGTGGGACAAGGCGACCGGCGAGCTGCTGGGGACGGAACAGTAAGCTCTTTTGCGGTTCTTTCAGCATCCTGTCCCACAGCACGATCTACTTGTGAAAGTTTGCTTTTATACCCTTCAGGGTAATAAATTCCCGCGAGTGAGATTTTAAGTTGTTGTTCTAAAGTTACTTACCCGCGAACGAACGGGAAATTTCAACCGGGAGCACTATATCAAGGAGAGCTGCCCATTTGAAGTTCAAGTTCGCCTCCGTTGGATATCTCAACATGTCTGATGAAGCACCTGTTCAACTCGACGCCATTGATTTTCGCCGACTCTATGTAGAGATTCGGCTCCGAATTGTTTCTGGCAATGACTCTGAACTTATTGCCATTCGCCAGATGAATAGTCACCTGCTCAAAGAGAGGGCTTGCCAGAACGTAGGTTCCGTCGGAAGCATCGACCGGGAAAAACCCTATCGCGCTGAGCACGTACCACGAAGACAGGGTCCCATTATCGTCCATACCGCAAAGGCCATCCGGAGTAGCCTTGTGGAGTTTGCTCATGATTTCCCTGACCGTTTGCTGTGTCTTCCATGGAGCACCGGCCAGACAGTAGTAATAGGGAAC
>CAYMYK010000279.1:0-3310 GCA_964394625.1 uncultured Pirellulales bacterium
GGACCGCCCACTGCACGGCACCACTGAAGATGGATGGTCCCAATGGCTCCGAAGCGCCATACCTGCTGCGTGGGCATTCAGAGGTTGGCGGTAGTGGCTGTGTGCCCGAGGTTCAATACCGCCTTGGCGAGACCATCACCCGCACCAAGCTGATCAACCTGGATACGATACTTGCCTCGAAGGGTAAGATTATCGAAGTTCCCGAAAAATCTGTCCACGGTTGTCGCACCCAGATTGTCACCGAAGTTCGCGATGCGGCCAAGATGGCCGCCAACTGGAGCAGCGTCCTTGAGACCGAGGACGCCATGACACTGCTGCACCGCGTGGTGTTCTACGGCGACCACATGGAAGACGTGTACCACCTCGCTCGCTTGATGGGCATGAAAGTTGTTGAGGAAGGTTGAACAAACATCCGGCTCGGCAGCTCTTCGGATTGAAACAAGGTTTCTTTGTTAACCCAGTTCTCACAAGTCTTGGGGGCATCTGGAACAGCAGGTTCACGTCGCTTTCTTATCTCAAGCCAGACAGCCGGCGCGTCTTCGGATAGGCCCCACGCTTGTGTGAAACATCCTGTTTGTTTGGGAACATCACAGAACCAAAGGACACTTTCGTACTCTCTAAGATCATAGACGACCTTTGAGTATAGAGCGGTCAACTGCTTCAAGTATTCTACGAGCTTCAGCGCCTTCTCTTTGTCCTCTCCATCCATACCTCATCTCCCTCGAACACACACCATACAAATCGTCTGCCATAGAGCTTATCTCCATGCCCTCTGGTAGTCAATAGCACTATTTTGATCCGTGTCTGTCCGTTTGTCAAGAATTTGCCCAGTTGAACCAAATACTACCACCAGAAGCCAGAAAGAGCAAGCAGATTTTGAGCGACAAAATACGCAAATCAAAGCCAGGAAATGAGCAATGATGTCAACAATTCTACTCCCCTCATCAAAACCTATGAGAAAACGCACATAGCTTGTGTGCGGTGATGGTGAGAAGGCATAAGTGAAACACAGGTGAACCTAAGAACCACCGTCGTCAGTGATAGTCCCATGTGACGTATCGTAACTGCACCCGTTTACGATAAGTTCCCCTGTTGAGGCGTTGTAGAGGTCATAGGGACCGGACATCGGAGTACCGTTGTTTATGGTCCGCAGAACACAGCCGTTCAGGATGACAAATCCACCTTAATTATGCGCCCAGTTTTTGGGGGAGTATTATATTTTGAGGATGAAAAAAGCGAACTTGGACTGAGTCATTTCGAGGTTCGTAACTATAAATCTCTCCGTTGTCATCTGAATAATCACTGCCGTAAGCCATTTGTTTTTGGCCGAAGTACATCAGAAATGGCGGGGGGGGAAAACCGGACCTGACAGTTTGCCGGATTCGCACAGCATCTTCGGCTCTGGTTCGATCTTTATGGCTGACAGGCCGGGTGCAGGAAAAATTCCTGGAACGGACAGCGGAAATTATTACGTTAACGCAACATCGTATAGCCCGTTCTCGTCGCTGCCATGTACGAGAAAAACACAAGCGATTGCGTGAGATGGGTATCGATTTATCAACTATACGTTGTTGCATTTTGAAAACCTAAATGGCGTTGTAGTATTAAAGTAACAAACTCATGTTGGTCGATACTACAATTTCTACAAGAAACAGCTTATGAGCCTCGGCGAGGCAGCATGGTCCCACCGGTCTCCCCCCAGCCGGTTCCATTACCTCGCCTTTTTTAATTTATCAGTCTTCTCTGAGGTTTAACCTTCCAAATTGGTGATAAAGCAGGTTTTGTCAGCCCAAAACTTAGTTGCACTATTGTTTTTACCCCCTATAATCCGATATATAATTATACCTAAGGATAAATATGGTGGGGAATAGGTATAGTGCTGATATAGCAGATACCTATGTGTCGAAAAAAAGGTGGCTTTGGGGCGGTACTTGGGGGCACATAGATAGGGGAATCCATCGGCAAATTTTTTGCAGTCTTCCTCGAATGTTCTGCTTAGCCAGTTATGGGTCAGCGAAGTCTTTCTTTTTGGAAAATAATTCATTTAACCTTTGCTATGGGGGATATTTGCACGGATGCTAAACAGAAGCTACCAATCTGGTAGAAAAACAGGGATCGATATCTTGGGCGATATCCCCTGGGGCACACACCTTTGTTTGCTCTATGAAACCGAAAAAGATTTAATCGATATTCTTGTTCCCTACTTTAAGGCCGGCCTGGAAAGCAACGAGTTCTGTATGTGGGTAACTTCTGAGCCTCTTACAGTAAAAAAGGCTAAGGACGCTTTAAGTGTTGCTGTACCTGATTTTGACCGGTACTTAGAAAAAGCCCAGATAGAAATCATCTCTCATAACCAGTGGTATTTCAAAGACGGCGTTTTTGATCTGCAGAGAGTTCTCAGGACCTGGATTGACAAGATTGCCCAGGCTATTTCCGCTGGTTTCGATGGCATAAGGGTAACAGGTAATGCAGGCTGGCTTGAAGCAAAAGACTGGAAGTGTTTTGCTGATTATGAGAAACAGGTAGACAGTGTGATTAATGAATATCAGATGTTGACAATTTGTTCCTACCCCTTAAATAAATGTGGTGTATCTGAAATTTTAGACGTAATCAGCAGTCATGGATCAGCTCTTATCAGACGCCAAGGCAAGTGGGAAGTGGTTAAAAGCAGCGGGCAAAAAAAGGCTGAAAAAGCTCTGCAAGTTAGTGACAATAAATACAAAACGCTACTCGAGAACCTTCCTCAGAAAATTTATCTTAAGGATAAGGACTCTGTTTATACATCCTGCAATGAGAATTATGCCAGAGATTTGAAAATTAAAGCCGAGGATATTACTGGAAAAACAGATTATGATTTCTTCCCTAAAGAATTAGCTGAAAAATACAGAGCCGATGACAAGAGGATCACGAAATCCGGCAAGACTGAGGACATTAACGAAAAATATGTACAGCGGGGAAAAGAGATATTCGTTCATACCGTCAAAACACCAGTGAAAGACCAAGCAGGTAATGTCATCGGAATATTAGGTATCTTCTGGGACATCACCGCACAAAGGCAGGCTCAAAAAAGACTGCTGGCTTATCAAAAACGGCTTCGAGACCTTGCTTCAGAAATGTCACTAACTGAAGAACGAGAACGCAAGCGTCTCGCAATTGAATTGCATGACCAGGTTACACAAAACCTGATTTTGTTCAAAATCAACTTGGGTGAATTATGTAAAAAAGATATGCCGGCAGAATTGATTAAATCCCTGGATGAAATCTATAAGCATCTCGACCAGATAGTTGGCGATATGCGTTCTTTGACATT
>CAYMYK010000280.1:0-688 GCA_964394625.1 uncultured Pirellulales bacterium
AATGCTGATTCCGTCGATATGGCCCGGTACGTATCGGCCTGCGCCGGCAAGCTCGGCGAAGGTGGGCATTACGTCGGGGAAGTAGCATACGAGGTTACTGGTTGTGCCGGGTGCGATTTGCCCGGGCCAGCGGGCGACCATCGGGACTCGAATGCCGCCTTCGTAGAGTGTGGTTTTGTAATCGCGTAATGGGCCGTTCGAGTTGAAGAACTCGGCGTCGATTCCGCCCCCATTTGTACCGCCGTTGTCGGAGGCGAAAAAGACGATGGTGTTGTCGTCGATATTTAGCTGTCTGAGCATTGTCATCAGCTCGCCGACGGTTTTGTCGAGGCGGGAAATCATCGCGGCGTGGGTCGTTCTGGGCAGGGGCTGGTCAACTGCGTGGCCTGTGGGGTCAACGAAGGGGTTGGGTTCGGCGAATTTGCCTTTGTACTGCTGCATTGCCCCGTCCGGTGCGAACAGCTCGACGTGCGGGATGGTGACGGGCAGGTAGCAGAAGAATGGCCTGGGGGCGTTTCGGCGGATGAAGGAAAATGCCCGCTTCATAATTATGTCGTGCGAGTATTGTTTTCGGCCATCGTTTTCGTTGCCTTTCAGGAGGAATTTTATTTCACCGTCCCAGAGGTAGTCGGGGTAATAGTAGTGAGCGTGAATCTGGTGGAGGTATCCGAGGAATTCGTCGAATCCC
>CAYMYK010000280.1:698-3304 GCA_964394625.1 uncultured Pirellulales bacterium
CTGTTTTGTGGGGACGCCAGTTGTACCGATGTCACCGAGTCCCCATTTTCCGAAGCAGCCGGTGGCATAGCCGGCCTTTTTCAGCACTTCTGCGACGGTAACGTCTTCGGGCAAAAGGGCTATGCCGCCGCCGTTGGCGCGGACGGACGTATGGCCCATATGAAGGCCGGTCATCAGCACGCTTCGGCTCGGTGCGCAAACGGTGCAGCCGGCGTATGCCTGAGTGAACTTGACGCCCTCTGCGGCGAGCCGGTCGATGTTCGGCGTTTTGATTTTCTTCTGGCCGTAACAGCCAAGCTCGGCATAGCCGAGGTCGTCGGCCATAATAAAAACGATGTTGGGCCGGTGCAGGTCTTTGGCTGCGCGTGTGCCGATGTTTGCACAGCCGTCTAATACCGACAGCAGTGCCGCCGAGCCCGTGGCCCAGCCGGCCTTCTTCAAAAAGTCACGTCTTCTCATAATACTTCTCCCGTGCTCTGCGTTGGCATTACCGGCTGAGCGGCAACGCTGCGTTTGCGACCAGCACGGGCAAGATGCCCGTGATACGAAAAATTTCGGTTTTACGATTCAGTTATCGAGTTGCGGCAGGGGGAAAATTTTCGAGTTTGTGCGGGCGGCGTCCATAATCAGTTTCAATTTGCGTATGATATCCGGGTGCTCATCCGCTATGTTGTTTTTCTCGGCGAGGTCTTCGGCGAGGTTGTACAGCTCGACCCGGCCGGCGGGGATGAAACGAATGAGCTTGAAGTCGCCCATACGGACGGCCTGCTTTTTTTGTTTTTCGTGGAATTCCCAGTAGAGGAAGTCGTGTTTTTTCTGTTTTTCAGCGTTACCGAGCAGGGTTGGGACGATTGAGACGCCGTCGATGTTTTCGGGTGGTTTGAGACCTGCCAGCTCGGCGCAGGTGGGCAGCAAATCCTGGAAGCCGCCGATGTAGTCGCTTATGGAGCCGGGCTTTATGTGGCCGGGCCAGTAAGCTATCATCGGCTCGCGGATGCCGCCCTCGTAGAGGTCGCGTTTGATTCCGCGCAGGGGGCCGTTTGAGTCGAAGAAGTTGGGGTCGGCGCCGCCTTCTTTGTGCGGGCCGTTGTCGCTGCTGAATATGACGAGTGTATTGTCGGCGATGTTGAGGTCTTTTAGCTTTGCCAGCAGCTTTCCGAGGTCGGCGTCCATTCGGGTTATCATAGCCGCGTGGCCCTTTTGTGGTTCGGGCCAGTTCTTGCCGGCGTAAATGCCGTAGTCGGGCACTTCCATACCGTGGCGTTTGACAAGGTGCGCCTCGTTGTTGGCGTGCGGGATTGTCAGGGCCAGGTAGAGCAGGAAGGGATTGTCTTTGTTGGTATCGATGAACTTCAGGGCGTCGGCGGCAAAGAGGTCGTGCGAATACTCGATGCGTCTGGTCGCTGCACTGCCTAATCCTTTGGCATAGCCGTCCGGGCTGAGTACGACCTCGTTTTTGAGCGGCACTTTCTCATCATTTCTCCAGAGGTAGGCAGGGTAGTAGTTGTGTGCGCGGACCTGAGAGAGATAACCGAAGAAATAGTCGAAGCCCTGTTTGTTTGGGATTCCGGTAGTGGCAGGTCCGCCGAGACCCCATTTGCCCACAAGAGCGGTCGAATAACCCACCGGCTTCAATATCTTCGCCACGGTCAGTGTATTCTCCGGTATCGGCAGGTCGCCATCACCCACTTTCTTGTTTCCGCGGACGAAGCTATGGCCTGTGTGTAGGCCGGTCATCAGGACGCATCGCGAGGGGGCGCAGACGGTGCTGCCGGCGTAGAACTGGGTAAAGCGCATTCCATCGTCGGCCATTTTGTCGAGGTTAGGCGTCTTAATTTGCTTTTGGCCGTAGCAGCCCAAATCGCCATAGCCGAGGTCATCGGCCAGGATGAAGATTATGTTCGGCCTATTCTTCGGCTGGGCGGCGCCGAACGCGAGCCGCGGCGCAGCTAACATACCCAGCGAGGCGGCAACGCTCTTGAGAAATTCCCTTCTTGTTTGCATAGTCATTTTTTTTACTCCAGAGCCGGTATTTTTCCGGGTTCAGGTGCAGTCGAAATTTTATAGAAGCAACACACGGCTTTGATTGGTAAGTTTACGCCGGCGGGTCGGATGTGTCAAGGGTTACGAGGTTTTATGCTTTAATCCTGGATTTCCTATGTAGAAGCGGCGCATCTAATATTGATTTGATAGTATAGGGCCTATGGAATGGATTGAATTAGGTTTGGCCATTATACCCTTCAGGGTAATAAATTCCCGCGAGTGAGATTTTAAGTTGTTGTTCTAAAGTTACTTACCCGCGAACGAACGGGAAATTTCAACCGGGAGCACTATAAAAAAGGGAGGACCTAATTGGTGAAAGCAGCAAGTCCGCAGGATGGTTTACGCCAGACGCTCTGAGAGTTATCCCCAAAAGGTGATTATAAAACAGGCAATGCCTGTTTGACCACAAATTGGAGCTTGAGTTCCATGGAGCACAAGTCTGATGAGCAGATTTGAAACAGAGTTACTGACACAACCGCAGACTTCTGCTTGAACCGGTCGGTAAAAGTCGTATAATAAAATCGCTATGGCAGGATGTCGCAACGGCAATCGAGACAGAATCA
>CAYMYK010000281.1:0-3280 GCA_964394625.1 uncultured Pirellulales bacterium
ATTCGGTCAATCTCTTCGCAGGGCTTGACCGTCCCTGCCAGCACAACGGCCAGATCGATGTCCGAATGTTCATCATTGGCCTGACCCCGTGCATAAGAGCCATAGAGCACAACCTTTTTAAGCCGCTGCCCGTAAAGCTCGGCTATCCGTTCTTTGAATTCTTTAAGAATCGGTTCTATTCCCATAGCGTATCCCTGGGCATTCTATTTGCGATGGCTACTTGAATTATACAAAAAGCAACTGGGAATAACAATCGCCGTTTGCTTTTGCTTATCATTGCAAGCGAACCAATCTCGTATTCAGCCATATCTACTTTGGGAATGGCCAGTCCTTAGTTAGACCTTCTAATGCGATCTCTTTTAATTGCTCAAGTGTCAAGCCATACTTTTTCGCCACCTCCCCTTCGTACTTATTATCCAAGCGGTGCATAAGTTCGCATTGCTTGTTCATTTGCTCCTTTGGGTTGGTTTGTCCCTGTCCCATCAAAGCAAAACTATTAACCCATCCAGAGCTAAGTGAGTATCCCAGGGAACTTGTTGCTTCTACAAAATACCATGGTGATGACGATTTTATGACAACCCTTAGCACCTTGATGCTAGTTCGTGGGGGAAGATATCGCATCCTTTCCAGAGCAGCTATCGGATCTGCTGGTTCCATTTCTGGCATGAGTGGCGTCCTTTCTGAAAGTTGGAAAACTTTCCCTACCTGAAAAGATTGCGTTGGGTCGAGGGGATATCGCTCTTGGGCCTCTTCTGTTGCCCGACGCTCTATTAATATAAGTTCTTTCCAGATTTCCTTTCGTCTTTCCTCTGATAGGCCAAATCGCTCCTCAGGTTTCGCTCCGAGTTGTGCAATCTGACGCTGATAAACATCCATATAGATGTAAATGCTTGGTCTCTCGCCATAGCTTTTTTGCAACGTCGCTACCCATGGGGCCGCTACACCTGACTTGTATGCTTCGTATATCTCCTTTGAAACAAAAGCATGAATGTAAATATTCGTAGGGGAATCATGATACTTAAATTTCCTTGCCTTTATAGAAGAGTATAGTTTTTTAAGCAAGGCTCTAAGGCCAGTTTCGGAAATTTCGCCAGAGACCAATATATTCAATTTTACTTGTGTTTTGATGAGACTATCGTATACATCTTCCTCCAAAACGGTGTACTTCGGCATAATAATTTTTTGTCGCCGAACTGCCGGTTTCTGACCTTCTTTTTTAGTCATCTCTTTCGCAGGAGGAGAAAATCGGCTGGTTCTGTTTTCTGTTGAATCTTCTTCAGCTAAATTTCTTATTAAGCCCCAAATAACAAACAAAAGAATTATTATGCCTAAAAATTTAAGAAAACCATGAGATTTCTTGACGCGCGCTCCACAATTAGGACATGTTTTGGCCTTGGTACTGATATCTTTGCCACACTCTTTACATATTTTGAGACCCATAATGCACCTCCTTAAATTATGCCAATTTTATAGACAACTAACTCACCACCTCAACACGGCGCCGGTGTCGGCGCTGGTGGCCATTGTTGCGTATTTTGCGAGATAACCGGCTGTAATTCTGGGCTTTGGCGGCTGGAAGGCCTTTTTTCGCTCGGCCAACTGCTCGTCCGAGAGCTTTACAGTTATCCTGTTGTTCGGGATGTCGATTTCGATGATGTCGCCCTCTTCGAGCAGGCCGATAGGCCCGCCGACCGCCGCTTCGGGGCTGACATGTCCTATGCAGGCGCCTCGGGTGCCGCCGCTGAACCGGCCGTCGGTTATCAACGCAACGGATTCACCGAGACCGGCGCCGGCGATATAGCTGGTGGGGCTGAGCATTTCCTGCATTCCCGGGCCGCCCTTCGGACCTTCATAGCGGATTACGACCACGTCGCCTTGCTTAACTTTTCCGGCCAGGATACCGTCGCAGGCGTCTTCCTGGCTGTCGAATATCACGGCAGGGCCTGTGTGGGTGAGCATCTTTTCCGTGACACCGGCGGTTTTTACCACACTGCCCTTTGGCGCCAGGTTGCCCGTGAGAATCGCCAGCCCGCCCATTTTCGAATAGGCGTTATCGAGCGTGTGGATTACCTCGGTATTTTTGATTTCGGCATCGGCGATATTTTCGCCCAGTGTTTTGCCCGTCACGGTAATACAGCCGGTGTTCAAAAGCGTTGGCACCTTGCTTATTTCGTTTAAGATTGCGCTTATGCCGCCTGCGGCATCGACGTCCTCGACGTGCCACTTGCTCGAAGGCGAGACCTTGCAGATGTTGGGGCATTTGGCGCTGATGGCGTTAATCCTTTCGAGGTCGTAGTCGATACCCGCTTCATTCGCTATCGCCAAGGTATGAAGTATGGTATTGGTCGAGCCGCCCATCGCCATATCGAGGGCAAGGGCGTTGTCCATCGATTCGATACTGATTATATCCAGCGGCTTGATGTCCTTTTCGAGAAGAGTCATAATTTGTTTCCCCGCCGCCCTGTAGAGTTCGTCACGTTTCGGGTTCACCGCTAAAATCGTTCCGTTTCCCGGCAGCGCCATTCCGATTGCTTCGCACAGGCAGTTCATCGAGTTGGCGGTGAACATTCCCGAGCAGCTTCCGCAGCCGGGACAGCCGGTGGACTCAAGCTCTTTGAGCGTCTGGGTGTCAATTTTGCCTGCGTTGAATTCGGCCACGCCCTCGAAGACGCTGATAAGGTCAACTGTTCTGCCGTTTTTTGTTTTTCCGGCGGCCATCGGCCCGCCTGATACGAAGATTGTCGGGATATTGAGCCGAACCGCCGCCATCAGCATACCCGGAATGATTTTGTCGCAGTTGGGAATGCAGACAAGGGCATCGAAGCAGTGCGCACGCGCCATAGTTTCGACCGAATCGGCGATGATTTCACGCGAGGCCAATGAGTACTTCATCCCCGTATGGCCCATAGCGACACCGTCGCAGACGGCTATGGTATTGAACTCGAAGGGAGTGCCGCCGGCATCACGCACAGCTTCTTTGACGGTCTGAGCCACTTTATTCAGGTGGACGTGGCCGGGGACTATCTCGCAGAAGCTGTTTGCTATGCCGATGAACGGCCTGGCGATGTCGGCGTCGGTAAGCCCGCAGGCGTGCAGCAGCGCCCTGTGAGGCGCCCTTTGAAAGCCCTTTTTGACGGTATCACTTCTCATCGAAATTCCTTTCCTTAAAAAGCAGTCCGGAGTAGTTGAAAAAACCGAGGCATCGATTGTAATGAAAGTCGAGACAGGGTGCATCAAAAAAAAGTGGCGCATTTTTTGTGGATATGGTATAGCACATAAA
>CAYMYK010000282.1:0-3222 GCA_964394625.1 uncultured Pirellulales bacterium
TGGTATAATGGCAGATGTTCAGGACGCATATAAGTGGGTTCGAGAAAAAGGCCCCGAGCTTTTCGGCGGCGACCCTGACCGGATTGGCGTTCTGGGCGGCTCGGCTGGGGGCTATTTGACGTTAATGACGGGGTTCTGTCTTGAGCCACGGCCGAGAGCACTGGTGTCGCTTTACGGCTATGGCGATATTATAGGCCACTGGTATAGCCGGCCTGACCCATTTTACTGTACAAGACGCATGGTCTCTACGCGAGAGGCATACAGCGTTGTGGGTGGCGAGATAGTTTCGGAAGCGATTGGCACGAATCGAGGCGCGTTTTATCTGTACTGCCGCCAGCACGGGCTTTGGCCAAATGAGATTGTCGGGCTGGACCCGCATATAGAGCCGGAGGCATTT
The DNA here is from genome assembly GCA_964394625.1 of uncultured Pirellulales bacterium. GTDB lineage: Bacteria > Planctomycetota > Phycisphaerae > Sedimentisphaerales > Anaerobacaceae > JAUVYV01. The sequence goes on from CAYMYK010000282.1 coordinate 398, forward strand.
AAGCCGTACTGTCCGGTCCAGGATGTAACGCGTGAGTATCCTCCGACTTTCCTCATACATGGGGACAAAGACACGGATGTGCCATACGAGCAGTCCGTACAGATGGCGGAGGAGCTGGCACGGGTGGGAGTTGTGCACGAGTTTATAACAATTAAAGGCGCGGGGCATGGGTTTAGGGATGGCGAGCCGGGGGACATTGCGCGGGCATACAAAAAAGCTGTTACATTCTTCGAGCTTCATGTGAACCGTTCGAATGATTAGGTTGCATACGACAGGGACCATGTGATGAAGAAGAGATTTAGGCAAGTGTATGTAGTTATTTTCATCGTGGTTGTGGATATTTTATTTTTGTGTTTTTATTCGGGATGTTCAAGGGAGGTTGGGCAGAGGCAGAGGCCCGTTGTGCGGATGGAGTCGTTTCGGTCGGCGAGGCCGATATGGCCCGCGGGGCGTGAAAGGCAGATGAATTTGTTTGTCGGGTTTCGGGCGGTGTTTCGGAGTGAGGCGGGCAGTAAGGCGATTCTTCGGGTGACAGGCTCGTCGATATACCGGATATTTTTGAATGGGAAGTTTGTGGGTTATGGTCCTGCGCGGGCGGCGCACGGGTATTATCGTGTCGATGAATGGGAGCTGAAGGACCTTGCGGCTGAGAATGTCGTTGCGATAGAGGCGGCGGGGTACAACGTGAACAGCTATTATCTTCTTGACCAGCCGGCTTTTTTGCAGGCGGAGGTTGTCTCGGAGGGGAAGGTCCTGGCATCGACGGGTGGTGCTGGTGCGCAGTTTGAGGCGACTATGTTAACCGAGCGGGTTCAGAGGGTTCAGCGGTATAGTTTTCAACGGCCTTTCAGTGAATACTATCGGCTGAGCGGCGGGTACGACCGATGGCGGACGGATGCATCTGCGCCGTTCGAGAAGGTCAAGTGCGAGGCGGTTGGGGCGAAAAAGCTTTTGGAGCGCGGCGTTTCATATCCGCAGTTTTTGCTTCGCCAGCCGGTGGCTTGTGTATCGCGCGGGGGCATAGAAAGAAACGTTATGCCGGCGAAGCCGTGGCGGGACCGGTCGCTTACGGGTATTGGGCCTAAGCTAAAGGGGTTTAAGGAGAAGGAGCTGGAGGTTATTCCATCGATAGAGCTTCAGAAGATTAAGTCGAAGGACGTTACGGAGCTAAACGAGACGTACGCACCCGAGAAGTCGCTATTGCTGGGCGACAATTCGTTCGAGATACTTGATATGGGTACGAACCTGACGGGGTTTGTGGGGGTGCAGGTTTGGTGCCGAAAGAAGACGCGGCTGTTTGTGACGTTCGATGAGATACTTACAGAAGGGGACGTTGATTTTACGCGGATGGGTTGTGTAAATATCGTTGGGTATGAGCTTGAGCCGGGGCTCTACAAGCTGGAATCGTTTGAGCCATACACTATGAAATATGTGAAGCTGACGGTTCTGGAGGGGGACTGCGAGATACGGAAGGTATATCTGCGGGAATATGCGAACCCTGATGTAGATGGTGCGCAGTTTGCGTGCGGTGACCGGCGATTGAACGCGATATTCGAGGCGGGGCGCGAGACGTATCGTCAGAATGCGGTGGATATATTTATGGATTGTCCGAGTCGGGAGCGGGCGGGGTGGCTTCTGGACAGTTTGCGGACGGCGACGGTGGAATACGATTTGACGGGGGCGAGCAGGGTGGCGAGGAATTACTATGAGAATTATTTGCTTGCACCGCAGCTTGAGCAGCTTCCTGCGGGGATGATACCGATGTGCTATCCGGCCGACCACTACGACGGCAATTTCATACCGAACTGGGCGATGTGGTTCGTGATAGAGATTGATAATTACGTGCGGCGAAGCGGGGACCGTGAGCTTGTGGATGCGTTGAAGCCGAAGGTGACGGCGTTATTGGATTACTTCAAGGGATTCGAGAACGAGGATGGTCTGCTCGAGGATTTGGAGAAGTGGATATTTGTGGAGTGGTCGCCGGCGAACCGGTTTGTGCAGAACGTGAATTATCCAACGAATATGCTTTATGCGGAGATGCTTGCTACGGCGGGCAGGATGTACAATCGGAGCGATTTGATTGCGAAGGCAAAAGAGCTGCGTGATACGATAAGGCAGCAGTCATACGACGGGGAGTTCTTTGTAGATAACGCGGTGACCAAGGACGGCAAGCTGGAGGTGACGCGGAATCGGACGGAGTCGTGCCAGGATTATGCGTTTTATTTTAACGCGGCGACGCAGGAGACGGACGCTGAGCTTTGGAAGAAACTGCTTACGAAGTTTGGGCCTGGCCGGGCGAAAACGGGGGCGTATCCTGAGATATATCCTGCGAATGCGATGGTGGGCAACTGGATGCGATTAGAGCTTCTGAGCCGGTATGGTCTTTTGAGACAGCTTAAAGAGGAGTTTGTTGACTACTATTACTATATGGCAGAGCGGACGGGGACGATGTGGGAAAACATTGGGGCTACGGCAAGCTGCAATCATGGTTTTGCATCGTATGTTGTGCACTTTCTGTACAGGGATTTTTTAGGCGTTCGGAGGATTGACCAGCAGGCCAAGGTAGTCGAGCTGCGGTTCGGCGATGTTGGGCTTGACTGGTGCGAAGGGAAGATGCCGACGCCGGACGGAATGGTTTGGGTGAGGTGGCATCGTAGCGAGGATAAGATTCGTTATCGGGTGGACGTTCCCTCGGGATACAAGGTTTTGGCCGAGTGTGTCGGTGATATTCAAGCGGTGAGGCAGTGGTGAATCCGGCGTTATTTTAGCTCGACGGACCAGTATGCGTGGTCGAGGAACTGCTTCCAGCTTTGGTATCTCTGGTG
>CAYMYK010000283.1:0-3216 GCA_964394625.1 uncultured Pirellulales bacterium
CGAACGAAGCAATGCGCGAGCAGTATTTAGCGGAATCGCTCTTAAAGTTGGGCTGCGTTTTGCATCTCTTAGAAGATATGGGAGTTCCTGCACACACAAGGAACGATTTTCTTTATGGTCATTATCGTAATGCTCTTGACAATGGCAATCCGTTTGAAAGCTGGGTTGAAGAGCAGGTTGAAGACAATGACGGCCAGAGTCTCTGGTCGGGTACAGGGGCTGTTGTTTTCGACAAATTAGCGGGGTATTTCGACGCAAATACATACGCGGGCGGTTACCTCAGTGACGGGAATACCCCGCCGGAAGGGGTGTGGGGACTTTCGGAATGTACAAATTATCAGTTTTTATCGTTGAGCACGATGTTCGGGTGCAGCGGCGTCAAGTACCAGTTTCCCCACCCGGCCAAAGAGCATATAGCAACACCGGCATTGGTAGAATATATCATAGATGGTGACGACATACGCAGAAAGATATATTTCAACGGCTCCAATTATTGTGTTCCCCATCTCGCACGGTACTCATATACATATTACAAGAAGTCCATTTGGGGTGGTGACGTCGCTGTAGTAGATAGTACAAATACTACAGATGATGTGAATGTATTTGAAGACTATGCCAATACCACCATCCCTCGGACTATCGACTACACAACCGGGCTGATTAACTACTTTTTTCGCGGGCGGTTGAGTGTCGAACCGAACTGGGCTGAACCTAACGTCGTGGAACTTGCCATAACGAATGACTCTAACAATTCGGGGGTGCCGCAGTTTTTGAAAGGCGGGACTTTTGAACTTTATTGGGATGACGGGGACGGAAATAGAGCTGTTGTGGATGATTTTGTTGTTAGCGGATGGCAGGCAGGCAGCACCCTGGATTACAATGATACGGTAACGGCAACATTTACCAGGCAGGACGGCGCATCCAAATATGTTTTGGTTTATGTAGGTGATATTTGTGAAAATACATACGATACCGATATCGACGACCCTAACGCCATAGCTGTGAGCGTTATTTGTCCCGGGTTTGAAATCGCCGCCTGGGGACGCGACGATTACGGCCAGGTAAACGACGTTCCGGATGGCTCTGATTTTATAGCTATCGCTGCGGGAAAACGACATTGTCTGGCTTTGAAGTCTGACGGCTCAATTCAGGCCTGGGGTAGTGACTCACACAGCCAATGCAGTGACACTCCGGATGGCAATAACTTCATCGCCGTCGCAGCCGGTGTCTGGCATAGTATCGCCTTAAAATCCGATGGTTCGATTGTCGTCTGGGGAGACGACGGCTCAAACCAAATCACAGATAAACCAGACGGCAACGACTTCGTTGCCATAGCAGCAGGTGACTATCACAGTTTGGCTCTGAGATCCGATGGTTCAACAATAGTAGGCTGGGGCGGCTGGAACACCTTTGGCGAGTGCGATGCACCGGCTCCCGATATGGGTACTGTTTACACTGCAATTGCAGCGGGTAGATTTCACAGTCTGGCCTTACAGTCCGACGGCACGGTCAGAGCCTGGGGAAGTAACAAAGAGGGCCAGACGAGAATTTATGACGGTGCCGCTGGTGAGGTTCATGTGGCGGTAGCTGCGTGCGATTATTACAGCCTGCTTCTGGGAGATGATGAAATGCTTATTGCCTGGGGCGGAGGAGACTGGCTTGAGCCGGGTATCCCACGCTATCATTATCGCGAGCCGGACGGTACTGATTTTGTGGCCATAGCCGCAGGTTGGGATCATATTTTGGCACTTACATCCGATGGTGAGATACTTTCTTGGGATTGGCCCCAAGGTGATTATCCTTTTGATTACTTCTCGAGATTTGTTCCGAATGATTTGGTTTTTACCGATGACATTTCCGCCGGTTATGACTTTAGCATGGCTTTGAAGCTTCCATAATGAATAATTAGCGAGAATTCGTGGCAAAAACAAAAACTAAATTGAAGGTTGTAGCGAGTTTAAGTGCGGTATTCCATATCATTTTGATTGGAGTTGGCGATGGCTGAGGCAAGCGTTCGCAATTTTGGGAAGGTCCGTGATGCGGTTGAGATTGGCGACTTAGTGGAAATACAAAGAAAGGGCTACGAGGAATTTCTGCAGCGTGAAGTGAGTCCTCAGAAGCGGGCGAATACGGGTCTGGAAGGGCTTTTCCGGGAGATTTTCCCGGTTGAAAGCTATGACAAGGGTATGATGCTGGAGTATTTGTACTACGAGTTCGAGCAGCCGCGTTATACCCCGACCGAGTGCCGTCAGTTGCGTCTTACCTACGGCTACCCCCTGAAGATTACCTGCCGGCTGCGGACTAAAGACGGCCAGGACATAGCCGAACAGTCTATATATCTCGGCGAGATGCCGGTTATGATAGGCGGCGGCGAGTTCATCGTCAACGGCGCCGAGCGGGTGATTGTAAGCCAGCTGCACCGAAGCCCCGGCGTTGACTTTTTGATAGAGAGCAAAGAAGGCGACCGCGTTCTTCACGGCGGCAGGATTATACCCGAGCGTGGAAGCTGGATTGAAATCAGTGTTACCCGCAAGGACGTCCTGGTCATCAAGATTGACCAGTCGAGCAAGATACCGGCGACGGTTTTTTTACGTGCGATAAGTCCGGATTTCAGCACGACCGAGCAGATAATCCGGCTGTTCTATAAGACGAAGGATGTACAGAGGCACCGGCTGACGCCGGATATGCACGTTGTCGGCGATATTGTCGATACCGAAACGGGCGAAATCATCGTCAAGTCAGGCAGGCAGATTGGTGACAAGCTGTCGGCGATACAACAAGGCAGCATTTCTGGCGGGCGAGTAGCAGGGGGACAAACAAAAGATGAAATAGTAAAGGCGCTTTTGAAGTACGCGGAGAAGCTCCCGGATTTCTTTGAAGTAGAGAACAAAACTGATCTGAAATTAGTTACTTCAGACCCACTCGCGCTTGTAATAGCCGTGTTTTGCATGCGCCCAATCGCATCCACGGATTCATACTCTGTTCCTAAAAAGATGAAAAAATCTTTTGGCAAGCTTGAGGTTGGAGACATTGCGTCCCGGTCTGTTGAGGAAATAAAGGAATGCGTCCCCGGGCCGGCGGGGGAGAAGGCGGCAACAGCAATCAAGGACTTCTGTAAGAAAGTTGTGGCTGATTTTAATGGGAAAGTGGAGTCTTTTTGGGCGGGGAGAAGGGCGAAGGATGTAATTGAGGATCTCGCTAATATCAAAGGGGTGG
>CAYMYK010000284.1:0-3177 GCA_964394625.1 uncultured Pirellulales bacterium
TGCTCGGTAATGGTTCTGCTTAGGTTCTTGCGAACCATCTCGGTCAGAACGACCGGGTTCCTGGTCTTTGCGGCGTGTTCCGACAGAGATTCGAGAATGGTCGTCAATTCACGAATGGGCAGATGGTCCTTCAGCAGGTTCTTCAGGACACGCTGGAGCAGCCCGACCGATACCGGCCCGTCGGCGGCGAGGACCTCACCGACCAGTGAGGGCTGACTCTTGCGCAGCCGGTCAACCAGCACCTGAACGTCTTCGCGTGTGAGCAGCTCATCCGCATGCTTTTTGAGCGTCTCGGAGAGGTGGGTGATAAAGACGGATTCCGGGTCGATGACGGTATAGCCGTTCAGCTCGGCCTCTTCCTTTTTTTCCAGTTTAATCCACAACGCCGGCAGGCCATATACCGGCTCGGCGGTGGCTATTCCCTCGACTTTCTGGTGGGCATTTGCCGAGTCCATCGCCAGAAGCATATCCGGTTCGAGACGGCCCTTTGCTACCGTCAGCTCCGAGAGGCGAATCTCGTATGCCGTTGGCTCCAGCGTGATGTTGTCACGCAGGCGGACCAGCGGTATGATGATGCCTAACTGCTGTGCAAAACGCTTGCGCAGGGCGCCGATACGGTCGAAGATGCCGGTTGACTTTCGCGGGTCCACAAGGCAAATCAGGCGAACCCCGACGTGCACGGAAATCCTGTCAACGTCGAGCATATCCTCGAGCGGCTGCTGCTGTGTTTCCGTTTTTTGTGATGCAGCTTCAGCCGGCTCTTTCCGTGAGCTTTCGGTTTTTGCGACGGCCCTGCTGAGCAGACCGGTGCCTGAGGCCAGCAGCAGAAAGGGAATTTTGGGCAGGCCCGGGACCAGCGCAAGGGCCGCAATGACAAATGATGCGATGGTGAGCGGCTCGCTGGCCCTGAGCAGCTGCCTGCCGAGGTCCTGGCCGACACTGTGTCTGGAGGAAATCTTGGTTACCAAAAAGCCGGAGCTCATAGAGATTATGATGGAGGGTATCTGGCTCACGAGGCCGTCGCCTATGGAGAGTATCGAGTAGGTCTTAATAGCAGCCGGGACGGTCATTCCGCGCGAATAACCCATTGCTATTCCCCCGACGATATTGACGGCGGTAATAATAAGGCCCGCCTTTGCATCGCCTCGAATGAACTTGCTCGCGCCGTCCATAGCGCCGTAAAATTCGCTTTCCTTGACGATTTTCGTTCTTCGTTTATTTGCCTGCTCCTCGGTAATCAAACCTGCGTTGAGGTCGGCGTCTATTGCCATCTGTTTTCCGGGCATTGCGTCGAGTGTGAACCTTGCGGCCACCTCGCTGATGCGCTCGGCGCCTTTTGTTACGACGACGAACTGGATAACGACCAGGATGAGGAAGATGACCAGGCCCACGACGAAGCTGCCGCCGGCGACGAAGTTGCCGAACGTCTGTATGATTCTGCCCGCGTCGCCCTGGAGAAGTATCAGCCGGGTCGATGCGACGTTGAGTGAAAGGCGAAACAAAGTTACGAACAGAAGCAGTGACGGGAAGGTTGACAAATCGAGAGCTTCTTTGGAAGTGAGCGTTGTTATCAAAACGGCGACTGCCAGAGACAAGCTGCAGGCAAGCAGCATATCCATCGCCTTTGTGGGCAGCGGAACTATGAGCGTGGTGAGGATAGTAACAAGCCCCACAGCCAAAATGACGTTGCTGTGTGAAGCGAAAGGCGTATCGGGCAGATGAGAGCTTGATTTTTCGAGTTTTTTCACGGTTGGACCTGAATAGTTCTCACCGCATCATTTGCGGCCGGTTAGTTCTGGTTCTGTTCCGCTTTCGGTTCAGCCGAACCGAGAATTTGCTCGATACGAACCGCAAATTTCCCGTCCAGCACGACGATGGCTCCGGTGGCGAACTTCGAGTCTTTGAGATAGAGCTCCGCCGGCTCGTCAATGGGCTTGTCGAGCTGGACGACCGAGCCGGGCCCGAGCCGGAGAAGACTGCGGATAGGCATCTGTGTTTTACCGATGGTGACGGTAACGGGGATGCTCATATCCAGCAGTATGTCGATGCTGCCGCCGGCTCCTGCAGCGGCTGTCTCGGCTGCTTCGGAAAATTCCGCCGACTGCACCTCGGCTTTTTTCTCGGCCTGTGCCGTGTCGTTTTGCCCTTCGGGAGCTTCTGCGGTTGCCTGAGCTGTATCTGCCATATTTCTGTTCCTTTGCTAATTAGCTGTTATTGACTGTGGATGAATTTTGAGGCCCGTTGGAAATCGGCTTTTCGATAACGACGGCATAATTGCCGCCTGATTTTGCCGGCCTGGCGCTGAAAAGTTCACGGCCTTCGACTACGAGCTTCGCCGGCTCGTCCACCTTCTTGTCGAGCAGCACTATGTCACCTGCGTTCAGTCCTATTATCTGCTCAAGCGTCAGCCCGACTGTGGCGAGCCTTGCCGTAACGGATACGGAGATTTTCTGTATGTGGCTCACAATGGCGTCGGAGATTTCCCGCTGCGAGGGCCGCCTGGCTGTCCGGCCGCGTTCGCCGACAACGGGCGCGAGGCAATCGCAGAGTATGAGTATGTGTGCTTCGGATTTATTCTCCGAGCCCGACTGTTTGATGCTTAAACTGATTTTGCAGAACTGCTCTGTTCCCTTCAGCTCGATAGGCAGATGATTTGTAAGGGCCTTTGCGGCCGGCTCGAATATGCAGGACGCCTGCGGCGGGCCGGCTTCGACCAGCGACTCGACAATCAAAACTGCGACGTCGAGCAGCAGTGATTCCTCGAGTTTTGTAAGTGCCCTGTCGGAGTTTTCTTCCGGCTCCGATTCGCCTAACAACAGTCTGGTCCACGTAGTCGCGGTTTGAGGCGGTATGCTGACAAATCCGCAGGCGGCCTCCTCTGCTTTTGCAAAGGGCAGGTAGTAGTTGCCCGCCGGCTGTGTCTGCGAGCCGCCGCTCCGGTCCAGGAAATGGCTCGCGAAATGCTGGCTGGTCGAGTCGATTGCTGCCTCGAAACTGCCCTGGCACAGAGCGGAAAATTTTGAGCCGACCGAAAGGGCGCAGCGGTTTGCGAATTGGCTGAGTTTTTCAAGCTGTTCGTCGTTGAAGTAATGCGGCTGATGCCAGTCGTACTCGACGATGTCTGTATCGCCGGCTGGTTCTCCTTGGGAGTCCTTACGGACAGCCGCACCCGGGCCG
>CAYMYK010000285.1:0-3142 GCA_964394625.1 uncultured Pirellulales bacterium
CCGACATCAAAAAAGAGGGTCCTGCCTTCGATTTGCCGATTGCACTGGGGATGCTGGTCGGTTCGGGGGTATTTGTAAGCGACTTTTTAGCTGAATACGTAATTGTCGGCGAGCTGGCACTGGACGGCAGGGTAAGACCCGTCAACGGCGTTTTGAGTATGGCGATGACGGCTGCGGCAAACGGCTTTAAGCAGATGCTCGTCCCCCTCGAAAACGCCAGAGAGGCCGGCGTAGTTCGGGAACTCGAGGTTTACGGCGTCGGCTCGCTGACTCAGGCGGCGAGCTTCCTTTCCGGACAACTGCCGCTGGAAACGACGGTTGTCGATATTGACGAGCTTTTTGACGTGGCGTCGAATTACGAAGTGGATTTTGCGGACGTCAAGGGCCAGGAATCCGTCAAGCGTGCGCTGACGGTGGCGGCGACCGGGGCGCACAACATAATGATGATAGGCCCGCCCGGGGCGGGCAAATCGATGCTGGCCCAGCGGTTGGCGAGCATACTGCCGGCATTGAGCTTAGCCGAATCGCTGGAGACGACCCGTATCTATTCATCGGTAGGGCTTTTGGCTCGTGACAGGGCTCTTATGGCGACCCGGCCTGTTCGGATGCCGCACCATACGGCCAGCGGCCCGGCGCTGGTGGGCGGCGGCACCACGCCCCGGCCGGGCGAGCTGTCTCTGGCACATTACGGGATACTGTTTCTCGACGAGTTTGCAGAGTTTCCAAGGCACGTTCTGGAGATGATTCGCCAGCCCATGGAAGACGGTTTTGTCACCGTTTCCCGTGCGAAGCGCAGCATTCGCTTTCCGGCCAATTTTATGCTCGTAGCGGCGATGAACCCCTGCCCGTGCGGCTATTTCGGCACGGACGCCAGGCGCTGCAAGTGCACGCCGGGCCAGATTGAAAGGTACATCTCGAAAATCTCAGGCCCTCTCGTTGACAGAATCGATATCCACATTGACGTCCCGCCGATATCCTTCAGCCGGCTGCGCTCAAGGAGTCGGCAGCTCGGCTCCGAGCAGATGAAAGCCGACGTAATCAAGGCAAGAGCGGCTCAGACAAGGCGCTTCGGCGACGGCAAAATCCTGACGAACTCGCGAATGACCCATAAGCAGGTGGAAAAGTTCTGCCCGCTCGACTCAAGCTCGGAGATGCTGCTCAAGCAGGCGATGACCGAGTTCGGCCTGAGCGCCCGCGCACACGATAAAATCTGCAAGACGGCCCGCACCATCGCCGATTTGGCCGGCGCAGAAGCCATCGCACCCGAGCACATCGCCGAGGCCATAAGCTACCGGAAATTGGACAGAAAGCTGTGACGCACATAACCCCCGAACAGCAAAAGCGAGTCGCCCGCTCATTACTCAGAATGTACGCGCTTACAATTCTGCTGCCATTGCTTATCATCCCTGTCGTTAATTTTACGTTTCGGGATCCTCCTGAAGATAATTTTCTTGCATGGGCAACTGCCGCATTACGAACCAATAATCCGAATCGAGCAAAGCAGGCACTTTCGCGAATAATACAAGAGGAACCTCTGAAGAGCGACAATCACTACCGCTATATATGGGCTCACTTTGACCAAGCCGACACCGAAGATAGAAACGATGCAGCAATCGAGCAAGAGTACAAGTCCCGAACTACCAGTAAAGACCCCAATACCGTCAACATCGGTCACTATGGCCTCGGCTACTATTATCTCAACAAAGACGATTATCAAAAAGCGCTGGAGCACCTCAAGGATTTGGCCGGCAGAGATTTTTTTCGAATCAATTACTTAATCGGTCGTGTGTACCTAAACCTCAAACAATACGAACAGGCCGAGTATGCCTTCAGGGCAGAGATCGACAAAAAGGGCAATGTTCGCGGTGCTGTATGGCATCTGGCAAAGATGTTCGATGAGCAAAAAAAGTACGACCAGCTCGATGAACTGTACACAGAATCGGAGAACAGGCAGTATTTCTCAAACCGAATCCTGCGCAAACTATATCTGCGAAAGGGAAACCTGCTTCACTACTTGTGGAACATTGGTTCATGGGGCTTCGAAGATATCAACATCATTGGCTTCTTCGGTGCCGTCCTGACTTCACTTGTTTGGATATGGTTTCTTAGAAGACTCGATGTCTTTGAACCAGAAAAGCTCCGATTTGTACTCCTCGCTTTCTTTGGCGGCGCTATCGGGGCAGTCTTCAGCGGAGTGGGTTATGACATTCTAGGATTCGGATTCAGCTTTCAGAAAAATGGGCAGTTGTTAAATGACCTGCTGTACTGTATCTTTGGTATTGGTCTTGTCGAAGAAACGGTCAAAGTCATACCTTTTCTTCTCATGATAAGATTCAGCAAACAGATTAACGAATCTGTCGACTTCATCATCTACGCCTCACTTAGTGGCCTGGGTTTCTCGTTTATAGAGAACCTGCTCTACTTCGACAGCATGAGTCTATATATCATTGACGAGCGAGCAATGATTTGTGCGATTGGGCACATGTTCTACACATCACTCATAGGCTATGGCATCATCTTAGCAAAATACAGAAAGGTAGGCAACTACATAGTAAACGGAGCCGCGTTCTTTATCCTGGCTTGTGTCCTTCACGGGATTTACGATTACTGGCTGGTTTGTGATGGCCTTCCCCGGGAATATCGAGTTTTCTCTTTATTATGTATGGTTGTCGAGGTGGTTCTGTATAGTCGAATCATCAACAATGCGCTGAATCAATCGGAATACTTCGACAGCAGGTCAGTGAAGAAACTGGACAGTATGAGAGAGTTTCTTGGCGCGTCTCTTATGGGCATTGTACTATTCGAATATATCTGCTTGGCCGGGATGTACGGACCAGAACTGACATATGCTCAGTTCAAAAGAATAGTCCCCCTTACCTGGGTCTTGATCTTCCTGCTCTCTTTCGCCTTGGGTAATTACGACCTCAGGCAAGGAAAATGGCTTCCCCTGCTGGCAAAGGGCAAAAAGGCCTTGTTGAGAAAAAGCGAGTAGGACTTTGACAAAGCAGCGTAATTCCTGAGCCGGTAGTATCGAACGGAAGGATTTCTGTTCATAGAAGGCGCTTCGGTCGATACAAATACGTATTGTTTTTTGGGTGGTGAGATGTGTCACAGTTTTCTGTCCAACTTTCGGTAGCTTATG
>CAYMYK010000286.1:0-3135 GCA_964394625.1 uncultured Pirellulales bacterium
GCTTTCATAAAATCATTGCGAGGAGTTTACGACGAAGCAATCTCGAATTGACGTACAATGGCACAATTATCCTGTGAACGGTTACGAATCGATTATACGGCGTTTAGCTGCCGGCTTATTATGTCGGCGGCATTTGCGAGGGCCTCGGGGATTTTTTCGCCGGTTTTGCCGCCTGCCTGCGCCATCTGGGGACGCCCGCCTCCTCCGCCGTTGATAACGGGTGCGATTTGTTTCAGGATGTCGCCGGCGCTGAGGCCTTTTTTGACGAGGTCGTCGGTGACACCGGCGAGCAAGACAGCTTTTTCGCCTTCGGCGAAGCCGAGGACTATAGCCGCGGATTTTGCTTTTTTCTTGAGCATATCGATTGCGGCCCTGGCCTGCTCGACATTTGTGGGCGGCAACTGTCCAACAATTATGGAACTATCGCCGAACTTTTCGGATTTGTCCAGAAGTGCTCTGGCCTGGCCCAGGATGTCTGCACCATCTTGTCGCGATGCGGATTTGAGCTGTTTGGCGAGCTGTTTGTTTTCCTTTATCAGGTTGGCTGTTCTTTCGAGCAGACCATCGGCGGGTACTTTGAGCATAACCGAAAGCTCGTCAACGATACGGCTTCTTTGCCCGAAATAGCTTGCCAGGGCTGAGCCGGTAAGCGCTGTGATTCTTCGGACGCCGGCTGAGATACTTTCTTCTTTGCTTATTTTGAAACCGCCGATGGAGCCGATATTAGCGACGTGTGTACCGCCGCAGAACTCGGTGCTGAAGGCCTGCCGGAGCCGGTCTTCGGAATCGGCGCCGATAGCAACCACCCGAACTTCATCGCCGTATTTTTCGCCGAAAAGCGCCATTGCGCCGAGTTTTCGGGCCTCGGTCTTCGGCATCACAGTACAGGTAACGGGCAAATCTTCGGCGATTTTATCTCTGACCAACTGCTCGACCTGCTCTATCTGCCCGGCGGTCATCGCCTTTGGACAGGTAAAGTCGAATCGCAGATAATCCGGCCCGACCAAGCTGCCCTGCTGGGCGACGGATTTACCCAGCACCTGCTGAAGAGCCCACTGCAGCAGGTGCGTGGCGGTGTGGTTTTTCCTTATCGCGTCCCTGTCTTTACTCACTATGGCATTTACGGTCTCGCCGACAGCGAGCGTGCCTTCGACGACTTTGCCGTGGTGAACGATACAGTCGCCAATTTTGGCGGTCGCATCGACGACGAAGCTGCCGTTTGCAGATTCGATTGTGCCGCAGTCGCCCACCTGCCCGCCGGCCTCGGCGTAGAAGCAGGTTTTGTCGAGTACAAGAGCCGCCTCGGCGCCGCATTCGAGCCGGCCGGTTGTTTTGAAGCTTGCCTGTTCTATAAAGCCGGCTACGGTACTTTCGCAGCGGTCGGTTTCGTATTTAAGCAGGTCGTCGATTGCGGGCAATTCCGCATTACCCAAATTCACCATTGACGAAGCACCTTTTTGCGCCGCCTTAGCCCGCTGTTTTTGTTGAGCCATAAGTTTATCAAAGCCGGCGGTATCGACTTTGAGATTTTGCTCTTCGGCCATAAGCCGGGTTAAATCAGGCGGGAAACCGTATGTGTCGTAGAGCCGGAAGGCGTCGTCACCGGTGATGGTTTTATCTGCTGAGTTTTGGGCGCGTTTTGCAGCGGCGTTGAAAATCTCGATACCCCTGTCCAGTGTTCTGCCGAAGCTTTCTTCTTCCGACTCGATGACCGTTGAGACGTAGTCGCTGCGCTGCTTGATTTCAGGAAATGCGTCCCCGAGACAATCGACGACCGCGCCAACGAGCTGATAGATGAACGGCTCGTGCATACCCAGCTCTCTGCCGAACCGGGATGCCCTGCGAAGTATTCGGCGAACTACGTATCCGCGTCCTTCGTTCGAGGGCGTTGCGCCGTCGGTTACGGCAAAGACAAGCGCGCGGATGTGGTCGGCGATTACCCTGAAGGCGTTGTCGGTTTTGTTGTTCGGCCGGGCTGTGTATTTGCGGCCGGCCATATCGGCCAGCGCATTGATTATCGGCATAAACAAATCGGTGTCGTAGTTGCTTTTCTTTTGCTGCAGGACGGCGGCAATTCTTTCCAGTCCTGCGCCGGTATCGACGTATCTTGCGCCGAGCTCGTTCAGCTTGCCGTCCTCGGCACGATTGTACTGGATAAAGACGAGGTTCCACAGCTCGATGAATCGCGCACAGCCGGCGTTGACGCCGCACTTGTGGCCGGGGACATCTTTCCTGTCGCAGGCGTCGGCTCCGAGGTCGATATGTATTTCGCTGCAAGGCCCGCACGGGCCGGTCCGGCCCATTTCCCAGAAGTTATCTTTTCTGCCGAAACGCAGGACCCGCTCGGCGGGTATCTTTGTCACCTTCGTCCAGAGCGCCGCCGCCTCGGCGTCCTCGGGCAATCCATCGTGTCGGTCGCCTGCAAAGACGGTTACCCACAACCGGTCGGGGTTGATTTGCCAGGCCTGCGTCAGAAGCTGCCAGGCCCATTCGATGGTCTCGGCCTTGAAGTAATCGTCGAACGACCAGTTGCCTAACATTTCAAAAAAGGTATGGTGATAGCCGTCGCGGCCGACTTCTTCGAGGTCGTTGTGTTTGCCGCTGACACGAAGGCACTTCTGGCTGTTTGCGGCCCGGGGATATTGCGGGGCTTTCAGACCCAGAAATATATCCTTGAACTGGTTCATCCCGGCGTTGGTAAAAAGCAGTGTGTCGTCGCCTTCGGGGACGATTGGCGAGCTGGGAACGAACGTGTGGTCCCTGTCCTTAAAGAAATCTATAAAGGCGGTTCTTATCTGCTTTGCATTTAGCGTCATATATCATCCGGATAGTTTTAACGAGCGGGCAAGACGGTTTCGTCTTTGCGCGCCGTCAGTTTTCTTTCACCAGGCCTTTGGCGATGAGAATTTTGCTTTTTAACTCCTCGCAGAGGTCTTTATTTTCGAGCAGGTATTGTTTGGCCTTTTCTCTTCCCTGTCCGAGCCGGATACTGCCGTAGTTCAGCCAGGAGCCGCTCTTTTGGACAACGTCACAGGCCATACCCATATCGATGAGGTCGCCCTCGTAGCTTATTCCGCTGTCGAACATAATATCAAATTCGGTATCGCGGAAGGGCGGGGCGATTTTGTTTTTGAC
>CAYMYK010000287.1:0-3125 GCA_964394625.1 uncultured Pirellulales bacterium
CAATTTCAACCTCGGTATACGAGAAACGGTATGATTATGCAAAACGAACCCAATTTCCGAAAACCCCAAAATGAACCTAACCCTATATGCAAAAAGGATTTACGAAAAATATTCACCCCTCCGGACAATGAAAAACGAACCCAAAACGAACCCAATTCTCAAAATGATAGAAATATACATATCCCTTTATATAGAAAAGGTTTACATCAAACATCGGCCGCCAGGCCCCTGAAAAAACGAACCCAAAACAAACCCAATTTTCCGCCGTAAGCCCCCGGCTTTATGCCGGGGGTTCTACCCAGTCCACAAACCGGGGGTCAAACCCAATTTCAAAGGACTTGCCTTCTGCGCACCCTTTGCCAAGCCGGTTGGTATGCCCCGAGCTTAATAATTTTAATCCGCTATTGTTACCATACGGCTGTGGTATAATATCGGATATGTCTAAGTATCCGATATTTCTGGAGTTGGCCGGCCGGCGGGTCGTCGTTGTCGGCGGCGGGGTCGTAGCGGCCAGAAAGGCACAGGCGCTGCTCGACGCCGGTGCCCGGCTTGTCGTGGTAGCTGAGCACATAGACGGGGCGCTGAAAACACTCTGTCTCAATGCCGGAGCCGAGCCGATTGAAGCGAAATACTCGAAGGCATACCTTACACAGGCCGTCCTGGTCATCGCCGCAACAGACAATCACAAGCTGAATAAGCAAATCTACTCGGATTGTCAGCAGCTCCAGATTTTGTGCAATGTGGTGGATAGTCCCGAGCTTTGCGACTTTTTTGTCCCGGCGGTCGTCAGCAGAGGCGCTCTGCAGCTCGCAATCGGCACCGAGGGAACGTATCCGGCCTATGCCGGTCATATAAAAAAGAAACTCGAGAAAATCTTCACCGCCGAGCATGGGCAATTCTTGGCGGAGTTAGAGGCGGTGAGGAAAAAGGTTTTTGCGCAGTTCGATGAGCCGCAGAGCAGAAAAGCGCTGCTCGGCCGGCTGGTCGATGACAAGTCGTTTGAACTGTTCAAGAAGGCCGGCCCTGCGGGCTGGCGCGACCGGGCCGGGCAAATCATCGCCGATTATAAAGCCAATGAAGCCACGAATTAACACAAACAAAACATGAAAAACTTCGTGTCAATTCGTGTCCGTTCGTGGCTAATCAATTTTATTCGTGTCCGTTCGTGACCAAACGAAAGTCGCCGCACGCTGAGATGCTCAGCCGTTAATCTTTTCTATTAACACACGCATATACCTTTGACGATGGCCGATGCGCCTTTTGCTGTTCTTGCGTTTGCGGAAATGCGTCGGATAAAGCTTTTCGCTTTTTACAATCGACTCTGCCGCAGTGGGCTGGAATGAGGCGACGACGCCGGCCCCTTCGATGTATGGCGTGCCAATCTTGACATCTTTGCCGTCGCTGATGAGCAGAACCTTTTCGAGAGCGAGTTTTTCGGCGTCGCCGGCAACCTCGGCCAGCTCGATATCCAGCAAATCACCTTCGCTGACCCTGTATTGTTTTGAGCCCTGTTCAATTATTGCGTACATTCGGATTACTCCAGGTTTAGCTGTCCAATCATCAACAAAGCTAAAGATTATAACAGGCCGATAAAGATAAGTAAAGGATGCCGCAAAATATTTTATTGCCGGTCTGGCCGCTCTTCAGCTAAAATCGTGTTTTTACGGTCTTTGGCGGATAATCCAATGGAAATAGCAATGCTGCAGGACAAAATAGTCGGCCTTGCCGAGCTTGAAGCCGTTTATCTGGACCGGGGGATGTTCTTCGGGGACGGCGTATATGAGGTGGTACGCAGCTACAACGGGAAAATTTTTGCGCTGGAAGAGCACTTAGCCAGATTGGCGAGGGGCCTGGCGGAGCTTCAGATACACGGCATCGCCCCGGACGAGGTTCGACGGCGTGTGCAGAAGGCCTTTGCGACGGCGGGGATTGCGAATGCGAGGATATACTTCCATATCACGCGCGGCTCGGCAATCAGAGACCACCTATGGGACGACGAAATAAAGCCGAATTTTTTCCTGATGGTGACGGAATTACGGGAAGACAAACAGGAAAAGACAAACGGTATTGCGGTATCGACGGAGCCTGACCTGCGCTGGAAGCGGTGCGATATAAAATCGCTTAACCTGTTGGCAAATGTTCTCGCTCGCAAGGACGCGGCCAGGAAGGGATGCGGCGAAGCGATATTAGTGAACGAGCAGGGTTTTATAACCGAGGGGGCGGCTTCGGCATTTTTTGCGATTGTCAACAGGGCGATTCGGACGGCGCCGTTGGCGGCCAACATTTTGCCGTCGATTACGCGCAAATTTGTTCTCGAGGCAGCAGGGAATGTGGGGCTGGATTTAGCAGAAAAGCCGTTGACGCCTCAGCAGGCAATTAAGGCCGATGAGCTTTTTATCGCGGTGACCACCAGGGGGATTGTTCCGGTAGTTCGATTCGACGACAATGTTATAGGCGACGGCAAACCGGGCAGATACACGAAGCTGTTGATGGAGCAGTTTCGCACTTTCACGCTTTATTGACCTTTGCAAAAGTAAAGGAACGAGCATTGGATAGGTGATAATATGAGGTATTTGTGGCAGAATTGCTGTCGCGTTTTGCGAGAGGGTTTGTCCTGGTTATGGATGGCTGGACGGTACATCGCGGCGGCGTCGAGATATTACGGAGGCGATTTAGCCGGCTTGATGTGGAATGGCTGTCGGCTTATGCACCGGGTATTATTGATGTTTGAGAAAGTAAAGGAACGAGCATTGGATAGGCGATAATAATTATGTATGAGGCCAAAAGGGACAGCAAAGGGACTTCAGCGATAGGTTTCTCAGCAAGCTCGAAAAGCTTCTCGGCCGACGCGTCCGGCCTCTTCCCATTGGCAGGCCCAAAAAGAATAAAAAGAGAAAGAAAAATGTTAGGATGGGTAAGAAAAGTATGCCTGTCCCCCCGGTCTCATTTCCACCTCCCATCGCAGCGCTTAACTCTTCGCCGTTTGAAGCACCGACCATCAGACACCCGACCGAGTTCGTTCCGTAATCCAATCCCATCGCGTACTTCATTTTTTTGTGCCGCACTGACTAAGGGTGCATCAAAAAAAAGTGGCGCATTTTTTGTGGATATGGTATAGCACATAA
>CAYMYK010000288.1:0-3119 GCA_964394625.1 uncultured Pirellulales bacterium
TAAGCCACTGCCGGAAGATACGTTTACAATCAAGAACCTTGGACTCGAAGAAGATGCGCTTGTTACCAACAAGATAGAACAAGCCGAGTATAGGTACAGCAAAGGGGAGCTAATCCCCTTAGGTCAGGATAATTGAAACATAGGCTATTCAGGCGAAATGATTAAGCTATGCAGTATAAGGATATTGCGCGTTTTTTTGCAGGCAGGCGCCTTCAGCAGATGGGGTAGTCGGAGGGTTGTCCGGATTGTCAATACTGGAATGGCAGTGACCGTGTGCCGTGTGCGGCGGCGAATTTTGAGGTGGTGGTCGAGGAGTGGCCTGATTATCAGTATGCTGGGGGTGCTCAGTGTGCGGTGGGGTACTGTTATGCGGCGATGGTGAAACTCGGCGAGATTGGCGAGGCGGAGGCGAGGCCGGTAATAGAGGATGCGTACGAACGGGTGCTGGAGCGGTATCCGGATTGCTACCTTGCGGATTATGCGGCTCTGCAGTTGGGCGAGATGAACTTTGCAAGGGGAGATTTTGCGACGGCGGAGCAGTATTATAAGCTGTTTTTAGAGCTGGCTAAGCCGGGGGATGTGCGGCTCAAAATGGTGCAGGCGAGGATAAAAGAACTGGAGGAAATGGTAAAATGAGGATAGAATTATTGATACGTAAAGACGAGAGCCGGCAGGCCGGCGCTGTGCGAGTTTGCGCAGCGGGATTTGTGGCGATTGTAATGGGTGTTTTGCTGATATTTTCGGTTTTTTCAGGCGAAGCGATGGCGTGTGGCGGCGACCCGCCGCCGGATTGTCCGCCGTGTTCTACGCCGGACGGGCAGGGTGGCTGTATTCCGGGCTGTACGTGTCCGTGTGAGGGGTGTTTGCCGGGAGTCGGCTGCTATGAGGATTGTCCGACTGGTGAGAACTGCTGCTGTCCCGGCGGCTGGTGCTATAATCCTAATGAGAAGTCCTGCTGTGGGAGCGGGCTGTGCGACCTGGATGAGTGCGAGAAATGTGTGGACGGCGTGTGCGTGGATAGATGTACATATTACTATGCCGATTGGTGTATGATATGTGATGGTGCGGGCTACTGCATATCAAGATGTGAAGACGATGAGTGCTGTGACGACGGCATATGCAAAGGTCCTATATGTGATAATTGCCACTCGATTAGCGATACTACCTACGAGTGTGGACATTACGCTTCAAGCACTAATTGCGCATCCGACTGGTGTATTATCGATGTGTTGGATACAGTGACCTGCGATTATCACCCTGATTCTCCCTGCCCTTCCTATTGCAAGGTTGAGGCAGTGGTTGGACAACCGGCGGTATTGCAGCGCAAAGTAATAATGGATTCACCTACCTGCCTGACCGGAGGAGAACCGGTACAATATGAAGATTGGCATACGACTTACCAAGGCTGCGGGACTTGTTCGATACAGACATGGCGAACCTCATGTGAGACATTTGGCTGTCCAGGCACCGAAGAATACACAGCTCCAAGGGGAAACAAAATGACATGCGCAGGAACCTGCCCATAAAATATTTGGAAACATTTATGAAAGGAGATATGAAAATGAATAATAATATATTAAGAATGCCAATAGGTGTTACGTTACTTGCCTGTTCAATAATATTTAGCATATCTGATTGCGTCGCATCTGAAATAACTGGCTCTGAAATACTTAGCTCATTCAGAAATAGAGATAACCCTGTAAAATCTGAAATTTCCAAGACGGCAACTTTTAAGATGGTTACTCGTGCTTCAATGTTTGACCCGAATCAAGGCCAAATGTTGAAGGATTGTGCTGTAACCTGGCAGGGGAACAATGCGAAGATGAAGATAGTTTATGATTATTTTCAAGACCCTGCTTATGTTCCGCTCGATACTGGAAGACATGCCTATCAATCGATAGATTATGATAAAGATAAACGCCTTATTGTTTGGAGGTATTTGGAAACATACATCATTTCAACACCGGAAAAGACAGAGGTATTAGACAAATTCCAACAGTTCTACGTTTCTCCGAATGGTGATATTGAAAAAACCGCAGGTGCTTATAATTCAAAGAGTGTTTACCACGCGAAAAGTAATGTTAAATATGGCGAATTCAAATATTTCTTGTTAGCTGCCGGATTATACTTTTCAGATTATATTGATGTTAATAGTATGAAAATAATTAAAATGGCGAATAAAGAACTCATAGAAATAAATTCTCGCGGGAACTTTGGGAAAGATTCGAAGGGGACATGGAAATTGACCGTGGATCCCAACGCAGGATATTTTGTAAGGGAAGCTTCTTACACGGGAGAAGGATTTGATAAACCTTCAATTAAAGTGTCAACATCTGATATTATTAAAAAGGACGGGATTGAATATGCTCGCGAAGGGCGCATAGTTTTCAGCGACTCCTCTGTAAGGGATTATTTGGATATTGATATTTCTTTAAAAAATAACGAAGAATTATGCCAAGAAGTTAAACAAGTTGTTGAGACACCTCTGCCATCCGGTTCCGGAATAACTGATTTTAATGAAGGGAAACCTACTCGAACGACGATAAAGTGATGCTTGGCGTCCCCAAAAAATTCTCAGTTGTAAAGACTGTCTCGATTCAGTCGAACTATCGGCTTTGGCCGAAGAAGAAAACCTTAAGGGCATGATGGGGAATGGAGGGCGGCTCGGATGGAGGCAAGCGCTTTGGTGAACCAGGGCGAGGACGACGATGCGCTTTCGGCGATAGATAAGCTGATAGAGGACTTTGGCTCGGATGCCGGTTTAGCGGAGGCGGTTTACTGGATAGGCAAAGAATTTGAGTGGAAGCGCGGGACGGTAGAGGACCGCACAACGCGGTACGGCACGCCTCAGAGCATTTATGAACGATTGGTTCAGGAGTTTGGAGATACGCAGTTTGGCAGGGATGCGGCGTGGGATAAGAAGCGGCTCGAGCATCGCACGCGGATATTTACGCTGATGAAGGACGGCGAGCCGAACGAGGTTTCGGCGGCGATAGCGGATATGGTGGCGGATTTGGGGGGCCGGGCGGAGCTTGTCAGTGAGCTTTACTGGGTCGGGCGAGAGTATGAGGAGTACCCGGAGAAATACGGTGAGGCAGGGAAGATTTATGAGCGGATTG
>CAYMYK010000289.1:0-3117 GCA_964394625.1 uncultured Pirellulales bacterium
ACCCCGTCCAGCAGCATATCCGTCGTAATCAGAACCGCCACCCCCTCGGCCAAGCGAACCTCCGCCATATCGTCTCCGATGCCAATGGGAAAATCCTCCTCACTCAGCCGCCGCTGCCGGGCGAACCACGCAGTCATTTCATCTTCGCCGCCGCTCATCGTTTCGCCAACCGCCTGTGCCAGTACTCAACCGCCTTTTTCGTCTGCCTGACCCCCGCCGCTCCATCGGTTACGTACCTGCCGGCTGCGTTCTCAGCCCCCAGATAACCGTACACGTCCTTCCCGATTTTGCTCGAGTACCTCTTCAGCTCGTCCAGCCCGATATTACCCAGCTTCTTTCCGCGTTTCTCGCACTCGGCAACCAATGTCCCTACTATCCCGTGCGCCTCCCGAAATGCCGCCCCCTTACCGACAAGATATTCCGCCAATGCCGTCGCATCCAGAAATCCCTCGTCCAGACCGGCTGCTATTCGTTCCGTATCAAATTTGCTGTGCGCCGCAACCGCCTGTGCCATATCCAGCGCCTGCTCCACCGTGTCACCGGCACTGAATATATGCACCTTGTCCTCCTGCAAATCCCGGTTATACCCCGTCGGCTGGGCCTTCAATACCGTCAGCATACCAATCAGCGCACCATATACCCTGCCCGTCCTGCCGCGCATCAGCTCCAATACATCGGGATTGCGCTTCTGCGGCATCATACTCGAACCCGTGCAGAACGCATCATCAATCCGCACAAATCCGAACTCTGCGGAACTGTACACAATCCAGTCCTCGGCAAAACGCGACAGATGAACCGCAATCATCGCACAGTCGAAAATAAACTCCGCGGCAAAGTCCCTGTCGCTCACAGCATCGATACTATTGCCGCTGACGCCGCGAAACCCCAGCGCCGCCGACGTGCTGTTTCTGTCTATACGCAGTGTCGAACCCGCCACCGCCCCGCTGCCTAAGGGTGATACATCCATCAGCTCCCTGCAATTGCCCAACCGAACATAGTCCCGTTCGAGCTGCTCGACAAAACTCAGCAGATACGCCCCAATCGAGACCGGCTGCGCCCGCTGCAAATGTGTATAGCCGGGCATCACAGCCCCGGCATACCTGTCCGCCAATTTCACAAATACCTTCTGAAGACCCGTGATTTTGCCCTGCAATATCTCGATTTCATCCCGCATCCACAGCCGGATATCCGTCGCCACCTGGTCGTTCCTGCTCCTGCCCGTATGCAGCTTCCTGCCCGCCTCGCCCACCTTCTTTATCAGCGCCGCCTCTATCGCCATATGAATATCTTCGTTTCTCTTGTTGAACCTGAATTTACCCGTCCCTATCTCGCGCTCAATCTCAAGCAGACCCTTCTTTATCTGCCCGAACTCATTGTTCGTTATCAGCTTCTGCTCCTTGAGCATCTGCGCATGAGCAATCGAGCCGGCTATATCGTACTTGTACAGCCGTCTGTCAATGCTCAGCGACTCCACGTAATCTACCGTGAGCTCATCAGGCCCGCCGCCAAGCCGATTCTCCCAGCTCTTCTTCGCCTTGCCCATCACATACTCTCCAAAAACCAGAAAGGTATTCAAGGCAAATGATACGCCCCCCTTCACACACTGTCAACCCCACTAACATCCCGCCATCGGCCCTTTTCAGTCCCCCATATCACGCGAACTCCTGCCGTATGTTGTCCAGCTTGCCAAAACAAATTAACTCGTCGCCCGCCTGGATTCTCCTGTCCGCACTGGGATTCGCAAACGTCTCATCACCTCGGACTATAGCCATTACAATAATATCTTCTTTGCGAAGCCCCGACTCCGAAAGCGGCTTATCCGAAAGCGGATGCCCATCCTTAATTCGAACGTTTGCAACACCGTAGCCCCCCTTGGCCAGCAGAAGCTCCTCGAATGAAATCGGCCTCAGCCCGGCTCTTTTTATAATGCGATGCCTCAGAGACTCCGTCAGCTTCCGCGCAACCTTCGTATTCGTAAAAACCCTATAAATGATATAAATCGAAACCACCGCTATCACAAGGTTTATCCACGGCAGTGTCGTGCTCGGAATATCAAACGGCAAAAAAGGCACTGAAAATTTCTGTGTCACAAGCTGTGGCCTAAGGGTATTTGCAAACGTCGCTATCATCGTCACAAGACCCGCGTGACCAAGCACAATCAGAAACGAAGCAATTCGCCTTCTCTGCGGATTGCCTGTAATCAATTCCGCCTCTTTAGTCGTAAAACCCGTCGACGTAAAACAAGATAACGACTGAAACTTCGCCACCGACCACTCGAGACCCGTCAATTGAAATGCTATCGCCCCGATTCGAACCACTATAAACGAGACTACCAAAACCACCACAAACAACGCCAGATTCATAACACTCTCCTTAACGCACCCAGCTTAACAAACAACCTCTTTAAATCAGAACCACTTCTTCCGTTTGAAGTAAATCAGCATAGCCGCCGCTACACATATAATAACACCCCAGACGCCGAAGTACCCCCAGCGATACTTCAGCTCCGGCATATACTCGAAATTCATACCATAGACTCCCGCTATAAACGTCAGCGGTATAAAGATAGCCGCAAATATCGTCAGAACCTTCATAACCTCATTCATCCGGTTGCTCACGCTCGAAAGGTATATATCCAGCATCCCCGAAACCATATCACGAAAAGTCTCGACCGAATCAATCACCTGGATCGTATGGTCGTAAACATCGCGAAGATACACCCCCGTCGTCTCCGCAACAAGCTCCGACTCACTCCGCTCAAGCCCCCCTATCACCTCCCGCAAAGGCCACACACTCTTACGCAAATTGATAAGCTGACGCTTCAATCCGTGAATCTGATGCATCGTCTTCTGGTCCGGCTCAGCCACAAGCTCCTCCTCCATCACTTCGATTCGCTCTCCGAAATGCTCTAACACCGCAAAATAATTATCCACTATCGCATCCAAAAGCGCGTATGCCAAATAGTCCGCACCCATCTTACGAATCCTGCCCTTGGCGCTACGAATCCTCTCCCGAATCACCTCGAACACATCCCCTACCTGCTCCTGAAAACTAATCACAAAGTTCGCTCCCACTATCAAACTCATCTGCTCTGCCGCGACCGCCCCACCCTCAAGC
>CAYMYK010000290.1:0-3114 GCA_964394625.1 uncultured Pirellulales bacterium
ACCCCTCGGCCGAGTTGGCGGTCTCCGACTCGACCGGATGGAACGGCGATGTCACGATTGCGCATTCTGTCTGCGCGCGCCTCGATGCTCATGTCCGTGGGGCCGGCTTTCCAGCCAGCCAAAGGATCACGGCGCCCCGGTGCGCCGCGGCAGGCTGCCGGGAGAAGACCTGTCCCACATCACGTGGGTGCGCGGACCGCGCCGGTTTGATCCTGTTGGGCTGCTTCGACGCCGTGCCCGCTGATGACCCTGAGATTCATAGACCCTGAGGAAGCAAGGAACATGACCGGCCAATTGATTGAATGCGTCCCCAATTTCAGTGAGGGAAACGATCTATCCGTTATCAAGCAGATTACTGACCAAATAGAAGCCGTCGAAGGCGTCACGCTTCTTGACGTTGATCCGGGGAAAGCCACGAACAGAACGGTTGTGACCTTCGTCGGATCGCCGGATGGAGTTCTCGAGGCGGCGGTGAGGGCCGTCAAAAGAGCTTCTGAACTCATTGATATGAGCAAACATCACGGTGCACACCCGCGATTCGGCGCGACGGATGTTTGTCCACTCGTGCCGGTATCCAATATCACAATGGACCAGACCGTCGAATATGCCCAAAAGTTGGCGAAGCGAATCGGTGACGAGTTGGGCATCACGGTCTATTGCTATGAGAATGCCGCGTTCACCCAAGAGCGGCGAAACCTTGCGGTCGTCCGCTCCGGGGAATACGAAGGACTGAGGGACAGACTGGCGAAGCCGGAATGGAAGCCGGACTTCGGTCCTGCCAAGTTCAACGCCAGGTCCGGGGCTACGGCGGTCGGTGCCAGGGACTTCCTTGTGGCATACAATGTCAACCTCAACACGACGTCCACCCGAAGAGCGAATGCCATTGCCTTCGATGTACGCGAGAAGGGGCGCGTGAAGACCGTGGACGGAACGTCCACCGGAAAGGCCGTACTGGATGAAAACGGTGAGAAAGTATGGACTCCCGGTTCGTTGAAATGTGTGAAGGGGATTGGGTGGTTTATTGAGGAATATGGCGTTGCCCAGATTTCCATGAACCTGACCAATATCAGTGTAACGCCCGTTCACATTGCATTCGATGAGGTCTGTAAGAACGCCGAAGCGAGGGGCGTCCGCGTCACCGGTTCCGAACTTGTTGGCCTGATGCCACTAAAGGCCGTGTTGGATGCCGGAAGACACTACCTCAGGAAACAGAAACGGTCGATTGGTATCTGCGACAAGGAAATAATCAAGATTGCGGTGAAATCAATGGGCTTGGATGAACTGTACCCGTTCAAACCCGAAGAGAAGATCATTGAATATGCCATCGCCGACAAAAAGAAGAAGCGGCTCGTCGACATGTCACTGGCTGATTTCGTGTGGGAGACCGCCAGCGAATCGAAAGCTCCGGGCGGCGGCTCCATCTCTGCCGCCGTCGGTGCGATGGGGGCCGCGTTAGGGACGATGGTGGCCAATCTGTCGTCTCACAAGCGAGGTTGGGACGACCGCTGGGAGGAGTTCTCCGACTGGGCTGTCAAAGGCAAGGAATGTCACGACGAGCTGCTACGCCTGATCGACGAGGACACCAACGCCTTCAACAAGATCATGGCCGCCTTCGGCCTGCCCGAGGACTCGGATGACGAAAAGGCCGCGAAGAACAAGGCCATCCAGGACGCAACCAAGGAAGCGATCGAAGTTCCGTTCCGCGTGATGGAGACCTCACTGGCGTGCATGGAAGTCTGCAAAGCGATGGCCGAGTTCGGCAACCCGGCTTCAGTCTCTGACGCCGGCGTCGGTGCCTTGTGTGCACGCTTGGCCGTGATGGGGGCGTACCTGAACGTCAAGATCAACTCCGGCGACGTGGAAGACAAGAAGTGGATAGGCGACATCCTCGCCCACGGCAAGGAGATCCAAGATAAGGCCATCGCCCTCGAACACGAAATCCTGCGTACTGTGAACAGTAAGATATAGGAACAGGGTGGCATGGCCAAGCGCAGCCCCGCCATGTCAGAGGCTGGGTGGCCCATCTCTTCAGGGCTGTCGATTTACTCGCAGCGACGGGAGGGTGATGTGTGCCCCCCGCCCGGCTGACGCCGGTGGAAGATTGGCCCGCGATAGTCACGTTCCTGTCTTGCGGCCGGTCTGGGTCAGATCCAACTCCTGGTGTCGGTGATCATCGTCCCCTTCTGTCGGCGTAGCGGGCCACGGAACCTCTCAAACCAGCGTCACCGTGCCTTCGGCGCGCAGCATCCTCATCGCCAAGATCAACTTCCTTATATTGAAGGCCGTACACGCCCATAGCCATTCCGTGCGAACCTTGTCCAACCCGCGTAGCAAGAACTGCCGAAGCCCGATCACCTGCTTGATGAACCCGTTCGGCGTCTCCGCCAAATGGGCACGTTTGGCGTACGCCTTTTTCCCGCGTTCCGTCTTCATCCTGGCGGCCACCTTTTGCCGCGCCGTCTCATGCTGATCATGGGAGACCGTCCGAACTTTGCTCTTGCCTACCAGACAATCTGTGGCCAGCCCGCATCCTTCACACGATCGGCACCGGTAAACCCGGTACTCGGAATCACCGCAGGTGTCACGACCCTTCATCTTGATCTGCACAAAAACCAATGTGCGACCCATGGGACAATAGTAGCAGTCCTTCTGCTCGTCATACACAAAGGCCGCACGGTCCAACTTCCCCGTCTGGGCACGACGCGGTAGCTTCGGCCAATCTTCCCGGGCCACCGCCCTCGTAGGATCAGCACGATCGGCCGGGTTGGCACAGGCCCACTCAAGACGCCGGCTGGATCTCAGGCCGTGGGTAAGACCGTAGAGAATCGCCCCGGCCATAATCTTGGGATGAATGGGCGGTTGCCCGGCGACCAGGACGTAGTGTTGCTCCCAGCTCGACCAATCCAGGCCATCGAGAATCTCCGCGAAAAGTCGGACCGAGTGATTCTCTGGGAT
The DNA here is from genome assembly GCA_964394625.1 of uncultured Pirellulales bacterium. Classification (GTDB taxonomy): domain Bacteria; phylum Planctomycetota; class Phycisphaerae; order Sedimentisphaerales; family Anaerobacaceae; genus JAUVYV01. Next base: position 2,956 of record CAYMYK010000290.1, read on the forward strand.
GCGGTCGCCCAGTGTCTCGCGGAACAGGAGTATCTGATCCCGTGGTAACGGAGCTTGGTTCCATCCACTCATGCCAGTCGCCTCCATACAACCGCGCCTATCGCACCGCTGCCCAGTGTAGCTCCTCAGCCTGGAATTGATATCAAAACCCGTTCCAAA
>CAYMYK010000291.1:0-3102 GCA_964394625.1 uncultured Pirellulales bacterium
CGGCATACATCATGGCAGGGAACGGTTTGTGCGCGGCGAAGCGTCCTGTGTCGAGTGCGGCGATTATCAAGGCGTCGGCGACGGTGGCCATGAAGGCGGTGTGGGTGATGATGGCCCAGATTTTTACGTTCGTTTTGGGCAGGGTGCGCTCTTTTAGGATATCGATTTTATCGTTGAAGAGAGGCATAGCGCAGGCGACGACGATTGAACAGTATGCGACAAATACCCAGCCCTGCCAATAGTCGAGCCGGCCGGCCAGCAGGAGCAGACCCGCCATCAGCAATGCCAATGCCGCTGCGATGCGGAGGTGGAGATTTTTATATTCGAGTTTTATTGGGAGGTGCATATCTGAGTCTGTCATCACTAAATCCCCCGGAGCAAAAGCTCGTGAACTCGCGGTGTGCGCTATCCATAAAGTATAGGAATCAGAAAGATAAATGCAAAATCAGAGAGACTAAATTACGAGGTGCACGGTCAGGGTGGCACGGGCAGGGTGGTGATTTTAGTCCTTTTTGAGGTAGAGTGTCTGGGTGGGGAAGGCGAACTCTATGCCTTCGGCGTTGAAGCGTTTCATGATTTCGAGATTCACTCTTTCGTTCACTTCCTGGTAGAGCCAGTAGTCGGGCGGTTTTACCCAGTAGGACATGTAGATATTCAGCGAGCAGTCGTTAAATTCACTGAAATAGACACGCGGTGGGTGGTCGGGGTCTGAGGTTATTTCGGAGGTGTGGGCGAGGATGTCCTTGATTATATCCACGGCTTTTTGCGTTTTTTCGTATCCTGAGTCGTAGGTGATGGTGATATTGGAGGTTCTGCGGATGAATGGTCGTCGGCCTACGTTTTCAACGGTGGAGTTTGTGATGACGCTGTTTGGTATTGTGACGAGGTTTCCTTCGAGGGTACGGACGCGGGTGGAGCGAAAGCCTACCTCTTCGACGGGGCCATAGTGGCCTTCGATTTTGACGAGGTCGTCTATCTGGAAGGGACGGTCGGCGAAGATGGTGACGGAGCCGAAGAAGTTTGCGATGGTGTCTTTAGCGGCGAGGGCAATAGCGATACCGCCGACGCCGGCTCCGAGGAGGATTGATTTTACATCCTGATTGAGGACGTTATCGACGATGTAGATAGCAGCGATGATGGAGATAGTGACACGGAGGGATTTTCTGATTACGGGTACGAGCATGTCGTCGAGTCTGGTTTCGGTTTTTCCGGTCCATCGAATGAGGTAGTATTCGGCGATATCGACGAGTTTGAAGATTGCATAGGCGACGGCGACGGCAGCGATAGCCTTTGAAATCTGCAGCCAGGCATTGTGGACGGTTTCGCTTATGCCTTCGACGGGTGGCGTGGCGGATGGGTTTTCGAATATAACGCAGAGCATGGCGAGATACAGGCCGAGCGCGAAGAATGCTACATAGGCGGGTTTTGAGAGGCACCTGAGCAGGAGGGTGAGGACGGTGACGCCGGATTTGGACTCTCTTCGTGTGGCGTAGATATTCAGCATGAACTGTACGATTTTCCCTGCGGCGAAAGTTAGCAGCAGAACGAGCAGGACCATTGCAATACGCCAGAGAGGATTTCCGGCGATGATTTGGTAATTAACCGTTTTTGACCACCAATCGGCTTGTGCCATTACGCTCATATCGAATCTCCTGTACAGAAGAGTTCATCCTTAAATGCCTGGGTGATTTATATAGTATCGGTGTGGATTTTTCCAGTGTGGAGATAGCTTTTTGCGAGGGTTTTGCTTTACGGACGGCATGGGGGGTGTGATAATATCGCGAGAGCGTGCGGTGGTGAGCAAATGAGGAAAAAGTTCGGGTAATTTGGTATTTTGGCGCATATTAGATAAAGGAATGTCAAACCTTTTAAGGAGAAACGAAATGAGGTGTCGATTTGTAGTGTTACTGTTAATATGCGTTGTGGTTTGTACGGCATGTGGTGCGGAGAAGGGGGCTGGGCCCGGAGTGGGGCTTACGATTTATAATGATAATTTTGCGGTGGTGCGGGAGTCGCGGGAGATGTCGTTCGATGCGGGGGTCAATACGGTTAAGTTCACGGATGTCGCATCGGCGATAGACCCGACGAGTGTGAATTTCAAGTGTTTGTCGGCGCCGGGTGCGATATCGATACTTGAGCAGAATTATGAGTATGACCTTGTGAATACGGAGAGCTTGCTGAAGCGGTATATCGACAAGAAGGTGTCACTGTATATAAAGGGCAGTGGCGCGGACGGGCACCAGCAGCTCGGCGGCGTGTTGTTGGCGGCGGTTGGCGGGGATTTGGTCCTGCTCAATGAGCAGGGTGGGATTGAGATAGTGGCCCGGGGCAGCGTCGATAATATATCGCTTGAGGAGCTGCCGGAGGATTTGGTTACGAAGCCGACATTGGTTTGGCTGGCAGCGGCGCAAGAGGCGGGCGAGCAGCTCTGCCGGGTGACATATACGACCGGTGCGATTGGCTGGAAGGCGGACTATTCGGCGGTACTGAACGAGGGTGATACGGCGCTGGATTTCTCGGGATGGGTGACGATAGACAACAAGAGCGGAGCGGGATACAAGGATGCGAGATTGAAGCTGATAGCGGGAGATGTGCGGAGGGTGACACCGCCAACGCCTGTTTCACGCCGGATGAAGCTGGGTTATGCTATGGAGGCAAACGGAGCAGGTGGTTTTGAAGAGAAGCCTTTTATGGAATATCATATGTACACGCTGGGGCGGCGGAGCACGATAAAGAATAATCAGGTGAAGCAGATAGAATTTATCGAGCCAGCGGCGGGGGTGCTGTGCAAAAAGATATTTGTCTATGAGCGCAGCGACTACTGGTATCGGCGAGGAGCCGGCACAAGCAAGAAGGTTATGGTGAAGATTGAGTTCGAGAATGCCAAGGAGAACCAATTGGGGATGGCACTTCCGAAGGGCAAGGTCAGGGTATTCAAGAAGGACCCTGCCGATGAGAGTTTGCAATTTGTAGGTGAGGACACGATTGACCATACGCCTAAGGATGAGAAGCTGTCGCTTTATATCGGTGATGCGTTTGACATTGTGGCCGAGCATACGCTGGTCGATAAAAAAGAGTGGTTGGGCAGGCATATCGAAACGC
>CAYMYK010000292.1:0-3057 GCA_964394625.1 uncultured Pirellulales bacterium
GGTCGTCCCCACTGAGGGACAGCAGGATTCGTTCTCAGTTGTTCCGGCATTAACTGGACATTCGGGCCGAGGTGTGTTATCTGCGAATAAGCCACCTGCATCGGTTCGCCGCTCTTCTTAAGCTCCACCTTCATATTTATTCGAATCCGCTCAATCTCGCTTCGGTTTGCAAACGCAATAATCTCTCTCGGCTCGCTCTCGGAAATGCTCAGTATCGGCTCACCGGGCAAAATGGCCTCGCCGGGACTTCGCTCTATAGCGCTGACCACTCCGTCAAAGGGCGATTTTATCACAAGCGCCGCTCTGGTCTGCAGCATCTCCGCTATGCTCTGCTGCTGGGCGGTAATTTCCTTTCGTATCACGTCCAGCGCAAGGTCAATCGAAGGTTTGCGGGTCTGCCGGCTTGTAAAATCATCGTATCTTTTCTGCGCATATTTCAAATCCTGCCGGGCCTGACTGAGAAGGAACTCGTTCGCCTCAGTTTTTTTCACAAGCGCGTTGTATGCAGCTTCGGTCTTACGAAGCTCGTATTGTGAGGCACCTTCCTGCTGGAGGCGCCCCTGGGCAATAAATATCTTCTTGTCAAGCTGAAGCTGTTCAAGGGCAAGCTGGTCCGTTTCAAGCTGCGCATTCAGCTCAAGCACGTGAAGCCGTGCGTTCTCCACGTCAACCGCCAGCCGTCGCTGGTCCATAACCACACCCGCATCCTGCGCCGACGCATCGACAGCCATGCGGTCTTCGGTCGCCTTCAACTGCGCCTTTAGCCGGTCAATCTCCGCCAGAAACACCCTTCGCTTAGCATCCAGCTCCTCTTTCAGGTGCTTATGGTCAAGAACCGTATCAACAATCGCTACGGGGTCTCCCTCTTTAACCTGCTGAAACAACTGCACGGGGACACTGAGCAGTCTGCCCGTGCTTGTCGATGAGATTTCACGAACTTGGCCCAGTGCAAGACCAAAAACCTCAAAACGCCTCGCTTGGCTGCGAAACATAAAAACAACCACCGCCGAGGCCGCCAGCCAGACAAGCACCGGCACAATGTGCATACGCAAACTGCCGCCTCTTTGTCCTCTGCCGCTTTTCATACCGTGTTAAACCTCTAACAGCCGCTCCTGCATTGTCAGGTTGATATTACCAATTCCCTTAATTTCTTCGAGCTTTACGAGCATCTGCTCGTTCTTGCCGGAGTCTCGAATCATCAAGTGATACGCATACTCGATCTCAGGGGCCTCTTCGGCACCGCCGCTGGTCGATATCAGCACAAAGCTTCTGCAGAACCGCTTCAGCACGGCCATCACCGGGTGGTCGGGCCCGATACGGCCGGCGAAGCTAAAACGCAGAAAGCCGTTGTGCGACAGATGTGTGCCGAAGCCCGTCACGTGCAGGTACAGCATCGTCAAGCTCAGAACAACCGTGCCTATTATCGCAATCAAATGCGCCTGCGTGCCGGTCGCCATACCTACTACAAGAGCGCAGAAGATAAATACCATATCACGTGTGTCCTTGACCACATTACGAAAACGTATAATCGCCAGAGCACCCATCAGGCCGAACGCACGCGTAATGTTGTTGCCTATCACAACCATTATCAGCGACACAACAATTGTCACAACAAGTATGGACTGAACGAAACCCTTCGAATATGACAGACCAACGTGAGTAAAGTAATATACCCACGCCAGGACCTGCCCCAACACAAACGCAAGCACCAGCGAGAGCAACACACTTTCCGCCGTGTATGCCGTTTCCACCGAAGGCGGGACGTTAAGTATTTCCCACAACTGGTTCATAGCTGCCACGTTCCCATACGTAACTTAGGCGAACAAAAATGCAACACGCACGATTCCTTTAGTGAGTTCGCATACTTCGACATTGACTGCTGGCGCAGCTCGAACTCCTTCGCCATCGTCGAAAGCCACGCCGGGTAACGACCCGTAAACTTAATCTCCAAAATTATCTTATCCAACGACAGCTTGTGAAGCTGCCAGCCGGCACCGTTAAACCGGACCTCCGGCTCATCCGTCACGTTATAACTCAGCTCCTTGTCAAAGGTCACACGAACCCGCGTATGGCTGTCACCTTCGTACGCCCTGCGCCTGTAGCGAACCAGCACGGCAGGCCTGGCGTTCAGGCACCTCACATATAACTGAAATTGCCTCATTATCTTTTCATCCGTACCGTAATAGTGTGGGTCAACAAACTCCCCGGCAAGCAGCGGTTTTATATCACGATGTCTCACCCGGTAACGGCTCTTCATAATCACGGTATTCGCCCGACGCTTAATCTCCAGAAAACGAGGATAAGAATGGTCGTCCGTATAGCTGCGAATCCGCAGCTTGAACCGATTCAGCTTGCCCGTTAAGCTCTCACGGCAAAGCTGCAAATCCTCCGAGTCTAAATACAAGCTTACTATGGGATAGAAGCCGCTCGGCTGTAGCTTCGTATATCGGTCTTCGTCCAGGTAAGCTGCGACGTACTGCTCAACCGCCCTCGCCTTCGACTCACCTATCACATACTTCAGCTCGTAACGAGACCCAAGAGTACGGTCCGCCGACAAATCCGGCATCCGTGCCGCCGCCGGCTTTGCCTGTCGATTCGACTTATCCGCTTTCCCATTCGAAATCTGTTTTTCCACATCGCCGGACATAAAAACACCAAGAATCAACCCGTTTGGCAACTGGACGTAACAAGGCAAAGGGCCTCGACAACCCCGGCGGAGCCGCACAAAAACAATCCTCAGACCCTGCCGGACCCCCGTCCAAACCCTCAAGTTTATCTATTTTAACATTATTCTAACATATCAGACGAGCCAAGTCAATGCCCTTGTCAGACCGGCCCAAAAAACCAACTCCGCCCGTGACGACCGCATCCAAACAAATGTAATCCAGGCACACTAATACTGTTATTACCGGACACAGCCCAATGTTAGGTCCTATAATCACGGGCCAGTCGGTTTTTAATAATTCACGGCTCCGGGCGATGGGGTCGCGGCTTCCCAGTTCGCTATGTCATTGCCGTAATCGCTGCCGACCTTTCGGTTGAGCGAATCGCCGCCCG
>CAYMYK010000293.1:0-3054 GCA_964394625.1 uncultured Pirellulales bacterium
GGACAAGGCCGCGGGGGACGTCGGCAAGGTAGACGCCGCGCAGAAGGGCCTGACCGATCAAACCAAAGACGCCACGAAGCCCACCCAGGAACTCGACGAGGCGACCAAGAAACTCACGGCGACCGAGGAAACCTATACAAGCCTGTTGAGTAGAGTCCATCCCGCGCTCGGAGCCGTGGCCGACATGATGGTCAAAGGCTCGAAGGTTGCGGGTGATTTCGCAACACAGCAGATCAGTCTACGCGAGGTCTTGCGGAAAAGCACGGGCGCGGTCCGGGCGAACTGGAATGCGATCAAGCTATTCCTTGCGGGCGGGGCCGTCATCGCTGCCATAAGTGCGATCTCGGCAGCGGTCCGGGCGATGCGGGAAGAATGGGACCGTGCGACGGCCGCGATCAAAGCCCATCGTGACGCTTTGAATGAGATCAAAGGCGCGGAGCGCGAACGCCAGCAGACGATCGAGGACATATCCGACGTGCGACGGGACGGTGGTATGACCGCCGAGCAGGCCGGGCGTGCTGCCCAGACCGCTGAGCGGGTTAAGCAGGAGTTTCCCCAGATTGGGGATGCGGCGATCAATCAGGTTGCCGGTCTGCTGGGCGATCGGCTGAGCCGCGATCAGATGGCTCAGGCTGCGATACTCCAAAAGCAGGCACCCGGCGGTTTCCAACTCGAGCCGACGATGACCATCGACACCATGATGATGCGGCTCGATAACGCGATGAACCGCTACGGCGAATACGTCGAGCGGTTCATGGCTCGGGAATCGACGCAACGTGCAGAGCGGTGGGCGGAAGGGCGGCGGGAAGCTTTGGCCGCCGGCGGATCGACGGTCAATATCGAGGACCTGATCCGTGAGTTGCTCCCCGCCGGCACCGATGCAAAGCGACTCGCCGAACTTGCACAGGTGTACGGTACGGCGGAAGGGCTGCGGCAGTATGAGGAAGGGAATGTTGATCCTGTAACCGGGCGTCCGGCATTGCGGACGAAGTTTGACCTGCCGGACTGGATTCCGTTGATCGGCGGGGCGGGTACCGTCAAGCAGCGTGGCACCGATGTCGAACGCGCACAGTTGGGCATCCTGTTGGACGCACTGAAAGCCAACACACAAGCGGTGGAAGAAGCAACCCGGGAGGCGGCCCGGACACCCCAGACGGTGAACTACCACAACTCCCGCTTCACGTATCCTGATGCCCACACGCAACGGCGCGAAACCCGCAACGGTCAGAACTACCGCACTCGAATGGGAGACGGCTAGGCCATGCCGGTGGCAGTGCGACAACACTCCGATCTGCCCAACGGCGACGAGTGGGTAACCATCGAACGGGCGGCGGGGATCACTGGCGAGTCCGTGCGGACGTGGCGCTGGCGAGCGCAGCAAGAAGCACACGAAGCCAAGCGCTGTGGTCGGGGATCGCTGGCCGTGAAAGCCCGAACGCCGGACGGTAGGGGGCGGCGTGGCTGGTACGTTCACCGATCCATGCATGACGCGTTGACCCGGTTCCCACACCCGAACACACGCGAAGAGCAGGCACGGGAAGCGCTGGCGGCCCGGCACGCTTCACACCAGGTAGCCCATGCCTACCGGAAAGCTCACTGGCTACGGAAGTGGCGCAAAACAACCGAACACAGCCGATTGACCGAGTGGGAAGCGGCGGAGCGGATCGTCGAGGAAGCCCGGCAGGTCGACGGAGAGGCCTTCAAGATCAGCTTCCGAAGCTTGCAAGCCTGGCACAAGGCCTATTACACCACGGGGCCGAATCGGCAGATACTCGGCATTGAAGGGCTGATCGACCGGCGATCGACGCCCAACCGCTCAAGCGGTGACACCCATCGCGGCGGGCGGAGCCCGGACGCCATCGACTACTTCTATTCGCTGTTCCACACCGAGAATAAGCTGAGTGCCACGTTGTGTCACGAGCACACCGCACGGAAGGCAAGCGCGCAGGGCTGGGCCTGGCCGGCGAGCTACAGCGCAACGCGGAAGTGGATCGCCCGGCATGACAACGTGGGCCTTTCCTACTTGCTGCGCTACGGCCCGGACGCCTGGTGTCGGCGGTACATGCCACACCAGCTTATCGACTACACGCTCATCAAGCCGGGCCAGATGTTCCAGACGGACCATCACCAGGTGGATTTCTGGGTGCTGCACGAAGGCGAGCAACTGCGGCCCTGGCTTACGGTGGTCCAGGATATGCGCAGTCGCTGCATTGTCGGGCGACACCTGGGGCCGACGCCGCATCAGGACGCGATCCTGGCGGCCTACCTTATGGCGTTTCGGGACTGGGCGATTCCCGAGAAGCTGCGTATCGACAACGGCAAGGATTTCGCCAGTGAGCTTTTGACCGGAGTAACGAAGTCAACACGGGACAGCCTGAGAAGGCAATACGGCCGGGAGTGGAAGGACGTCTTGCGGCGCGACTCGGCCCTTGTGGAATGTGTGGATCGGCGCTTCCTGGGTATCACCGAGGACCAGGGGGGCGACACAATTTACGCGATTCCCTACGCCCCGTGGAGCAAGGATACGACCGAGCGATTGTTCGGCACGTTTAAGGGTCGCTGCGGAAAGACCTTTGCGACGTACTGCGGCAACTCACCGCAGACGCGGCCGGAATGCCTGGAGGCGATCCGCAAGTCCGGCGACGTGCCGACGATGGAGGACGCGCGGGCCGCGATCGAAGACTACATCACCGAGTATCACAACACACCGCACAGCGCCGACGACCTGGCCGGCCGGACACCGCTTGAGGTATGGCAGACGGCCCAACGGCTGCGCCGAGCCGGGGAGACGGAGCTTTTATTCCTCATGCAGGCACGTGGCGTCTACAAGGTAGGTGCCAACGGTGTGGCGTTCAAGGTGGGCGGTGGGCGGCTGAGCTACGGCGGGGGGAACCCGGCCCTGTACCGGCACGTCGGGCGCGAAGTCTTTATCACGCTTGATCCGAGTCAGACGGACCACTGCTATGCTTTCACCGCGGACGCGGAGAATCGGCGGTTCATCGCCCGCTTGGATTCCAACGCGCGAATCAGCCCGATGGCGACGGTCGACGACTT
>CAYMYK010000294.1:0-2960 GCA_964394625.1 uncultured Pirellulales bacterium
CTTTCCTCCCCGCACCTATTTTGACATTGAAATGCGTTTCACTATTTAGCACAAAGACCGGTTTGCTCTGCCACAGTGTCAAAATAGGTGCGGGGCGACCGCCAGACCCACTCTTTCAATTGTCAATTTGCTATTTACGATTGACTGTTGTTCAGCCAATCGGAGGTCATTATAGCAAAAGGTGCTCTATTTTTCACGTGTGATTTCGAGGTGTTTTTTGAATTGTTTGTCGTCGGTTTCGGGGTAGTCCTGACGGAAGTGTACGCCGCGGGATTCCTTTCGCTGTTCTGCTGATTGTGCCATAAGCAGGGCGACTGTGAGCATATTCTGGCACTGCCAGCCGGCGGGTGAGTCGAAGACCTTGTCCATAACATATCGCTGCCAGAAGCTGATTATCTCCTGAGCTTCTCTGAGTGGCCGGGCGGTTCTGGTGATTCCGACGTTTCTCCACATAAGGGCCCGGAGTGAGTTTTGGATGTCGGCGGTGTCGAGCCGGGTCCGGTCCGAGTGCGGGATTTGGTGTTTGAGGCGTATATGTTTGGGCAGAGCGGATTTGTTTTTGGTTTTTTTGGAGGCGGCCCGGCCTGCGATTCTCCCGAAGACCAGCCCTTCGAGCAGGGAGTTGCTTCCGAGCCGGTTTGCACCGTGCAGTGCTGTCGAGGCGACCTCGCCGCAGACGTATAGATTGTCGATGGTGGTTTTTGCATTGAGGCCCGTCTTGACGCCGCCGACCATATAGTGGGCGGACGGTCTGACGGGGATGAGGTCGTGCTCGAAGTGTATGTCGAAGCTTTCGCACAGCTCGGTGATGAGGGGAAAGCGCTTTGCGAGGTATTTTTTGTCGAGATGTCTTACGTCGAGATAGACGTGCGTTGAGCCGGTTTTTAGCATCTGCTTGAGTATGGCCCGGCTGACGATGTCGCGCGGCGCCAGTTCGGCGTCCGGGTGGTAATCCTTCATAAAGGCGCTGCCCTTGCTGTCGAGCAGGATGGCGCCTTCGCCGCGGAGCGTCTCGGTGATAAGCGCCCTGGAGGCGCCTGCGACGTAGAGCGTGGTGGGGTGGAACTGCATAAATTCGAGGTCGCGCAGGACCGCTGCGGCGCGGTAGGCGATAGCGAGACCGTCGGCGGTGGCGACGTCCGGGTTTGTGGTTTCGCGGTAGAGTCGGCCTGCGCCTCCGGTTGCAAGGATGGTATTTTCGGCCCAGATGATTTGCCGGTGTCCCTGCCTGTCGCCGATGATGCCGAGGCAGGTATTGTCGGTTGTGAGCAGGTCGATGGTGAAGAAGTTTTCGACGATTTTTATGTTTTGGTTTTGCTTTACGCGTTTGATGAGCGTTTCGGCTATGGCCCGTCCTGTTTCGTCTCCGTGTGCGTGGGCGATTCGGCTCTGGGAGTGGCCGCCCTCGATGGTGGTGGCGATTTTGCCGTCGATAACGGCGAAGGGCGTGCCCCAGTCGAATAGCTGTTTTACGAGTTCGGGGCCTTGCCGAACGACGAGGTTGACGGTTTTTTCGTCGCAGAGTCCGCAGCCGGTCTTTAGGGTATCGGCGATATGTGATTCGAATGTGTCTGTTTCGTTTAGTACCGAGGCGATGCCGCCCTGTGCGTGCCAGGTGTTGGAATCTTCGAGCGTCGCCTTGCAGACGAGCGTGACGTTGCAGTGTTTGGCGGCCTCGATGGCGGCTCGCATGCCTGCGACGCCGGAGCCGACGATGAGTGTGTCGGTGAAGAGCTGGTGTATAGAGGCCGAGTCGATATTTACCAGGTAGCGTCTCAGCACGGGCTGGTCAGTCATTATTGGTGCACTCCGGTTTTTTTGTGGGGTTATTTTTGTTTGCGGTGTTTGGTTCGGCCGGGCCGATGCGTTCGAGAGTAACACGGTTCGAGAAAAGGTCGGTATCGTCGGCATATTCGCAGACGAAGGCCTGGAGTTGTTCGGTGGGTGCGGTTAGCAGCGGTTTATCGTCGATGGTGTCATACTCGACGGCGTTTGGGTCTCTGGCGATGAGCTTCTTAAAATTATCGTCGTCGGTGATACAAAGCTCAAGGTTCGGGTCGATGGCATCGAGCTTGAGGAATGTGTGTGTTGGTACCGCGAAAAAGGCATTGTAGGCCCAGGGCAGTTTGGGGATGTCTGCTTCGTTATCTGCCCAGGCCGGCTTGTTTGGGTATAGGTCGATAAACAGATGATTGTCGAGCTTGACAAGGTGCGCATCGAAGGAGCCCTTGAAAGAGTTGTCTTTTGAGTGCTGGCTTATAATCAGGATATAGGCGTTTTGTTTTTTCGGATGGGATTTGAACTGCCAGGTTTGGGTGTTGTTGGCGTCATTGGTTTCCTTGCTCCAGGTTCCGAGGAGTTTTTCGTCGAAGACGAGGTCTTTTTCGGTATAGAGCCGGTGCAGTGAGAACAGCGGCACGCATCCGCCTAAGACAAGGACCGGCAGATACAAACACAGTTTTGCGGCGTTCATTGTTTGCGCCTTTGAAATCTTTCATATCGACCTGTTTGCAGGACTAATACGGTATTTTATCACCTGCGAAGATAATAGCAACGAGGTTAAAGGCAATGTTTGTGTCTGAACGGAGTTTAAGCCGTTGGCAGTGAGAATTGATTTGCAATAGCGTGGATTTACAGGGATTATTAGGGTTATGGGCAAAAGGGGATATGAGGACAGACTGGCGAAGGACCGGCGGCGGATGGTCGCTGGCGACCTTAAAGGCAGGGGGATAACGGATCCGGCGGTGCTGACGGTGATGGGTCGGCTTCGGCGGGAGGAGTTTGTGACGGAGAGCTACCTGTCGCAGGCGTATTCGGACGGGCCTTTGCCGATTGGCTGGGGGCAGACGATTTCTCAGCCGTATATTGTTGCGTTGATGACGCAGCAGCTTCGGGTTAGCAGGTATTGCGAGGAATTGGAGATAGGTACCGGCAGCGGTTATCAGACTGCTGTTTTGGCG
>CAYMYK010000295.1:0-2953 GCA_964394625.1 uncultured Pirellulales bacterium
AGTAATAATAAGCGGCACCGGTTTCAGCAGAAGATGGGAAATTCTTTATGACTCTTTCAAATACAGGTATGCCTTTAGCAAAATAATCCTTCGCCTCTTCTCTCCGAGCGTCAGCCCACATCTCCAGAGCCGGCTCGTAGTAATACTCCTCGCCCGTTATCCACACTATATAAGGCAGATATGCATCCCCCTCAAAATCAACAATCAGCTCATCAATCGCCCCGGGCACCTCATCGTCCCTGCCTTCTCTAACCAGAGCAAAAATATCCACCGCCCGAACATCCAACCGCGACTTCTTCGCCTCATCACTGCCCGGCCAACGCTCCATTATCTCCCAATAGATACTCTTGGCCTGCTCCCACGCATCCTGCCCCTCATAACGCTTCGACAGCCAGTACAAGCTCTCCCGCAAATCCGAATGCCCATTAAAATCGGCAACCAGCCCATCAAACCCAACCTCCGCCGCCGCTAAATCACCCGCCTCAATAAGCCCTCCGACCCTCACCCTCTGGATACCCAACCTCACCCTCGCCGCCTGCGGGCTGCCAGGGTAATCCTTCAATATCCGCTCATAAATACTATTGGCATCATCCAGCCCGAGCACCCATTCTCGTTCCTTCGCAATCCAGTAAAGTCCCTCAGGCACGTTCGAATCGCCGCCGCTACTCGCAATCAATCCATCTATCGTCTCGAACCCCTCATCCGTCTTGCCCTGCTGCAAAAGCGACAGAATCATTGCATACTGCGCCCGAACGTCCGGCTGCGTCTGCTCTTCTCCGGCTCCCGCCTCTAAATCATCCGCCAATTTGAACAGCTTCTCCGCCTCGTCGTATTTCTTTACCCAACGATACCGCTCCGCAATATCCCGCAATGTCCCCGGAAGCTCCGCATCCCCGGAAAAATCAGCAACTAACTTCTTAACCTCCTGTTCCGCCACCCAGTAGCTCTTCGACTCTAACAGCCCAAGTATCTCCGCTCTCGCAATCCCGACAGCCGCCTTGCTCGCCCACTCACTTTGAGGGTGCTCATCTATTATCTCCTGATAGAGCGCCTTTGCCTGCTCATATCTCTTCTGCCACCTGTATTTCTCTCCAAGAATATACAAAGTCCATGGCCGATTCACATCGTTCGCATAATCCGCTGATAGCTTATCGATAGCCATTTGTGCCGCCTGTTCGTTGCCCTGGTGAATGTTCACCCACGCCGCCTCCATCTCGCACCACACCGCATAATCCGCCCCCGGCCACCTATCGACAACGTACTGCGAAAGCCAAAGCGTCTTATCAAAGTCCTTTACCTTCTTATACGCCCCCGCAATCTCGTGAATCACCCGCCCCTTCTGCTCACTATCCCCCAGCGCCAAAAGCCCCTCCAGGGCGGTATCCGCCCCGGCCATATCCCCCGCCTCAATCAGCGATACGATATTCGCCTTCGCCTGCTCAAGTTCAGCCGGCGTGGCCTGCTGACCCGCTCCGCCGACCCCCGACAGTACCAATGCTGCAATAACAGCGGCGCAAACAAGTACCGGCGATACCATAATCAGCTTCTTAGCCATTATCAAACCTCCCAATTATTAAAACCCGCGCACACAACCACCCGCTGTATCCTGTCCGCTTGCCGCAAAATGCTGACCATCTCGACTTGAATGCGGATGTGTGCCGCCTTCATTTATTTACCCTTTTATCCCTGTATTTCAATCAACATTATCATAACTACAATACTCCCCCACGCCTGTCAAGAAAAAAATCCTGAGATTTCAAAAATTTTCCATCCTTCTCGAACGCAGCCGCCTCCGCCACAGTCAGGCCAAATCCCCCGTTCGCTGCCCGTAATTTTACCCGCCCATAGGCGGGACGCATCCCGCCAAACCCCGCTCCCCTGCTCTCCTGATTCCCTGTTCCCCCTGCTATCACTTTCCCCTGAACGCTGTCTGCTATCCTCTACTATAAGCAAAACTTATAGTACAGCCGCCAAAATCGCCCCATTTTTTCAAACAAAATGCCCGGCTTTCACCCTGTTTTTCCAAAGTTTTCCAAAATTTTCGCAAATTTTACACCATTTTTTGCCCCTATAACCCGCATATCTTACCCATCTTAACCCCCGAACCGCATTTTAAGCCCAAAAACAGCCCACCCCTCCAAAGTTTTCCGCATTTCGCCCGCTACTATTAGTTTTTCTTATAGTCCGCCACGGCAAAATTCCGCTTTTTTGCCGTTATCTTCTATCCCGCCACTTCCAAATCGCCAATCTCCTCAGTTTAGCCGTTGCCGGTACGGGGCGACACCGGGCGGCAGCCCTTCAGACCAGCAGGTTGAGAGAGGAAGCATTTGTGAGGATGTTGTGGTATTCGTGCGATTCGGGCCGGTAGTGCTCGGCCGGGTCGCCGAAATCAGAGGGGCTGTTTTGGTAGTTGGGGTAGTGCTGGGAGCGGCCGGGGGACGAATCGGATGAGCCGTTCTGTGCGGACCAGGAGTTCTGGAACCACTGTTGTTTTGAGTTCTGTCGGCCTGTGTTGTCCGTATCGTTGAGGGTAACATCAAGGGATTTAACGTGGATACCGGCGTCTTGCAGGGATTTCAGGATGTGCGGGATGGCATTTTGAATTTCGGCCCTTGTTTCGGCCCTTGTAGTCTGTAGCAGTCCGGTAAGCTCGGTTCCGGTCTGCTCAAACCTGATAGAGAGCCGTCCAAGCTCAGGTGGGTTGAGGCGAATGGTAATCTCGTGGCCGTTCTGCCGGATGGACGAGCGGATTGACTGGTTGAGCTGCTCTTTGAGACCTGTGGCGACGTCCTGCGGCAAATTGGCGCCGGCGGCGCTCTCGAAGCGGCCCGGCATTGGGCTCCCTGTGGTCTGCTGGGCGGCCAGGTGCGGCAGTTGAGCAGCAGACGAGGATGTATCCGGGTTGCCGTTGTTATTCCTGCCGTTTGGGGCGGTGACCTGGATTTTCTGTGGT
>CAYMYK010000296.1:0-2931 GCA_964394625.1 uncultured Pirellulales bacterium
GAGCGCTTGCATGGCATGCAAGAGGTCGTGGGTTCGAATCCCATTGGCTCCATTATGTACATCATACCTGCAATTGACCTGCGGGACGGAAAGTGCGTCCGCCTCATCCAGGGCGACTATCACCGCCAGATTAACTATAAAGACGACCCCGTCGAACAGGCCGACGAATTCCTCGCCGCCGGCACCGTCTGGCTGCACATCGTTGACCTCGACGGCGCCAAAATCGGCAAACCCGTCAATACCGAGACAATAGCCGCTATCGCCGCGGCCGGAAAACTCAAAATAGAGGTCGGCGGCGGCATAAGAACCGAAGAAAGCATCAGAAAACTGCTCGCTCTCGGCATCGAGCGAGTCATCATCGGAACTATGGCGGTCAGTGATTTTGACTGGTTCAGCCGAACCACCAAAAAATTCACCGGCCGAATCGCCCTCGCTCTCGACGCACGCGGCTCAGGCATCGCAACCGCCGGCTGGACAAAAGAGCGCCCCACAGACCTTATGGACTTTGCCGCCCAGGCCGCAAAACTGCCCCTCGCAGCCATAATATACACCGATATCACAAAAGACGGAATGATGGCTGGGCCGAATCTGGAGCGGACAAAATTGCTTGTCGAGGCAGTGAATGTGCCGCTCATAGCAGCAGGCGGGGTGACGAAAACAAGCGATATTGAGAATCTCGCCAAAGTGGGGGTGGCCGCCGCAATCATCGGAAGGGCGCTTTACGAGGGTAAAATAGAGTTGGCCGAGGCGGTCAAAACGGCAGAATCGCTCTGATGTGTACGGGGATCTAAGTCCTTGTTTGGGGAGATTTTACGCGCACAAGAGCATCGTAGCATTGACGCGGTAGCTGCAATTATGTTAGAATACAGTTAGTGCTGTGAAAAGACATAGGGGGCCGTTGTCCGCTGGGGACGCCTAAAGTCTCAGACGAAGTTTCTATGCAATCAGCGAGGAAGGGTTTTGAGAGTATCTGAATACGTAAAAATCGGTTCCATCCCGGCGCTCCTCTTTGCATTTCTTCTCGCCCCGGCAGCCGCCCCGGCAAGCCCCTTAGGCGACATCAACAAGGATTGCTCGGTCGATTGGCAGGACGTGAAGGTCTTAGCTCAACAGTGGCTCGAACCCGACTGCACCGGCGTGCTTTGCGCCGACATGGACGGCGTCGATGGCATCAACTGGGCTGATTTCGCTATCTTTTGCGAAAACTGGGGCAGGGACTGCAACGACATACACTTAGTTATAAACGAGCTTCAGGCAGACAACGAAACCACTATCGCCGACCCCCAGGGAGATTACGACGACTGGTTCGAAATCTACAACGACAGCCAAATCACCGCCGACGTCGGAGGGCTGTACGTTACCGACGACTTCAATATACCCGACCTCAATCAGATTCCCGCAAACTGCCCGGCGCAAACCGCTATCGAACCGCACGGCTACCTGCTCATCTGGGCCGACAAAGACCCTGAAGACGGTCCCCTGCACCTCGGACTCAGCTTAAAAGCAGACGGCGAGCAGCTTGCCTTGGTCGCCTTCGACGGCTCTACATTCATCGACAGCATAATCTTCGGAAACCAGGGCAACGATAAATCCTACGGCCGCTTCCCGGACGGCGACCCTGCCCTGTGGGACTTTGACGAACCCACTCCGCAGGCAAGTAACATCTTGTCTGAGCTGCCCGACGCCGTCATCAGCAACAGCGGCGACTGCGTCGTCGTCTTCAACGAGATTATGTACAATCATCCCGTCAGCGATATATTGCTCGAATGGGTAGAGTTATATAACCAGATGGCGATAGACATCGACCTGTCCGGCTGGTCGCTCACCGAGGGAATAAGGTACGAATTTCCCGCGGGTACAATTATACACGGCGGCGATTTTCTCGTTGTCGCAAGCAACCCCGCCGCCCTCGAAACCGAGACCGGCTACGCCGACGCCGTCGGCCCGTTCGCGGGACGACTCTCGAACGGCAGCGACAAAATCCGACTTAGGGATAACAGCGGCCGAGTTATGGATGTCGTCGATTACAACGACGGGGGCGACTGGCCAACTGCACCCGACGGCACGGGCAAGACCCTTGCCAAAATCGACCCCGACACCGCCACCAAGCCCGCCGCAAACTGGGCCGCAAGCGCACAGAACAACGGTACGCCCGGCGCCGACAACGGCCTGACAAGCCTGATTACAATCCCTACCGATACCCACACCGCAAACAGCATCGTAATAAACGAAATTATGTACAATCACCAGCCAATCTGGGAAACCGATACTACCCCGTTCGCCGACTCGAACGAGGAATGGCTCGAACTGTATAACCGAAGCGCAAGCACCGTCAATATCACCGGTTGGCGACTGCAGGGAGTAGGTGAGTTCATCTTCCCGGCCACAACCCAAATCTCAGGCCACGGCTATCTCGTCGTCGCAAAAGACTCGGCGGCCCTCAAGGCAAAGTACCCCGCCGTCAGCAGCAGGTTCATCGGTGACTTTACAGGCGGTCTCTCGAACGACGGTGAACGAATCCGGCTCTTCAATGGCGCCGGAACCGTCATCGACGAGGTCCCCTACTATGACGATAAACCCTGGTCCGAATACGCCGACGGCGGCGGCTCCTCACTCGAGCTGCGAGACCCCGACGCCGACAACACAAAACCCGAAGCATGGGCCGACAGTAACGAACGAGACAAGGCAAGCTGGGATACCTACACATATCGTATGACCGCGTATGACGGCGGTTACGAGCCGACGCATTGGAATGAATTTATAATGGGCCTGCTCGACGAGGGCGAAATCCTCATCGATGATATCAGCGTTATAGAAGACCCCGACGGCACCGCAATTGAGTTTATACAAAACGGCTCGTTCGAAACCGGGGCGGACAAGTGGCGTTTTGGTGGAACGCATGGCTTCAGTGAGGTGATAACTGACCCGGAT
>CAYMYK010000297.1:0-2885 GCA_964394625.1 uncultured Pirellulales bacterium
AAGGAACATAAAAAAGCTGACCTTAAAGTAAGTCAAGAAGAACAGAACGAAGTTGAACTTAAACAAAAACGACTTGACGCACTGGCGAAAGCAAGGGCAGCTAAAAAAGCTAAAAAAGAGGAGGAAAATAAAAATGTCCGAGGACAAAACAATTCAAGTAAATGATGATTCAAAAGATAAAGAGATAGCACAACTTAAAAGTGAAAAAGCTGCAATGGAAATAAAATTAAGAAGGTCTGACGAAGACTTGTATAGCGAGAATTATTTAACTTTTCTGAAAGAACAAGATAAAAAAAAGCAACCGCAGAGTGAATTTATGTCTGGAGGCAGACTAAGTGATTACTCTGAAGAAGAAATACAAAATATGCCAATATCTAAGTTGACAAAGTTAATGGTTGGGGAAGTTCTAAATGTAGTAAAGGGCGAAGAAGACAAGAAAATAACAAGAGCAGAAGCGGATAGGCGTAAGAAGAAAGTTGAAGACGCAAGAGCAGAGATTAAAAAATTCGCTGCTGACTACCCTGACTTTTGGAACTATGCAGCAGAAATTGATAAATTAGCTGACAAGAATCCCAACTTAAACACTAAACAACTTTATGTATTGGCTGGTGGTAAGTTAAAAGAAAAAGAACCACCAACAGAAAAGCGAGAAACTAAACCAACTCCTCCAAATACAAGAGCAACAGTCGAAGCTGGTGTGAAACAGTCAGATAAAAACCTATCTCGGAGAGAAATCATTAGGCAAGAATATCAAAAACTAAAATAAGATAGGAGTGAATAAATAATGGCTCTTCCAACTTTAACAAAGACACTTGACGATTTACATTCGTCTACATGGGAAAGAGTAAAAACTGATGTAGTAGATAATATCTTTGACGCAAATCCAATTCTCAAATTAATGCAGGCAAAGGGTAAATTTGTAGAATACAATGGTGGTACTGACATTCTGCAACCTCTGGAATATGGAGAGAATGAGACCGTTGATTGGATAGGTCGTGGTTCAAAGGTAAGTATTGAAACAGGTGAGATAATCACAGCGGCTAAATATCAATGGAAATATTTGGCTGGTTCGATTGTTAGAATATTTACCGATGAAGATATGAATAGTGGTGAACCCGCAATATTCAACTACACAGAAAAGAATATAGCTAATCTTGAGAAAAGTATGAAAAAGAAAATCAATTTAGCATTAATGCTTGACGGTTCGCAACACGCTTTGGCTATGTCTGGAATTAACAAGTACATATCAGCTACACCAGCAGCAAGCACTACCGTTGGCGGGATTGACCCTTCCACTGAAACTTGGTGGCAGAATCAGCACGCCGCATCCTCTGGCGACCATACCGTATATTTACTTGACGATATGAGAGATATGTGGGATGACTGTTCAGAAGATGGTGGAACTGAAACTCCACAAATAATCCTGACAACTAAAGCGATTAAGAATTGGTATGAAGATGAAGCATTGGATAGTCATTACTACACCCAGTCTAATGAACTGGCTGACTTAGGTATAAAGGGATGTGCCTTTAAGGGTGCACCCATACTATGGTCAAATAGCTGTACTGATTACTATATGTACTTCCTTAATCTTGATTATTTTGAGATAGCTTACACTGCATCGAAATATTTTGAAATGACAGAATGGAAAACTGCTCAAGATAATTTAGAGAGAGTTGCTCAAATTGTAGCAAAGTTACAGTTAATTTGTAGTAATAGAGAGAAGCAAGGATTGATTTCGAGTATTGACGAGTAAAAGTAATCTCCGAGGGGTGAGCCAACACCCCTTTAAAGATTAGCCCTAAAAAAATCAAAGGAGTGAAATATAATGGGTAATAAAGTAATAAACACAACGAGTGTAAAATTAGGAATATACGAAGAAAGTAATGACTCACAATTAGCAGGAATGTTAGGTGACGTAAAAGAATTTGAAGATGGTAGGAAATTTAGATTATGTAAAGCTGGTGAAACTTTGGCTGCTGGATATATAGTCCAGTCACCCGTAGTCCTTTCTGCTTCTGAAAGTTTAAATGTCGCTGCTGCTGCTGCTATTGGTGACAAAGAAGTAGTTGTAGATGCTGTTACGAATGCTGAATATGCCGTTCATGCATTAAAGGATGGTTATTTGGTAGGTGAAGCTATTGCAGGAGATATTGGCACATTCTACAAAATTAAGGATAATACTGCTATGGCAAATGGTTCAGAAGCTACCATAACTCTATATGATGGCTTAACTAATGCATTTGTAGCAGATAGCACACAGGTTACTATTTGTGCTAATCCTTATTTGGATGTAGTCATTGATGCAAATACTGCACCTATAGTAGGAGTTCCATTAATTGCAGTAACTGACGAGTATTACTTCTGGGCTTTATGCAAAGGTTATGGACCTGGAATTGATAGTGGCTCTGGTATCACTGAGGGTGATTATGTAGAACATTCTGCTGGTGAAGTATTAACCTATGCTGGGGTTGCAGAGAACCCTTGTGGTGTAGCCGTAACAGACTTAGGTACAGATGATGGTGGGATAATTAAGTATTTTGATATGGGATAATAACTAACTCGTATAGAGTGTTAACTCGCATATAGAGAGCCGAAGAACAAATCTCGGCTCTCTTTAAACAAATTAAAAAAGGGAGATGAATTAGAATGGCAAGATTGAGATACATTGAAAATGCAAGAACAGGCTCTGCTGGAAGTGTAGTAACAAATGATAGCAAGTTATTTTTCGATGATGATAGTGCGTATGTTTATGCTTCTGCTTCTGGAACGCTTGATTTAGTAGCAACTACAGTACAAATAACAGGTGACTTAGATGTATCTGGTGGATTAAGTTATGGTTCTGAAACCGTATCACTTAATCAGAATTTACTTGGGTCGCTAAC
>CAYMYK010000298.1:0-2831 GCA_964394625.1 uncultured Pirellulales bacterium
ATATGGTGAACAAGCTGAATGCGGGCTCGCTTCCGGCGCGTCTGATAGAGCAGCCGATATCGATAAAGACAATAGGGCCATCTCTCGGAGCGGACAATCGAGACAGGGGCATCGAGGCGGGATTCATAGGTCTTGTCGTGGTGTTACTGTGCATGTTAGGGTACTACATGCTCGCCGGTTCGATTGCGGATATGGCGCTTCTGCTGAACATACTGTTCGTATTAGCGGTAATGGCGGGCCTTCGGGCGACGTTCACGCTGCCGGGTATTGCGGGTATCATCCTGACGATAGGGATGAGTGTGGATGCAAACGTTCTTATCTTCGAGCGAATTCGCGAGGAGCAGCAAAAGGGTTCGTCGCTGGGGATGGCGATACGCAACGGCTATCAGCGAGCGCTTCGCACAATCGTGGATGCAAACCTTACGACTTTTATAACGGCGGCCATTCTTTTCTGGCGGGCGTCGGAGGAAATCAAGGGTTTTGCGATTGTTCTTATGCTCGGTATTTTATCGAGCATGTTCACAGCGATATTTGTAACACGAGTGGTATTCGACTGGCTGCTCTCGAAGCGGATAATCAAAGAGCGCCTGTTTATGCTGACTATCATACGGCATCCGAACGTGAACTGGATGAAGCTTCGACCGGTTTTTCTGGGGATATCGCTCAGTTTGATTACGGCGGGGCTGGTCGTGTTTTTCACACGAGACAACGCGAAGAACAACAAGTACGACATTGAGTTCACAGGCGGGACAAGCGTTCAAATCAGCTTGAAGGAGCCGACGACGCGCCAGCAGGTGCAAGACAGATTCCAGAAAATAGGCGGGGAACTGGGTAATTCCGCGCTGAGCGCGGCGAATATTTACAGCGTAGGCAAATCGAACAGGGAGTTTGAGATTACGACAACGGAGACAAACAAGCTGGTAACGACTGTGAGCTTCGGGAGCGGTTCGAGCGAGACGGCGGGGAGCGTTACAGCGGCAATCAGGAAGGCACAGCGCCGATTACAGAACAACTTAACCAATCTTACAGTGACCAGAGACAGCAACGGGACGGGTTTTGTGGTTGCGACGAGCCAGCCCAACAAGAGCGTGGTAAAAGCGGTCTTGGGCAGCGCGTTCGCAAATGCGCAGATTCCGGAACCACAGGTTGACGAAGTGGTGAACGAGGCGATAATGAAGGCGTTCGGGGACAAGCTTCAGATACAGCAGGACCTCGAGCCAACAATAGTCTCGAAAGAGAATATAACGGAGGTGGTGATAGAGACGTATCCGGAGTTAGTTGAATTTGTGGGAGGTCTCCAGATTACGTGCGAGCTTGGCCGGGCGGTGAGCATAGAGCAGTTGAACGCCCGTCTTTCGGATTTGAGATTCAAGCCGGATATGCAGAACCTGAACTGGTACGGATACAAAATATACGACAAAAACATCGCCGAGCCGGAGCCGAACAAACCGTTGAAGACGTTCGTTTTCGTGAGCACTTTGCCGGAGGCGGGTTTCCGAGAGATGAGTGAGGAGGAGTGGAGCCGGTTTGTGGACAACGAGACGACGAGGGTCCTGTCGGCAACGAAGCTCGAGACATCGCTTCCGCGTGTGACACAGATTAACCCGTCGGTCGGAGCCGAGGCGAAGACGCGGGCATTGATAGCGATTGTATTGAGCTTGTTTGCAATAGTGGCGTACATCTGGGTGCGTTTCGGGAACATGCGGTACGGTATTGCGGCGATAGTGGCGCTCGTTCACGACGTCTGTATTACATTAGGGGCTGTGACGGTGTGCACATACATCGCGGCGACAACGATAGGCCAAGGACTTTTAATCGGCGATTTCAAAATCGACCTGGCGATAATAGCGGCGTTCCTGACGCTGATTGGATATTCGCTGAACGATACGATAGTTGTGTTCGACCGAATTCGCGAGAACCGCAAGAAGGCACAGTTGAAAGCGCAGACGATAAACGACAGTATAAACCAGACGCTTTCCCGTACAATACTGACGAGCTTCACGACGTTCATCGTGGTGCTGATAATGTACATTTTCGGCGGTGAAGCGCTGCGAGGTTTTACGTTTGCGATTGGCTTCGGGGTAATCATCGGTACGTATTCGTCGGTTGCAATAGCGGCGCCGATACTGCTTCTGGGAACGAAAGGTAAGGCGGGCGGCGGCAGGTGAGTGCGCCGACGGCAGGACGTCCTGCGGGGGTGGTGAGATGGGTCGTGATTTCAAGATAGGAATGGCGTTGGGGCTGGTGATTGCGGGGGCGTGCGGCGTCTGGTTCTGCAGCCGGCGAGGCACGGCAGCCAAGCCGGAACAGTTGCAAAACGGCTCAGGGCTGAACGTGCCCGGCGCCGAGGGATACAGCAGCGCAGAACCCGACGGAACTCGACAAAGCACAGAGAGCGAGCGGTCGGCAGTAAGCGGCGGAGGCGAAATAACGACAATTCACTACGTGCAAAAGGGCGAGACGCTGAGTGAGATTGCACGACATTATTACGGCTCGGCGAACGAGTGGCGGAAAATCATCGAGGCAAATCGCAATGTTTTGAAAGACCCTGACAAGCTCAAAGCCGGGATGCGATTAGCGATTCCAGAATGAGGGAGTTGATGATTGATAATTGATGATTTGAGCAGGAGAAAGGATTTCCCAGTCCGTAAGGACTCCCTAAGAGATGAAGTTGTGCAAAGGAAATAAAATTTGTCAGAATAGAGCTTATAAAAGGCGTTTGATTGAGTTATCGTTATGCAAAAGCAGGCTTTAGCTCAGGCAGAAGTAAGTGTGATATGCCATATATGAAGTTTAATCTATCGTAGATAAAGCGTTATCCGTAATAAATA
>CAYMYK010000299.1:0-2813 GCA_964394625.1 uncultured Pirellulales bacterium
CGATGAAGTTCTGGCGGTCCGGCGAGAAGAAAGGGATGACCTTTTCGACGCCGAACCGTGTTTGCAAAACAAGCCCGAAGAAGAAGTTTTCCTCCTGCGTTATGGGGAATTTTTTCAGCCCGTATCGCAGGGCATCAACCTCGTCGTCGGAAAACGGTCTCGGGTCAATGAGCCGGACCTGGACCTTTCCGTTCGAGACGGCGGCGTACTCCTCGAGCAGGGCACTGACATACTGGTAATAGTTGTTGAAGTACTTGATAGTGTCGGGTGCCTTCATCGAGGCGGTCTTGGCGTAGTAGAGCTTTACCTTAACGGGCTGGTCCAGCCGGTCGAGAATCGCCTTTGTGCCGCCTGAGAGCGTGTAGAGTTTTTCCCGGGTGACGTCGAGCTTGAGGCGTCTGCCGACGTTCTGGCAGATGCTGATGGCGCTGAAGGTGAAGACGAGCACAAAGATTACGGCGACGGCGGCTCGGATTGTTCTGTTCATCAGGCGGCCTTCCTTTCTTCCAGGGCGACGGCGGCGGCGGCTGTCCAGCCGGCAATTAGCAGCACAAAATAAGACAGGTCGCTGAACTGCAGCACACCTCTCTGAATTGAGTCGTAATGTGTTTGCAGGCAGAAGGTCTCGATTGCTGCGACAAGCCCCGCCGGCAGAAAGGTGGACAGATAATTCATAGTGGTGGGCATACCGGCGAAGATGAGAACGGCACAGGCGACGACGGAGAGAACGAAGCTGATGACCTGGTTTTTGCTCAGCGCCGAGAAGAAGCAGCCGACGGCGAGGAAGGCACCGGCCATCAGCAGCGAGGCAAGGTATCCGGTGATTATAAGCCCGACGTCGGGCTCGCCGAGGTAGCAGACCGTGATGACCATAGGAAAGGTCAGCGCCAGGGCGATGGCAAGAAAGAACCAGGCGGCGAAGAATTTGCCTAAGACGGCCTGGGTAACGGTTACCGGCAGGGTCAGCAGCAGCTCGATTGAGCCGCTCTTTCGTTCCTCGGCCCACAGCCGCATAGCGGCGGCGGGGACAAGGAACACGAACAGCAGCGGCATATTGACGAAAAATGCGCTCATATCGGCCTGGCGAATCTCGAAGAAGCCGCGTTTGAACGTGATATAGCCGCTGAAGAACAGGAAGACGACCAGAAAGACATACGCGATGGGTGTGGTAAAATAGGATTTTAATTCTCTTTTTAATACTGCCCGGAAACTATGCATATTCAGCTCCTGTATAAGTTTCGCCCCGGCCCGGCTGGATGGGCGTCTCGCAGGGCGTAATGCGTATATTACCACCAAGACGCCAAGTCACAAAGGTAGAAAAGAGTAACATTTCAAAGCCACGAATGGACACGAATAGAAAATCGTGTTCTGTAAACTCGTGCTTTGTTTGTGTTAATCTGTGTCTAATTTCTCTGTGCCTTTGTGCCTTCGTGGTAAAAAATCAGGCGACCTTGCTTTTGGTAATTTTGCGAAAGACTTCGTCAAGTGAGCATTTATATTTTTCCGTCAGCTCTTTCGGCGTCGAATCGACGAGGATTCTGCCTTTGGCGATGATGATGGTCCGCGAGCACAGGGCCTCAACCTCTTCGAGAATATGAGTCGAGATGACGATGCACTTGTCTTTTGCCATCCCGCTTATGAGTCTTCTGACGTCGTGCTTTTGATTCGGGTCGAGCCCGTCGGTCGGTTCGTCTAAGATGAGGACGTCGGGGTCGTGAATGAGGGCCTGTGCCAGCCCGACACGGCGTCTGTAGCCCTTCGAGAGCGTTTCAATGCTCTGGTGATAGACCGAATCAATCGAGCATACGCTTGCGATGCGGTCGATGACGCTCTTGCGTTTTTTGCCGGAGATTTGCCTGACATCGCAGATGAAGCGAAGAAAACTTCCGACGGTCATTTCGTTGTACGCGGGGACATTTTCGGCTAAATAGCCGAGCGAGCGTCTCACCTCGGTGGGGTTTTTGCCAATGTCATAGCCGCAGACGGTGGCGGTGCCGCTGTCCGGTTTTAGAAAGCAGGCGAGCATTCTCATAACGGTGCTTTTGCCCGCCCCGTTGGGTCCGAGAAAACCGAGGACCTGGCCTTTTTTCACCTCGAAAGACACGCCGTCAACGGCGACTACGGAGCCGAAACTTCGCCTTAATTTCTCTATCCTTATCACAATTTGTCTCCTCAGATTAACGCGAAGCAAAATTTCCTCGATGCTCGATACTGCCCGTAACCCAACACCGGCTCAATCGCAAACTGTAGCCGGCCTGTGTTCGGTTCGGCGAGCGGTAAAACAGCCAACTTTTGCAGAATTATAAGGGTCTTGCGGTTCGAGTCAAGGGCCGAATTTCCCGGCGTCGTGCCGGGCCGGAGAGCGGCTTTATAATCGAGACTCGGATTTGGTAAAATACGTGAAGCGGACTTTTGGGACGCACCGGTGCGACTTGCCGGTGAGCAACTTCTCGATTTGAGGCAGGGCGCTGTCAAAGCCGCAGCAATTGGTTGAATTGGTGCGGGGGGTACTGGAGAGGAAGCGGTTTCGACAACAGACGTCGGTTCGGCCAGCGCAAAAGGAGAAGCGATTAGTCGAGAAGAAGCGGCGCGGGGAGCTGAAGCGGTACAGGAGGATTGTACGGCCTGATGGGTATGATGATTAGCGGAACGGTCGAGAGGTAAGGAGAATCAGAGCGGATTTGATATTACGAGTCATCCCAGAACCCCTTAAATTTGCGTTATCAGTATTGAAAACGCGGTTTTGCATAGGTTTTGGGAGGGTGCATCAAAAAAAAGTGGCGCATTTTTTGTGGATATGGTATAGCACATAA
>CAYMYK010000300.1:0-2794 GCA_964394625.1 uncultured Pirellulales bacterium
AGGCAATCCGAAAACTACAGCACCCCGTCCGCTCGAGAAAACTCGAGGGCTTTCTGGAACACAAAGCACCCGCGCCCGCCCCCGCCCCCGCGCCCGCTCCTCAGTGACGGCCGACGCAGTCGCGCGTTTTCGGCCTGACCTCGCCGCTAACGCGCCCGTTCACCGCCTGTCCGCCCCCCGACCAAAACCCAATAGCTCCCCGGCAATCGCCGCCGAAGCGTCTTTTCGAGCAACTTTCCCGCACGCCTGCCGCATTTCGGCCCGCTTGTGCTCGTCACTGAGCAGCGGCTCGAGCTCCTCCCAAAGCCATTCACGCCGGTCCGTCTCATCAGGCACATCATCGACGATAATCGCCGCACCGGCCTCGACGAGCTTGCCGGCGTTGAAGTACTGGTGCATATCCCTGTGATAAGGATACGGCATACAGATGCTTGGTACGGCTGCACTCGCGTATTCAGCCACGCTGACCGCCCCGCTCCTGCCGACGACCAAATCCGCAGCGGCCAACAAATCCGCCATATCATCGTAGTAAGCCACAATCTTGTGCGCAATCTGCGCACCGGCATACCCGGCCTTGACCTGCTCAAAATTCGCCCTGCCGGTCAGATGAACTATCTGCCAGCCGTCGGCAAATTGCTCTAATTGCGGCAAAAGTGAGCATATCGTCCGGTTGATATTCTGCGAGCCGCTCGATGCCCCCGTTATCAGCAGCGTCTTTTTGTCCTTATCAAGACCTAATTGCGTCTTCGTCCTGTCGGGGTCGGGCACTTCAAACCCGCTTCGCAGCGGACAGCCGGCGACTTTGATGCTGGCCCGGTATTTGCCGAAATCACCGGCCGTCTCCTCAAACTGCACAAAAATCCGCCCTGCCCAGCGAGCAATGAGCTTGTTGGCCCTGCCGGGCACAATATCAACATTCAAAAGCGCTACCGGAACTTTCAATCTGTGCCCCGCCCAACAGGCCGGAACAGCCACATAGCCGCCCACCCCGACCACAACCGCTCTTTCGGCCCTGCCAATCACCTCTGCCGCGATGCTGTAACTTCCAATCAACGCCCTTAAAAACCGCACGAATCCGCCGGGCCGAATCGAAAAACCAACCGCCGGCAGCACGCTGTATGCGAATCCCGCCTTATCGAGTATCCTCCGGTCGAGACGCCTGCCGCTGACGAAAAAATGCAACCTGGCC
The DNA here is from genome assembly GCA_964394625.1 of uncultured Pirellulales bacterium. Classification (GTDB taxonomy): domain Bacteria; phylum Planctomycetota; class Phycisphaerae; order Sedimentisphaerales; family Anaerobacaceae; genus JAUVYV01. The sequence goes on from CAYMYK010000300.1 coordinate 1,190, forward strand.
GTCGGGTCGAGCCGGACGAGCTTTTCCGCCACCGCAACAGCAGGATAGATATGCCCGCCTGTCCCGCCGCCGGCAAAAAAGAAACTTCTGCCCGGCTCATTTCCCATTATCGATTGCCGATTGCTGATTGCCGTTCCTCTCCCACTAAACAACGTCCGCCAAACGCCCTACGCAATAAGATGTTATAGGCAGCTCCGATGCTTAGATTGCGCTGTCGTACTAATCAGCAGGTATGATTACAGATATGTGCTCCCCGGTCAATCCAAATCGACCCCGACGGCCGCGGCAATCTCAACTCAATCGCAAATCGCAAATCGAAAATTGACATCCCCCCCGCCACTCCGTCTGGCGGGGTGCAATCGTGAGGGCCACTTACCCTCCACCCAGGCATCAGCCCTTCTCTGCGACTGGAACGACAATACAAATGACACCACCTAATATAAGCACAACACCAAGAAACAACCCGCACCATTCTGTTTTCAGTTTGGACATATTAAACTTCCTCAATTATCCAAATAACCCACAACCAATTGCACAACCTACAGCTATACCTGCCATCCAAACAGGGACGACAGCGATAATTTCGGCAATTGTAGTTGCTCCCGCCACTTTGGCGGCGAGCGAGCCCAAACCAGAAGCCAGTGGACCGCTACACCCCATTATTCGCTTTATCGCGATTATTCCCTTTTCCGCACATCGCACAGCCAACCTTGAAACATTTTGCCAAGCAGCGATGATGCCAATATAATTAGACCTACGATTAAATAGGATACCCACCTTTTCCCACCTTCACACAGGGTGGGCACAACGAAAAATAACTCGCTTCCGGCATACAAAAGCAATAAATACATCCCAAGGAAGCACACGGTTCCGTTTAATGTCTGATATTTACTTCTCCATATTCGAGTGAACACTGATTCATTGTGTGCTTTTCTCTTCATGGTAGTATCCATACCTTTCGTATGTAGCTATAGCCTACTCATAATCCTAACAAACAAGCAATTATCAATCCTGCTGCCTGTCCTCCGACAACAGCTGCTAGGCAGCCATAGATACACGCGCCAACCCCCACGCCCCCTGATATTGTACCACATCCAGCCACACAAGACGCGTAAAGCGCGATAGCCCCAATGGTACCGATAGCACCACCACATTCGAGGGCCTCCTTAATACAATCCCAAAATTCACCAAGCCCTCTGGGATCCACTCTGTTAACCGGATTATTGGCAACATAAACATATGAGTGTAAATCCTGAGGATAATAGATTAAATGCGGTAAAAACCATACAAAAGTGCTCCTCACTCTCATCGGCTCAAGAATAGGATCTTTTGAAATAAACCTGCCTACTCTTGAATCATAATATCTCGCTCTTAAGAAAACAAGGTTATCAGCTTCACCGAACTGCTGCTCGCCTGTGAAGCCGTAAGCGTTATCACTTATCCCTGTGACAGCGATTAAATTTCCGAACGAATCGTAAGTATAGGAAGCAACCACCGCTTCACTGCTATCTGTTATCTGTTTGACCAAACCAAGTCCATCATAATGATAATAAGAATCCACGCCTGCTCTATTCATACTTATTAAATCATTGCCATTTCTTTTAT
>CAYMYK010000301.1:0-2791 GCA_964394625.1 uncultured Pirellulales bacterium
GGATACAAACCGTAGCCCTTGTAGGCGCCTATGACGTAATTAACCTTGCTCGGGAAAAAGTCACTGGTCATATAATTTCTTTGCGGCGTCCAATGGTCGTCTCGCGTATAAACCGGAGCACCTGGGTCTATCTCATCCCGGCGGTAATCACCCCACCTCGCGGATTCGGCGATTATCGCAAGCTCTATCTGCTCGGAACGTTTTTCGTAGCGGTCGATAACCTTCTGCAACGTCAGGGCGCCGTCGTTGCGGCAGAGCTTCTGAACACGGTCTCCAAACAGTCGGTTATATTCGGGATTGTTGTGCAGGGCGTTGTGTATAAGGCCGGGGCCATAGCCATAATAGCCGGTAAACGGAAAGCCCTGCATCTGTCCCCACCAGCCAAAAGTTATCTCGCTGTCCCAGGGGTAGAATCGCCATTTGCCTGCCGGCGGGCCGGTCGGGCCGCCGCGCATGCTCGCCGCGTACCAGTTCTTAGCATTCCAGTCCCAGTTGCACGCCCACGTCATATAGATGATATAGTCAACCATCTGGGTTACATCGAAGTACTGTTTGACAACCTCGTATTCATTGGCTGTTACCGGGTTATCGTAATCATAGGCGGTAATGTAGTTCCAGATATAGCTCCAGCTCTGGTCTCCAACGTCTCCCTTGTATTCGACACCACAAATCTTAATATAGTCTGGCGGTCCGGTATTTCCGACAATGATTCCCTCGACAACTTCATAATCGTCCGGGTTGCTTCCCAGGTGCTCGGCCATAAAGGCGTCGTCCGGCCTTTCGCTGGCCTGATACAGCCCCCAGTACAAACCATTGATATACAAGTGCACAAACTTCGAATCCGGCGACAGATAACCCATATCTCGAATCGATTCCTGCGCAAACATATCGCGTTCTAATTGTGCAGCACTGTCCCCGCGGAACCAACTATCATGATACTGACAGCGTAGCGATATCGTGTTGTGTCTATCGACATCAGTATTATCGAAGAACGGATAATCCAGCCTCGTCGGGCCATATTCGCTTGTAAAAGTCAACCGAAGCGAATGCTTCGGGTTTTTCGGATTCCTGCTGTCGTTGCCGATTAGCCGGATACCGCAGTTAATCTGGAATTCCTCGCCCGTGCACGGGTCGAAGAACTCCATCGAAACAGGTCTCTCCCAGTCTTCTCCGATATCCGGATCATGAAACTTCCAGTAATTAACATAGACACCGGTATCCTTATCAAAAAGATCATACATCTTCATTGATAGCGACATCGTTGGTATTGCCTTCATTGCGCTCTCGAACAGCGATTCGTAGGCAGCGTCATAGACCACCGCCGGGTCCATGGCATAGTCACCGTTGTTAACATCCCAGATACTGTCCCACAAAACAGGAAAGCCACGGTTATAGGCGTCTGCATTACTCTGGTCCTTGACGTCATCGAGGAAGATATAGGTCTGCGCATCCACATTTGTCGGTATCCAGCCGGTCTTTATGGCTGCCGCTCGCAGACAGGTCGTCGTCATTATCGGTATCGGCCCGGTGTATGGTGTGGCGCTTGGCGTGGGCATCTCATTTTCAATCGGGGCGTTGCCGTCCGTGGTGTAGTAAATCATCGCACTGCCCGTCTCACAGGTTATCACCACATTGAACGGCGCATCGTAGAAGCCGCGATTGTGGCTGAACTCCGTGTCACCGACCAGGCCCAAATAGACATCATTATTTTCTGCCGCCGGTGTCGGTGTTGCCATAAACCGCCAGGCATTGTATGCTTCGTTGCCGTCGGGCCAGCGACCCATTGAAATATTGGTGGCCTGGCCGGCGAATGTAATACTGTCAACTATCCTGTTTCCGTCCGGAGCGACAAGGCCGATTTGCTCACCGTCGGCACTCAGTTTGAACCCGACGTGCAGCGGGCCGTCAGGTGTGTCGTCGTCCGCCCAGAGCAACAGAAACCCGTTGGCATCGACGGTCGTTTCAGCAGGCGAATCGCCGGGAATCCGCCATTTCAGGGGCTCATTCAAATCGTCGGTAATGTACATGCCACCCAGGTTTAAAGCTGCCTGCCCCGAGTTGTAGATTTCGAGCCAGTCGTCGTATTCGCCCTGCGGGTCGTTAATGTCGCTGGCGCTGTTGTTCGAGGCCATGAACTCGTTGATCTTCAGGGTAAACTCCCGCTCATCCTTGAGCCAGTCGGCGGCGAACAGCGCCCAGTCCTTCATATCGACTATTTCGATGTCGTCCAGATTTGCACAGCCAATGCCGGAACATTCCGGCCACGTCATCCACTGGTCGGCAAAGACTGCCAGGTCTTCGTAGTTGACCCAGCAGTCGCCGGTTATATCCCCCACGGGACATATCTGAGCGTCCGCAAAATTCGCATAAAACGCGATTACTACAGCACAAAACACAATTGTTACAGCATAAAACTGTGTCATTTTCGAATGTTTTTGCATCTTTTACACCTTCCTCGTAGGTCATTGGATGTGGATTAAGCTATTGTGTGTTCAGGACTTACGACATCTGAGCATCAAAAACTACTCGTGCCCCTAATACTATATTAACAAAAACCACCGCCATAAGTCAATGAATTTCTGCCGGGACAACTCAGTAAGTCACTCAGAGGGATTTCCGAGCGGTATGAGCCTGCCTTTAGGGACCACGGAGTCGCTGTCTTAGAAGCCGGGGGTGGGAGTATCCGCGGTCCAGTTGTTGGGGTCGTTGGCGTAGAGGTTCACGTCGTCTCTGGTCAGCGAGCTACCGAGGCCGTCGGGTTCGGTGGGCCAGGGGTCGATGTCGCCGGGGT
>CAYMYK010000302.1:0-2763 GCA_964394625.1 uncultured Pirellulales bacterium
GTCACGAGCAGGGCGGCTGTCATATGGCGGACGGTTTCGCGCGGGTGACGGGCAAGGTGGGTGTTATTGTTGTGACGAGCGGGCCCGGTGCGTGCAATTTAGTGACGGGCCTGGCGACGGCGATGATGGACTCGGTGCCGATAGTCGCGCTGACGGGGCAGGTTCGCACCGAGCTTATCGGTAACGATGCATTTCAGGAGGCGGACACGACGGGGATAACCCGGCCTGTGACGAAGTACAACAGCATAGTCAAGGACGTCAAGGACCTTGCGCGGACGATACGTGAGGCGTTTTATATTGCTTCGACGGGTCGGCCTGGTCCGGTGTTGATTGATATACCGGTTGATATTCAGGTTGCGAAGTGCAGTGACGACGGCGGTACTGAGCTGAAGCTGCCGGGTTATAAGATTATGCGTGGCGGACATGCGCGGCAGATATCGAGCGCTGCAGCGGCGATAAACGCGTCAGAGCGGCCTGTGCTTTATGTCGGCGGGGGCGTAATCAGCGGCAACGCAAGCGAAGAGCTGCGAGCGTTGGCGGAGAAGGCGCATATTCCGGTGACTATGACTTTGCTGGGCTTAGGCAGTTACGACCAGAGCAAGGCGGAATCGCTTGATATGTTGGGGATGCACGGGACGGCATATGCGAATTACTCTGTTCAGGAGTGCGACTTGCTGATTGCGGTAGGTGCGAGGTTTGACGACAGGGTGACCGGCAAGGTCAAGACGTTTGCTCCGAAGGCGAAGATAATACATATAGATATCGACCCGGCGAGCATATCGAAGAACGTTCACGTTGATATACCGGTTGTGGGCGACGCGAAACATATATTGGGCGAGCTGGCGAAGGAGGTCGAGTACGGCGAGCGGAAGGAATGGTTTACGCGGATTGCGGGCTGGAAGAAGAAACATCCGCTTGGGTATGACAGGAATTCGTCTGCGATTAAGCCACAGTACGTTATCGAGCAGATATGCGAGCAGACGGGCGGCAAGGCGATAATCACGACCGGAGTGGGTCAGAACCAGATGTGGGCGGCGCAGTTTTATCATTTTCACCGTCCGAGGCAGTTTATCAGTTCCGGCGGTCTTGGTACAATGGGTTACGGGCTGCCGGCGGCGATTGGTGTGCAGGTCGGCAGGCCCGATGCAACGGTTATTGATATTGACGGCGACCACAGCTTCAATATGACGATGACCGAGCTTCGGACGGCGGTTGAATACGAGCTGCCCATCAAGGTATGTATATTGAACAACGGCTATATGGGTATGGTGCGGCAGTGGCAGGAGCTTTTTTACAACAAGCGTTATTCGAAGACTTACCTTGCGAATCCGGAGTATGCTGAGGTTGCCGAGGCGCTGGGGGCGGTTGGGATGACGGTTGAGAAAAAGTCCGACGTGCCAAAGGCGGTCAGGGAGATGCTTGGCGAGAAGGGGCCCTGCGTTGTGGATTTTCATATAGAGCGGGAGGAAAATGTCTGGCCTATGGTGGCGGCTGGCAAGAGTTTGAACGAGATGGACGGCCTTGACATACTTGAGAGTATGGCGTAAGCAATTGATTATTGATGCTTGAGTATTGATTGCTGATTATTGGAATGACGGACAAGGTGCATATATGAAACATATAATAAGCGCGTTGGTTGAGAACAAGCCGGGGGTTCTGGCGCACGTTGCGGGTATGTTTGCGGCTCGTGCGTTCAATATAGATTCTCTTGCTGTCGGCCGGACCGAAGATGAGTCGCTCAGCCGGATGACGATAGTGGTGATAGGCGACGATAAGGTCGTCGAGCAGGTTCGCAAGCAGTTGGCGAAGATGGTTCCGGTGGTGAAGGTTCAGGATTTTGTCGGTCAGCCGGTGGTCGCCCGTGATTTGATGCTGATAAGCGTTTCGGCGCCGGCTCAGAGGCGTCTGGAGATTATGTCGCTGATAGGGACGTTCAAGGGCAAGGTGGTTGATATCGGTCAGAAGTTCGTGATGGTGGAGGTAAGCGGGCCTGAGGCCAAGATAGAGGCGTTTATAGACATGTGCCGGCCTTACGGCATCAAGGACGTTGCGCGGACGGGAACGATAGCGATGCCGAGGCAGTCGAAGCAGATTTGAGGACTCGTATTGCGTATTGCGTTGGTGGTTGTGGTTCGTGGTACGTATTGGATTTTCGCCTACGGCCAGGAGGGGCGTGTGTGTGGCGGTGTTGTTGGACTGCCGCTTGCCTGTCGGGCGGGTTTTGGTATAATCGGGGCGTTCGCGGTTTTTTTGCGAGTTCACCGAAGATTTATATTTGACCATACCCTTAAGGGTAGTAAATGACCGCGAATAAAACTGTAACTGGTTGTTTTTAAGCTACTTACCCGCGGATAAACGAGAAAATTCAATTGAGAACAGTATAATTAAGGAGACCGAAAGGATGGCATTGACGATTTATTACGAGAAGGATGCGCCGGTAGCTCCATTGCAGGGCAAGAAGGTGGCGGTTATTGGTTTCGGCAGCCAGGGGCATGCTCACAGTTTGAATCTGCGGGACAGCGGGATTGAGGTTGCGGTGGCGGAATTGGAGGGGACGGAGAACTTCGAGTTAGCGAAGGGATATGGATTTTCGCCGGGCGATATAAAGACGGCGATGGCCGGGGCGGCGCTTGTTATAGTGACGGTTCCTGACGAGGTTCAGGCGCAGGTCTATAGTGAGCAGATAGGGCCTAACCTGAAGGCGGGCCAGACGCTTGGTTTTTGTCACGGCTTTAACATTCATTTCAAGTACATTGTGCCGCC
>CAYMYK010000303.1:0-2726 GCA_964394625.1 uncultured Pirellulales bacterium
GATTCGGGCGATGGTGTCGTGATGGCGGAGGCGGAACTCGACCAGGCCAAAGGCACGCAGAAAATTCTCGGCTTCGTCGATTTGCTTCAGACGGGTTTCGGTAACTTCAAGGCCGTAAGCAATGCGAGAGGCAAGGCAGGGAGAAGATGGCATCTCGGCGGTGGAGAGGCCGAGTTGTCTGCTCAACCGGCGGATGTCGTCTTTGGTGAGCTTTGCTTCTGCGAGCGGAGAGCGGATGCCGAATACCTTCATTGCACGGTTGCCGGGACGGAAGTCGTCGAGGTCGTCGAAGTTGGCGCCGAATATGACGTGCTTGAAACCGCGCCCTTTCGCTACATCCAGCAGGGTTTGGCAGATATGAGATTTGCAGTGGAAGCACCGGTCGGCCATGTTGGCGACAAATTTCGGGTCGCTCAGCTCATCGCTATCGACAACCTGCAGTTCAGCTCCAATCTGCTTTGCGGTCTCTTTCGCCCGTGCAAGCTGATGGCTCGGTTCGGCCGCCCCGGCGCTGATGCAAGCGAGGACGTTGTCGGGGCCGAGGGTATCGACGGCGACTTTTAGGAGAAAGGTGCTATCGACACCGCCTGAATAGGCGACGAGGACACTGCCGAGGTCGGTTAGGATTTCTTTCAGGTTATCGAATTTTTTGTCGAGTGACTGCGTCATTTGATTAAAGAATCTCGTCCTTTTATACTACTTGTGCTTTGGAATAGTGCTGATCTATCCGGCAGTATTCTAACAAATCTAAATTCTTCTTTGAATCTTTCTGATTTAATGAAATCGAGATAATCCGCATAGGTTTCGTAAAGAGGCGGCGTATTCGGCGGCCTCGGCCTGAATACCCTCGGACTTATTAAGACATAATCAATGGGAATATACTCATCGTTAATCTTCAAAAGCTCTCCCGGAAAAGCGGGAAGGCGAAGCGCCCGGCAGCCCGCATACAAAGCTGCCTTGTAGGCAACGTCGCAGGCAACAAGCGTATCCGGCCGGACGGTCTGCTTAATAAATGCGTACGACCTGCTCTCGGGCGGACTTACCGGTGATGGGCGGTTCTTATGAGCGGTTACCACACTGTAAAACCTGAATACTCCAAACAAAAGCAGCCCGCAGAACACTATGAGATTGAGTTGTCGTGCATATTTGAGCCGGAAGCTGCCAAACAACCGCAGGGCCTCATTTACCCCGATAATGTAAACCAAAGGCCGAAGATAGACCCAGAAGCGGATGTCGTGAAGGACCAGGCTGACTAATAAAAAATTGAATAAGAACAGAAGAAGCGTAACGCCCCTGAAAAGAGCGTAGCTTTTGCCGGCGGGGTTTCTGTCGTAGATGCAGGATGCGAAAAAGAGAAACAAAAAGGGCGAAGCTGACGAGAAGCTATAAGCCCAAAAAGTAAAGCTGAAAATCTTTGAAACATTTCTCAGTACTTTCCTGACTATGGCGGTCCCGTATTCGCTGAACGCATCCATAGTCCCCACGGGCGCGTCAAGCTGCATCTCCAAATCGGAATGCACAGGCCGCGTCTGGAGTACCATTCTTCTGGAATTGAAAAACGAAAAGCAGGGATTTCCGGTCAGGACGGCGTTTCGAATAAACCAGGGCCCTGCCGCAATCAAAAAGCCGACAAGCAGCAGGACAAGACCGCGAGCCCTGTCCTTTTTTTCAAGGCCTAACCATACAAGCAAAATACCGGCCGGTATCACCGAGACAAACTGACTTCTCGCAAGGTAGCCCAGGCCGCATATTATTCCCGCCAAGAAACATCCTGCTATCGATAACTTTCCTGAAAAACACACCAATAGCAGACAGAGCAAAAGAAAAGCAGCCAGCGACTCGGTCATACCGTTGTAACCGCTTATGGAAACAAAACGGTCGGAGACATAGAGAACAACGGCGACAACGGCCGTCCAGAAGTTTGTAAGCTTAATCGCCAGGATATAGAGCACGAGGATACTCAACAGATAAAATATTCCCGAACTCAACACGCCGGCCTTAACGATATCGCCGGTCAATCTATAAAAGAAGGCGTTAAGGACCGCCGGCAGCGGGGCACGGTAAAGGTTAGGCCAGTTTTCCCGCTCGAGGTAACCGGCCTCGTGAAGATAAGGGATATGCTTCGGGAAAATCTGCAGAGTTGAAAATCCATTTCCTTCGGCTAATTGCCTGCCCATCTGAGCATAGTCAAATGCGTCGGGATTCGTAAAATAAGAAGTATTAAAACCCCAACACCATATAACAGCCACGGCCAGGAGCAACAAAATGCCGACGGTGTATTCTTTTTTGAAGCTGGAAAATCTGCTTGACATCTCTTGCCGGAAGAACCTGTTCGCCGGAGGAATTCGGTATCCGTTTTAACGTTCTCAATATCCCCGGCTCTGTGTAATCGTCCGGCGCCGCCTGCCGGGCATCGAGAATCATACAGCCGATGGTGGGAATCGGACCCACAACCCCGGCTTTACGAAAGCCGTGCTCTACCGTTGAGCTACATCGGCGGACCGGCCGAATATACACCATTGGCGAATGGTTGTAAAGAGAGCAGGCCGGGTCATCTAATAAGCCCCGGGCATTTGGGCATTGGCCGGAAATCCGAAATCCGAATATCTCCGCAGGACGCCCGAAGGCGGAAATCCGAAACAAGCACAAAGAACGAAATTCTAATGTTCAAAACGGGTGCATCAAAAAAAAGTGGCGCATTTTTTGTGGATATGGTATAGCACATA
>CAYMYK010000304.1:0-2710 GCA_964394625.1 uncultured Pirellulales bacterium
TGCTCGAGCATATTGTAATCGGGGCTGTACTCGCACAACAGCGCCTTGTAGTACAGGGCGATCGGCATCCGTTTACTCGTCGGACGCCGAGTGATAAACAACTCGTACTTCTCGAACAGCCACTTTCTCTTTTCCTGAAACTTTAACTGCTCGGGTGCGATGAACCAGCTCGGCCAGCGGTTATGGGCCAATTGCGACAGAATCTCTTTCTTGAGCTCCTTGCGAAGAGGTATCGGCTCGGCGGGATAGAAAAAATCGCCCAGATACTTCATTACCGCCGGATTGGTCATCGTCTGGTCGAGCGCCTCTGTTACGCTGTGGTCGTGGAATTCAACGGCCTGCTCGGGGTTGTTCCGGGCCACGTGAAGCTGATAATCCAGCTCGTCAAAACCAATCTCTAACTTAAAAACAACCGCCGCAATCGCAAAAACAACCGCCGTCGATGCCCACACAAGGCCCGGCCTGTATCGCGTGAAATGCCCGATCCAGAGGACCACGCCGGCTATCCCAAGCCCAATCAGCCACGCCGCCGTCCAGGGCACGAAAGAAAATCCCCACTTAACCGGCTCAACCCCCCTGACACTGCCAAAATATCCCCAGTACAAGAGCTGCGGAACCGTACACAGTGCAATGGCTATGAAGCGGGAGCGAAAACGCAATGGCCGGCACACAGCCGCTATACAACTGACAAGCAAACACACGGCGAGCGCCGGCAAATCGGCCAAAAAGAACACAGCCGCTATAAAAGGCAAGCTATAGCCGAAGCTCAGCAATTGGGCCGTCAGAATAGGGGCTATCGACAAAATCCCCATCAATAGCGCCAGCACAAGTATCTGCCACGGATACTCGAAGATGCTCACGCCTCCCGTCAGGTAATGCCCCAGCCGCCACTGCTGCGGCTGACCTGCCGCCTCGATGCTGAATGAAAGAAACGAGCCGCTCAGTATCTTTGACCAGAACAGGCACGTCCCGACAAACACCGCCAGTGACAGAAACCAGCACGTCTGAACGTTGCTGTGGCTGTAGTGAAGCGTAGGCCCCACCGCCATAAAAGACTTCGATGTCACTATCGGTCCTTTGCCGTTCTCTTTCTCAGCCATTAGTCCGACTAACAGTCCACATTTATCCAAAGCAAACCGGAAAAAACGCGGGCGAAATGCTCAACATTTCACCCTATAAACTTTTCCGCCATTATAGAACAATATGGAAAATCGAAAAGCACTAACCGGCTCTCACAATCAGCACACCGACTGCCAATACAAATCTACTCAATCAATCATCCTTAAACTCCCTCAAAATCAGCCAAAAAACTGCATCTTTCTGTAAGATAGGCAATATAGCTAAGATAAGCACCTATATTCGCAGCGAAGCCTGCCACGGCTTTTTCTCAATCCTGCCGGCTCAGACTCGGATTTATCAGCGAACATCACGCAATATCTTCTCGATGCGGGCAAGCTCATCCTTGCTGAACTCTAACTTCTCCAATGACGCAATATTCTGCTCAACCTGTTCTACTCGACTTGCGCCGATGACCACAGAAGTGATGCGCCTGTCTCTCAGCACCCATGCCAAAGCCATCTGAGCGAGTGACTGGCCCCGCTTTTTGGCAATCTCATTCAACGCCTGAACCTTTTTGAGTGCGTCCTTCGTTACCTGCTCACGTTTGAGAAATCCATGCGGCTTGGCGGCACGCGAATCCCCCGGAATACCACTGAGGTATTTGTCGGTCAGCAGCCCCTGGGCAAGTGGTGAAAACACAATACATCCGATTGCTTCCTTTGCCAGCAAATCGAGCAGCCCATCCTCTACCCAGCGGTCCAACATCGAATACCTCGCCTGGTGTATCAGACAAGACGTGCCCAGAGTGCGCAAAATCTTTACCGCCTCGGTCGTCTGGTCCGGCTTATAATTTGATATACCCGCGTAAATCGCCTTTCCCTGCCGGACAGCAGTATCGAGCGCCGACATCGTCTCATACAATGGCGTATCCAGGTCAAACCGGTGAGAGTAAAAAATATCGACGTAATCAAGTCCCATCCGCTTCAGCGATTGGTCCAAGCTGGCAAGCAGATACTTGCGCGAGCCCCACTCCCCGTAAGGCCCGGGCCACATCAAATAGCCCGCCTTCGTCGAGATAATCATCTCGTCACGATAAGCTCGCATGTCCTCCTTCAAAATCCTGCCGAAGTTCTTCTCTGCTGAGCCGGGCGGCGGGCCGTAATTGTTAGCCAAATCAAAATGTGTTATCCCTAAGTCAAACGCCTGGTGCATCATCGCCCGGGCCGTCTCAAAGTCATCTACATCCCCGAAGTTGTGCCACAACCCCAATGACACCGCCGGCAGCAACAGCCCGCTGTGCCCGCACCGATTGTACTTCATCTGTTCGTAACGCTTCTCTGCCGGTTTATACGCCATTTCCGCTCTCCGTTCCTTAACCGCCAATGTTTTGAACCAAACAATAGCCACGTCCGAATCCGCCGTCAAAACAAAACTTGCCGACAGGCGCCTGCTGACTGCTGACAGTTATGCAAAGATTTGCTTGCAAAAAACCGATATCTTGTGTAAATTGCCGGCCGTTGGCGGCGTAGCTCAGTTGGTTAGAGCATGGGATTCATAAGCCCAGGGTCGGTGGTTCGAGTCCACCCGCCGCTACTTTTGTATCTCGTGGCTTGTGAGTAGTATCTCGAAAGAAAAAATACGCGATACGAGC
>CAYMYK010000305.1:0-2704 GCA_964394625.1 uncultured Pirellulales bacterium
TGTAAAAAGATGGGGCACTTGTACGAAGTATTGGGCCAAACAAGGCCCGAGTGCATATGGGACATCAATAGGTGCAAGCTATGATTATCCCGGTGGGCCGGAAATGGCGGTGTGCGTGGGTGGCGTGTGCTGTGTTGGGTCGTACTGCGTCCCTGCAACCTCACCTCTTCCAATCATAGGAGGAGGAATAGCGTACATAATTGCCGCCATAACCTGCGACAAAGGTATGTGCGTAGAATATGGAGTTGCTGACAAGTGTGGTAACTGTAAGTAGAATTGCCAGAGTAGCATAGAGCGAGGAGTCACCGATGAGCCAGAGTTGGAGCAGTCGGGAAAAATGGTGGTTTTTTGGCGGTGTAGTTCCGTCTATTTCGCTGGGGCTTTTCCTGTGGATCAAGCTTGGATTTCAACTTTTGAGCGGAGTCTTTCTCGGTATGGGGATTTTTTATGTAGTGATATGGGGGCTTAGCAGACGAGGAAGAAGATAGGTGAATACAGCTATAGCAGCGGGGCACTGATGGGAAAGTATATCTACGGCCCCGGAATAGATGAGCCGATATGCAGGATATATGCCTCGGGCGAAACAATGTTCTATTACCACTTTGACGGGTTGGGCAGCGTGGTAGCTCTAAGCGATGAAAATGCGAATATCGTCGAGAAGTATTCGTACGACGTCTATGGCAGGCCGACGATACGAGGGCCGGGCGACGAGCCGCGAACGATGAGCCGGTGATACGGCTGAGCTGACAAATTCGTTGTCAGGCTTTCTTTTGCGGTTTATACTGCGCGGCTATGCTGAAGAAGGTAGTGTCTTTTTACACGAAGTACTTCGCCGCGTGGGTTGTCGTATTCGGGATTGTGGCATACTTTTTTCCCGCCGGCTTTGTGGCCCTTAGGAGCTTCAACAAGTTATTCTTCGGCCTGACGATGTTCGGGATAGGGGCTGTTCTGTCGGTCGATGATTTCAGACGAATCGCCCGCAATCCGGTAATTGTCTTAATCGGCAGCATTGCCCAGTTCACGATAATGCCTCTTGGCGCTTTTGTCGCGGCGAAGGTTTTCAACCTGCCACCTGAGATAGCAGCCGGTCTGATACTCACCGGCTCGGCGCCGGGCGCTATGGCAAGCAACGTGATGAGCTACATTGCAAAGGCCGACGTTGCTTATTCGGTTTCGCTGACGACCGTCTCCACGCTGGCCTGTCCGCTGCTGACGCCCGGCCTGACATTTCTGTTAGCGAGGTCCAGACTTGAGATTGCCTTCTGGCCGATGGTAATCGACGTCATTGCTATGGTTATTGTGCCGCTTTTTATCGGCTTCGGGGTAAGGCATTATTTCAAGAAATACGTAGAAAGGATTCTGCCGATATTTCCGGCCATATCGGTAACGTTTATCATATTTATCTGCTCGTTAGTGATAGCGCTCAATCGTCGTTACCTTTTCCAGGCCACGGCGATGATTTTAGGAGCGGTTGTTATTCTGAATATCTATGGGATGCTCGCCGGCTACGGCGTTGGCTCGGTATTTGGAATGAACCGCAAGAGGCGAAGAAGCTTGACCATCGAAATCGGGATGCAAAACGCAGGTCTCGGGACGGCGCTTGCACTCGAGCATATAGGGGAAAAGGCCGCGATGCCGGCGGCTTTTTTCGTGTTTGTCTGCATCATCACCGCCGCCGTTCTTTGTGAGCTTTGGCAGAGAAAATCGGCCCCGGGAGAAGCAGTTTAGGGGAACAGGATACCGGGGTATCGGGTATCGGGGTATCGGAGAAACTTACTTGCATTCGGGGGATGAAAGTATTATAATTCCTGCTTGAATTTGATTTGGACATATCAGGGGGCAGTCGCGGTTTTGACTGTCTTTCGGTTTGATTGCGAAAGAAGCTTAAGGAGTTTTAGAATATGGGTTGTAATCTGGCAATTGCAGGAGTAACCGGGGCGGTAGGACAGGAGTTTTTGAAAATCATCGAGCAGCGTGATTTTGGTTTCGATTCGATAAGGATGTTGGCGAGCAGCCGGTCGGCCGGCAAGAGAATCAGCTTTAAAGGCAAAGAGTACATTGTCGAGGAGATGACGGAGAAAAGCTTCGACCGGGTGGATATCGCCCTGTTCAGCGCGGGCGCAAGTCGAAGCAGGCAGTTCGCGCCCGCCGCCGTCGATGCCGGTGCGGTTGTCGTGGACAATTCCTCGGCCTTTAGGACGGAGCCGGACGTGCCCTTAGTCATACCGGAAATAAATCCGCAAAAGATAAAAGAGCACAAGGGTATTATCGCCAACCCAAACTGCTCGACTATTGTCGGCATTGTTCCGGTCTGGCCTCTGCACAGGGCCAACCCGGTCAAGAGGATGGTCGTGAGCACCTACCAGGCCGCCAGCGGCGCGGGGATGTCGGCGATGCTCGAGCTTGAGAGCCAGACGAGAGAAATTCTCGAGGGCAAAGAGCCGACCTGCAAGGCCTTTCCGTATCAGATTGCCTTTAATGTCTTCAGCCATAACTCTCAGCTCGACGCCGACGGCTACAACCTCGAAGAGGTTAAAATGGTCAAAGAGACGAGAAAGATTTTCGACTGTCCCGACATTGCAATTACTTGCACCTGCATTCGCATCCCTGTCTTCAGGGCACACTGCGAGAGCATCAACCTTGAGTTCACCAATGCGATTACGCCCGATGAGGTAAGGGACCTTCTGAGCGTCGCACCTGGTGT
>CAYMYK010000306.1:0-2695 GCA_964394625.1 uncultured Pirellulales bacterium
GCATCGCGGATTTTATGTGCATAAGAGTCGCCGCCATCACCAAAAAATCGCCGGCCAAATCGATATCGAGTTTTCTGAGCATCTCCAGATACCTGACATACTGGTCGGTTATCTTAGCAATAGGGATATCGTAGATATCCACCTCTTCCCTGCGCACCAGGTACAAAAGCAAATCCAGCGGCCCGGCAAAGATTTCGAGATTTACGCGATAATCAGGCAATTACTGCTCCCGCACATTTTTCGATTCGAGAATTTCTCGTGCCCGGCCCGCCTTGCTTTCAATAACCTGCAATCGAATTGGTCCGACGGCAGGCACCCCTGCAAAGGGATTCACCGGCCCGCTGCCTGCCAATACCGAGTCAATTTCAAAATCCGCAAGCGCCTGTTTTGCCAGGTCGGCCTCGACCGAATCTGTGAATTCAGCAATCGTAACCAGTTTATCAGGCATCGCTAAGCTCCAAGGCCCACCACCTTACGCGCACGAGCGAGTGTCCTGGCGGCAACGGCCTTTGCCCTGGCGGCGCCGTCGGCCAGAACGTCTCTGACGTAATCCGGATTGTTTTCAAGCTCGGTTTTTTTCTGCCGAAACGGCTTAAAAAAATCGATAATCAGCTCAGCCAATCGCTTTTTCACCTCGCCGTAGCCCATACCGCCTCTGCGATACCTGTCCTGCCAGCCGGCCAGCTCTTCCGGGGCGGCAACCAGCTTCAAAAGGGCAAAGACGTTGCATTTGTCGGGGTCCTTGGGGTCATCAACCGGCGTCGAATCCGTGACAATCTTCATCACTTTCTTTTTGACGGCATCTTCCGGCTCGAACATCTCGATTGTGTTGCCGTAGCTCTTGCTCATTTTCTGCCCGTCAATGCCCGGCACGACGGCGACCGAGGCGATAATGTGGTCTCGGGGGATGGTGAAGACCTCGCCGTAGGCATTGTTAAATCGTATCGCGATATCGCGGGTGACCTCGATGTGCTGCTTCTGGTCGGCCCCCACCGGTACGATGTCGCTGTGATAGGCAAGGATGTCGGCCGCCTGCAAAACAGGATACGCAAACAGGCCGTGATTGGGACTGAGCCCCTGTGCGACCTTTTCCTTGTAACTGCTGCATCTATGCAAAAGGCCCATCGGGGTTATACAGGACAGCAGCCAGGTCAGCTCGGTAACCTCGGGCACGTCGGACTGTCTCCAGAAAACCGTTTTTTGCGGGTCAAGCCCCAGTGCAAGATAATCCATCGCAACATCAAGGATTCGCTCAGCGAGCCGCTTCGGCTGCGGATTCGACGTAAGGGCGTGGTAGTCGGCTATGAAAAAGAAGCAGTCATTATCCTGCTGCAGCCGGATGTGCTCGCGTATTGCGCCAAAAAAGTTGCCGATGTGCAGCCGGCCCGACGGCTGGATTCCGGAAAGAACTCTCAACGCCAATCTCCTTATAGAAAAACGACCTTAAAGCCGACAACATGCTTCGTTTAAGGGTACGGCTGCCAGGGCACAATGTCAAGTGAGTTTACAGCACGAAAGCAGAAATGGCCGGGCATATCAGCAGCTTCGGCCCGAACAACGGGAGCAGACGCTCAAAACAACAAAGAAAACGACTCCCCTGCTCAATCAGCGCGCCGGCCCGAACGGAAAAGACACACACACCACAGCCGTTGCACTGCTGTGAAACAGCACATCTCTTTCGGTCGGGCGAAAACAGCGAAACGGCCCGCACCCAAACGACAGGCGAAGATGTTGCGAAATACCGTTACGCCCTGCCGATGGATTTGAGGTATCGCCTGGATTTTTTGAGTCCCATCCTGGATGCCTTTTTCTTCACGGCGTCGGTATTGCGGCCGAGTTTTTTGGCTATCCCGGAAGTGGGATTGGTGCCGAAGAGCTTTTTAAGTAGGTTGACGTCTTTTGTTGACCATACTCGGCTGGGGGCCGCCTTCCTGACGGCTTTCTTTTTTGTCCCCTTCTTTTTTGCCGCTTTCTTTTTCTTTGCCATTTTATGCTTCCTTTCATTAAAAGGTATTTGGCAAAATCCGTCCCCGGGTAGTGGCGACGACACTACCTCAAATGCAATTTATGACCGACTTTGCGGGCTGTCAAGACTTTTTGACAAATTATGGTCAAAAAATGCCGGGGGTCCTCTAAGGCAACTGACATCATATTCAGGGCCTCTAACAAAACCTGATATGCACAATAAGGAGCCGCTTCGCGGAACTATTTGAATAGATTTCTCGGCTGAGCTCGAAATGACGGCCTATGTTTTGTTAGAGTGCGTAAGCCTACAAAGCAAAAAGCTCAGGGTATGTGTCTGGACAAAGGTTATGATTCCGGTGAGGTACGAGACTTGGTGAAGGAGTTTGGCTATACCGCCCATATCCGTTCTCGCGGCGAAGAGGCACAGGCTATTAAGCGGCAAGCCGGCTCCAAGGCCCGTCGTTGGGTTGTGGAAGGGACGCATAGCTGGATGAACCGCTTCAGCCGCATATTGACGCGGCGGGAAAAGAAACCTGAGAATTATTTGGGTCTGCTTCATCTTGTCTGTGCCGTAATTATTGACCTTTGAAAAAGTAAAGGAACGAGCATTGGGTAGTTGATAATATTATGTATGAGACCAAAAGGGACGGCAAAGGGACTTCAGAAAGGGGACTTCGGCGGCGTCGAGATATTACGGAGGCGATTTAGCCGGCTTGATGTGGAATGGCTG
>CAYMYK010000307.1:0-2663 GCA_964394625.1 uncultured Pirellulales bacterium
CGCACAAAAGCGCTGGAGTGTTTGGCCGCGGCGGCGCTGCTGGTTCTGTTCTGTAGCTGCCTGAGCTTTGATATCGGCGACTGGCCGAGCAGCTTTGTGTATCCGCACAATTCCCCGTCGGCGAACTGGTGCGGGTCGGCGGGGGCGCTTTTTGCATACTATCTGCTGTACTTTGTCGGGCCCGGTGTGTTTGTGGTGCTTGTGTCCGGGCTTTGGTTCCTGGCGGCGAGGTTTGCCGGCAAACGGCCTGACCAGCCGATACTGCGTTCGGTAGGCCTTGGGCTGGTGACAACGGCCGCGTCGAGTACCTTTTACATATTCTGGCCTCATTCGGTTTATGGGTTTCCGGTAGGTTCGGGCGGGGTGTTAGGGGTGGCGTCGGTTGAGCTGCTTCGACATTATTTTGCATCGCTGGGCGCCGGTATCCTTTTAGCGTCCGTCTGGGCGGTGGGTCTTTCTCTGCTTGCCGATAGTGTGGTTGCGGCGGTTGTCCGGTGGTTGCTGTTTGGTTTTGGGAAAGGACTTGGCGTGTTTGTGCCGGGCTTTTCTGCGGCGAGGCAGCAGTCGCGGGCACTGGGCAGGATATGGCGCCGGCTGAGCGACAGGCAGGGCGGGCCGTCGGTGTTTTCGCCGGCTGCCGCTGCGGCCGGGGTGAAGCAGCAGGGTGCCGAGCACAGGGCCGGCGGCGTCGGCGGCGAGACGGTCTCGGGTATGCCGCTCGAGGTTCGGCTTCAGAAATCGAAGCTGGCCAAGCCCAATAAGGCGTACGAACAGCCGAGCTATGACGATTATACGCTGCCGCCTCTGGATTTGCTGGACGAGGCGGAGCATGGATTTGCCTCGGTTCAGGAGCGGGTGGTCAAGGCCAAGGCCGGCGCGCTGGAGCGGCTGCTCCTGGAGTTCAACATAAATGCAAGGGTGGTGGCGGCGGAGACCGGGCCTGTGGTGACAATGTTCGAGCTTCAGCTTGCGGCCGGCGTTAAGGTCAGCCAGATAAGCTCGCTTTCCAACGATATAGCCCGGGCGCTCGGCGTCGGTGCGGTGCGGGTGGTTGCGCCCCTGCCGGGAAAGCATACAATCGGGGTGGAGGTTCCCAACAGCGAAAAAGAGAAGGTTCGGATGAAGGATATGCTCGAGTTAGCCGGGAACCGGCCGGCGAAAATGGCGATACCTCTGTTTTTGGGCAAGGACTCGGCGGGCGAGGCGCTGGTTTCCGATTTGACGAAGATGCCGCACCTGCTGATAGCCGGCACGACCGGCTCGGGCAAGAGCGTGTGCATAAACTCGATAATAACAGGGATACTTTTGACCCGTCGGCCAGATGAGGTCAAGATGATTATGATAGACCCGAAAATGGTCGAGATGACGGCGTTCAATACGATACCGCATTTGATGACGCCGATAGTAACCGAGACCCGGCGGGCGGTGCAGATTTTGGAATGGGCGACGGTCAAGATGGACGAGCGGTATTCGCTTTTGGCAGAGGCGAGAGTCAAGAATATCGGCGACTACAACGGGCTGGGGGCCGAGGAGATTGTGCGGAGGTTCGAGCCGACCAGCGCCGACGAGGAGGCGCAGATACCGAAGAAGCTGCCTTACATTGTAATCGTAATCGACGAATTGGCGGACTTGATGATGACGGCGGCGAAGGAGATAGAGGCCTATATTGTTCGGCTTGCCCAGAAGAGCCGGGCGGTGGGGATTCACATTGTCTTGGCGACGCAACGGCCGCAGGCGACGGTGGTGACGGGTCTTATCAAGTCGAATATGCCGACGCGGATTGGCTTTCGGGTGGCGGCGAGGATGGACAGCAGGATTATCCTGGACCAGAACGGCGCCGAGACGCTTTTAGGCCAGGGCGATATGCTGTTCTTGAAGCCGGGGACGAGCGATTTGGTCCGCGCGCAGGGGACGTTTGTCGATGAAGCCGAGGTGAAGCGGATAGTGAGGCATCTCAAGGAGGTTGCCGAGCCGCAGTATCATCCGGAGCTTACCCAGCTTGGCCGGCCCGATACGGCAGATATGGTTACCGATGAGCTGTTTGACGATTCGGTCCGGATTGTGCTCGAGAGCAAGCGCGGCAGTGTCTCGCTGCTGCAGCGTCGGCTGAGCGTCGGGTATGCCAGGGCGTCGCGGATGATAGAGCAGATGGCGGCGATGGGGATATTAGGCGAGTATAAGGGCAGCCAGGCGCGCGAGGTGATGATAAAGCCGGAGGACTGGGAGCGGATGTATAGTGAGATGGAGCAGGAGCGGGCGGCTGGGGACGGTGCGGGCGAGGGCGAGCCGGCGTATGTCAGCGAGGGCCAGCGGGGGTATGTGTCGGTGGATGAGGATGAGGATTAGATAATAGCGAATAGGGGTTAGGGTGTATTGTTGGATATTTGGTTCGAGGCCTGCCGTGCAGCGGCTCGGCCTTATTTTTTGGCCGAAAATGCAGATTGCCCATTAAAATGGGTAAAATATGCGGGTTGTAGGGGCAAGGGAGGTGCGGGTTCTGCGCGGCCCTGGCGGGTCGCCGGTTTGGGGTTTGGGTAGAACCCCCGGCATAAAGCCGGGGTTTTTCGGCGGAAAATTGGGTTCGTTTTGGCTTTGAATTGGGTTTGTTTTGGGTTCGTTTTTTTGCAGGCCAAAGGTCATATATTTTACGTAATTGCTTTTCT
>CAYMYK010000308.1:0-2655 GCA_964394625.1 uncultured Pirellulales bacterium
AATTCCAATCCGCCAGACGGATTTGAGAAGCGCCCTGATGTCGGCGAAGCTGAATTTGACTTTCGTCTTTCGTGGGGGCTTGTAATTTTTAAAGAACGTCAAAATTCTCTCGTAGTAATACTTGTGCGAGTAAATCGTCCTGACGACTTTTCTGTAGCCGTTGATAAGGTCTTCGCGGCTCATCCTGGGGACGAAATTCATCGAAAAATCGGTGTTGTCCCCGGTGGGGTTTCTGAGCAGGCGGTTTTCTTTCAGCATGCGGTCGTAGAGTTTTGTTCCGCGAGGTGCGTTGAGCAGACCAACCATCGCGGTAACGATGCCGGTTTGCTGAATGAATCGAATCATATTCTCGAAGATTGAGCTTTTGTCGCTGTCGAAGCCGAGGATGAAGCCGGCCTGGACCTGCATACCGAAGCTCTGGATTTTTTTTACGCAGGCGACGAGGTCTCGGCCTTTGTTCTGCAGCTTGTTGCACTCGGCGAGGCTTTCTTCGTCGCTGCTTTCGATACCGACAAAGACGCAGTCGAAGCCGGCATCGACCATCATACGCATCAGCTCATCGTCGTCGGCGAGATTTATTGAGGCCTGTGTGTTGAACGAGAAGGGGTACTTTCTTTTCTCCATCCACTGGATAATCGCCGGCAGGACGTTTTCTTTGAGCGTCTTTTTATTTCCGATGAAATTGTCGTCAACGACAAAGACGGGCGCCCGCCAGCCGGCGGCATAGAGACTTTCAAGCTCGGCGACAATCTGCTCTTTGGATTTTGTCCTCACCCGGTGGCCGAACATCCTGGTGACGTCGCAGAAGTCGCAGTTGAAGGGACAGCCGCGAGAATACTGGACAGCCATCAGGGCATATCGCTTTTTGTCAAGCAGGTCCCACAGCGGAGTGGGGGTCTGTTTCATATCGGGGAAATCATCAGAGTGGTAGATATGCCTCGGGCAGCCGTCTTCAAGGTCTTTGAGAAACATCGGCAGGGTGATTTCGGCTTCGTTTAGCACGAGGTGGTCAACATCGCCGTAGTCTTCGGGCACCGCGCTAAACAGCGGCCCGCCGCCGACGATGGGGACGCCGAGTTTTTTGCATCTGTCTATGATGCAGCGAATAGATTGCCTTTGAATGAACATCCCGGTTAGAAACACATAATCGGCCCAGCGGATGTCTTTATCACGCAGTTTCCTGGTAGCCATATCGACAAGGCGTTTTTCCCAGTTTTCCGGCAGCATCGCTGCGACGGTGAGCAGACCGAGCGGCGGCAGAGACGCCTTTTTAGAGATGAACTTCAGGGCGTTTTTCAGACTCCAGAAGGTATCCGGGTAGTCCGGGTTTACAAACAGTACTTTCACGATGACATCCCCACAACATTAACAGCGCTGAGAAGGTATCGCGCGGGAGCAAATCATTATTGAACCAGCATATTATATCGGCCAGGCTGAGTATTGTTCTGAAAAAAAACAAATTTTTCAGGATTTGTTTTTGCCCGGCCCACCCATCCGCTCTAAGCGGTATAAGGTAACGGGCTTGGCGACATCGGGTCGTTTTGAATCAGATTTCCCACAATGCCAGGCCGGTCTGGTCGTCATAGTTGCGGTCAAGCTGTGGCCCTTCGCAGGCGTCTATTATGAACTCGCCGGCAAAAACGATGGTCCCGGGCTGAAGATGTCCGCCATAACTGGTTCCATCGGAGTCGGCGAGTGTCAGATGGGCGTGGACCATCGGCTCGCCGTCGCGAAGTGATATATTGCCGATGAGCGAGGTTATCTCCATCGGCCTGTCGATATCGAGCGTTTTGTATTGGCGTTTTTGCTGGTCGTAGTAACCCAGCCGGGCCTTTTTGACCGCACCGATTGCCTCGATGCGACCGAGACGAGTATTATTGCTCCGGCAGATTTCGGTCAGTTGCTCCAGCAGGTCTGACCCGTGCTTTAATTTGCCGATAAGGGTTTTTATCATTTTGACTTCGTTGTACACCGCCATATTTATCTCCTTAAGCTCAGATTACACAGCCAAATAGTAGCAACCATCTCGGATTACATCAAGACCCGAATCCAGGCTGTCGTTGAACTATTCTGCTGTTAGCCCTGAGAAAACAGCTTAGAATTGGGGGATGCAGCATACTACGCATAGGTTATTGTACAACATAAGCGGCTTTCAGGGCCGTGTTTGACTATTCGGGCGAAAAGTTGTATAATTATTCTGCTGCATATTTGCGGTTTTTTGGTGTGCCGACAAGGGATAGTGGATGGTCAGGAAAAAGAAATGTGACAACCGGCTGACAGAATACTTCAAGCGCACCCACTTCAGGCGGGTAGAAAGGACATTTCGCAGGCAATTCCGGTTTGGGCTGGAAACATTGAGTATTGACGGCGAGGCGATTGCGGGATTGTGCTCGGCTGACTGTACGAGTGAATTTTGCAAAGTGGTGCGGCGTTCGAGAGGCGGCGGCAAAAGGTGTTTTCAGGACCGGCTTCGCAGCTTGAGCATTGCCTTCGAGACGGGCCAGCCATATATCTGCCTTTGCCACGCGGGGATAGTTTCGGTATGTGTTCCGATTATGGAGCGAGACATAGCGCTTGGGGGACTTTTTTTCGGCAAATGCCTCTAGTACTCAGTCCACGAAATAAAGTCTGCCAGGTCTTTTTGCCGATAGGATT
>CAYMYK010000309.1:0-2654 GCA_964394625.1 uncultured Pirellulales bacterium
CGCGGCAGGCACGGTGTTTGTCTTTTGCTCTTGTGGTAGTGGCAGAGATCCTCTTGCGCGAGGAGGTACAGCGCAAGCAGTCGATTGCCAGAGTTACCGCTTCGTCGGACAAGGCGAATGGCGGCCGATACCGGAGAGGATCCGGGTTCCGCATACCCTCCCTTCCGGAAAAGGGCTGGCGTCTGCATTTCTCGTGCAACGGCTTATCCATCCTGTGCAGCGCTCCGTGTTGCCGACTGTTGAATGGTTTTCCAGGAAAGGGCAATGGCGCCAAGGATTCCAAGTTGGGGAGCAATGGTGCCCGGGCGTGCCCACCCGAGGTGAGTACCTTATCCGTCCCGGCGGGAACGGCCAAATGCGTGTGTTTCAGGCAGTGCTTGAATTGAGACCACCATATTTGGCAGTCGTAAGCACGGACCCGGCCTAACCAGCTGGGGAAATTAAAGGTGTCCGGCCATATAACCCCGTGCTTGCCGCCTTTCAATTGATTCCTTCACTTCGATTTCACTCAGTGTAAACTCCTACACTCAGAGCCTGCCCTGAGTCTGCCGAAGGGACAGGTTTGATAGACCCTTTGACTCGGCTACGCCTCGCTCAGGGTGACAGGGTGGAGCTATGCTCGAGGTGACCCCGATGGTTCGGGATTTCTTGCTGGTTCAAAGTGAATTTGGTAAGATTATTGGTGTCGTACAGAGAAAAGTATGCTTTTTAACAGTTTAAATGGGAGATGTCAGTTAGTATTTATACATGGATAAGATGAACGAAGAATCCAAAACCATCAGATCGGTTCGGCCTTGGGGTATTGTACAAATGCTCGTACGAAACCAGTGCTGCTCTGTCGATCTGACAACGGTCAAGCCAGGCCAACGGGCAAGCCTGCATTCTCATCAGGTCCGCTCGGAACTGTTTCATTTTCTTGACGATAATTGTTACATTGAAGTCAATGAAAAAATTCACCACCCACATAATGACGACCAGATACTTATAAGACCTGGCGTTAAACATCGCTTCTGGACCGAGCAAAAGACGGGCAGAATTCTTGTAATAAGTTTTGGCGAGTGGAAAGCCGAAGATCAGGTTCGTCACGAGGATGACTATGGCCGAAAAGATCAGCCCTTAAAATTAGAATAATCATAATTCAATATATTTCGCCTGCCTGTAAGACGGCGATATTTATGTGCTTATAAAGCACCTTTTTCGGCAGGATTTCAACGCACTGGATTATGCTTTAAGCTTGGCGAGGCACACCCCCGCACTTGCCGTCAAAGGAAACACTTTGAATTAATCCCGCAATGCCACGGTGTAAAGCTGTAATTTGACGATGTAAGCTTACAATGTCATGATGTAACCTTACAACGACCAAGCTCAACTGCCGCTATGAAGCTCAGCGGAACAGAGGTCAGGTTGAATGATTTTTTCGGGGAATGGTAGTTCAGCTTGGGCAGTCGCTTTTTTAATCCTGTTTCTGATGATTTCACAGTATTTTGAATTCAGTTCATAGGATATGCATTTCCTCTTATTTCTAATACACGCTTCTATTGTTGTGCCTGTTCCAGCAAATGGGTCTAAAACCAGCCCTCCTTTAGGAGAACTAGACTTAACCATTCTTTCAATAATTTCTAACGGTTTTTGAGTAGGATGATCTTCTCGCTCACTATGTATCCGGTGGAGCCTTGATATCGACCACACATCTTTGGGATTGTACCCTATTTCCAACCATTTTTTACCGACAAATATTGACCGAGTTCGAGCTTTTTTTGTTTCAGGATCATATGGTATTCTTATGGGATCTAAATTAAAAAAATACTTCTTCGATCTAACGAAAAAACCAATATTATCATGTACAGAGCTGAACTTTCTTGTAGTTCCGCCCATACTGGGGACCCGCCTATCCCAAATGATCTCATTGATCATAATCATATGTTTTTTCAGAAAGACAAATATTTCAGGAGAAAATTGCCAAGTAGCAAAAATATATAATCCGCCGCTTTTTTTAATTTTAGGTATAACTGCAAGAATCCAACTTTCCGTCCATCGTAAAAATTCATTGGGGTTTTTTTTGTCAGACCCATTACCATAATCTTTTCCTAGGCAATAGGGGGGGTCCGCGATAACAAGATCAATACTTTCGTCTTCGATCCCATTTACCGCTACGAGAAAATCTTCGTTATATAGTTCGTAATCCATCATAATTTTATACTCCTGGAATTTTCACGAAGTAGCCGCAAAAACTCGTCCCTGGTTCTTTCCTCTGCATCAGCTTTGTAATAGGCCTGAAGTTTGTCATTCCTCGGATTGACATAAACCGGAAGAAATTGCGGAGAGAACATATGAATGTAATTTTTTACGAACGAAATATTAATGTTCCGGAACTTAAACCCAAAAATCGCATACACAAGCCTGTAATCTCGATTTACATTATATTGCATGTATAGCTTCTCAACCGCCGCAATATCATTTTTGTTGTCCCGAGTCTCTGCATTTGTTATCTTGACGTTCACGTAATAAATTTTCCCTCCTTTCTTTATTTCACAATCATGCAAGCAGGTGTCTGGAAGATCAATATTAACATCTTCAATGTTTAGTTCTTTCCCGTGATATTTAGGCACTCTAACAAAACTCCATAATTCGTCGCCAACAAATTAGGAAACATC
>CAYMYK010000310.1:0-2604 GCA_964394625.1 uncultured Pirellulales bacterium
AATACACCTAACCCTCTATGCAAAAAGGGCTTATGTAAAATATATGACCTCCCGGCCACAAAAAAACAAACCCAATTCAAACCCAAAACGAACCCAATTTTCCACCGTAAGCCCCCGGCTTTATGCCGGGGGTTCTGCCCAGTCCTCAAACCGATGACCAATTTCGGAGCTTATATATGGAGCCATGGAGCCGTTATTTCGCTGTTTCCATTTTTGCCCCGATGGAATTCATCAACTCGACATAATCGGGGAAGGTCACGGCAATCGCCTCGGCGGTGTCGATGGTGGATTGGCCCTCGATGGCCATTGCCGCCAGCGACAGTGCCATAGCAATTCTATGGTCGCTTCTGCCGTCGAGGGCGGCAGGTTTTGGCCGGCTTCGCCGTATTATAAGGCCGTCGGGCAGCTCTTCGACATCGACGTCCATTTTTTTAAGCTCCTCGGCCATAGAAGCGATGCGGTCGGTCTCCTTGGACCTCGCCTGAGGGACGTTGACTAATCGGGTCTCACCTTTGGCGAAGGTGGCGGCCACGGCCATAGCGGGCAGGGCGTCGGGGGTTGCGTTCATATCGATTTCGACACCGGTAAGCTGGGCGGCCTTGATGACGACCGAATCGGGATTGACGGTGATGTCGGCGCCCATTTTGCGGAGGTAATCGACGACGGCCTTGTCGGGCTGGCTGTCGGTAAAGTCGAGGCCGGTAAGAGTCACCTCATCGGCGAGCAGGGCGGCGGCGCAGAGAAAGAAGGTTGCGCTGGAGAAATCGGCGGGGATGTCGGCGTCGAACGGCTGATAGCTCTGGGCGCCTTTGATTTTGAAATTTCTAAAGTTGTTGTTCTCGTATTGGATATTTTGTTTGTCGAGCCAGTCGAGACTCATTTGGACATAGCCCGGCTCGTTGAGCAGGGTGACATTGACTTCGGTATCGTTTTTCGCAAGCGGCGCACACAGCAGCAGGGACGAGAGGAACTGGCTTGTCGATGCGGCGATGGTGGTCTTGCCGCCTTTGATTTGGCCGGAGACGGTAACAGGCGGCCTGCCGTTGTCGCGTAGGAAGGTGCATTTCGCACCGAGCTGCTGCAGGGCTTCGGCCAGCGGGCCGACCGGTCTTGTCCGAATTTGCTCGTCACCGGTGAAGGTGGTTGTCCTGCCCGGCTCTGCCAGTGCCGACGAACCCATTGCGATGCGAAGCGTTGTTCCCGAGTTGCCGACGTCGATGGTTTCTTTCGGTGTTTTGATTTGGCCGGCGGTGCCGGTTACCTTCCAGAAATGGCGGCTGGAAGTGTCGATGGCGCCGCCGAGTGCCTTGTAGCAGGCGACTGCCGAAAGCGTATCGCTGGAGACAAGAGGGCCGCGGATGGTGCTTTGGCCCTCGGCTAATGAGGCGATTGCCACGGCGCGGATTGTGTGGGATTTCGAGCCGGGGATGGCGACTTTGCCCTTCAAACGTGATTTTGCAACAACGAGCTTCATAGCGGGCGTTATTTTACCGCCGGATGCTCGTTTTGTCGCGGCAAAAAATCCCGGCTCTGTCTGCTCCGGTGAGTTTTGCGAGTCCGGCTCCGGTGGTTTGAAGCCGATGAGAAAACGCAAAACCAGCCGGCCGGGCCGGCCCGGCCGGCTGGTTATATCAGGCGTTCACTCTTAGTTCCAGACCTTGATGCCGGGAACTTTCTTGCCGTCGCTGTCAACGACGCGCAGCATAAACTCGTACTCGCCCCAGTCCTGGTCAACCTTGAGCAGGATAAGGTTCATTCCCTTGTTGAGCTTTACGGGATAGATTTCCTGGTCCATCTCAGCGCCGCGATAGACGTGCTCGGAGCCGACAAGCTTGTTGTTCAGCCAGAGCTTGTATCCGTCGTCGGAGCCGATGCGGATTTCGACGTTCTTGTCGGCGTCGGCATCGAGCCAGCAGGCCGAGTACGTCAGGACGTCTTCCTGGTTGTAATCGAGGCCGAGGGAATCGACCGCAAAGAAGCTGATTTCGGTGTAGGTGGACTTATACTGCTGCCACTTGACGGCAGTGCCGTCGGCTTTTTTGACTTCTTTGCCGTTGGTGGGCGTATAGTTTGCCTCTCCGCCGAGATAATCGACGTTGAAGCCCTTGTTGTCGGGTCTTTCACCGGGATTTGGGAATGTTCCGATGATAAGCCAGTTGCTGATGAAGCCCTCTTCATCCATCCAGTTGGATGAGAAGTCGTATGGCCCGAGTGTTTGAGCCTTGGCGGCGGCTGGCTTTAGTTCGGCTTTGCCGGCCGTCGCCGTGCCGGCTTGTTCCTCGCACCCGGCGATGAAGGCGCCCAATAATGCAAGACAGAGAACAGAGATAAAGATTCGAGTTTGACTTTTGCTCATGAGACAACTCCTTTCAAAAATTGGACTGACTGATATTACTTTTTCCCGGCTCCGAACTGAAGGTTCCAAAAAGCCGGGAACGTACTCGTCACAGATTCTTTAGCCGGTCATCTTGAACTCTTTTTCGATGAATGGTTTACTTATTCAAGTGTTCTTCAAGCCGTTTTAGTCGCTCCTCGAAATTCTCTATCCGATGGTTCATGCTGGACAGATACAATTTAACACGAATACTTTGCTTGTTCAGTAAA